>NZ_JBHVWS010000001.1:0-327006 GCF_042882185.1 Streptomyces sp. NPDC058239
CAACATATCTGGCGTTGACTTTTGGCACGCTGTTGAGTTCTCAAGGAACGGACGCTTCCTTTGTACTCACCCTCTCGGGCTTTCCTCCGGGCTTTTCCCTTCGGTCTTGCGTTTCCGACTCTATCAGACTCTTTCGTGTCCGATTCCCGGTCGAAGCGGGGTTGCTTTCCAGTTCTTCGCTTTCGCGTTTCCCTTTCCGGCGGTTCCAACCTTACCAGATTCTTTTTCGTTCCGTTTCCGGTCCGAATTTGAATTCTGATGGCCTTTGGAGTGGCCTTGCCTTTCGGCGTGTCCACTACATTAACCGATTTCCTTGGCAGCTCATAATCGAGCCGATGGGGTCGAATTACGGCATGCCGAATTCGCACCCGTCAGGGTGATTCGTAGGTAGTGGTTGGCCGCTTCCGGATGCTCGGGGCGGTCCGATGGACCGTACCGACAGCAGTACCCGTTTCAAGCGGCTCGGACTACATTAGGCGGCCCCCAAGGGCGAGTCAAGTTGCGCGGCGGCGTGGCACATGCGCTCTGTAGGGGCTCACCGTGGGGTCTTCGTCGATCCAGAAGCGCCACGGGTGTGTGGCTCCGTCGCCGCCCACTCCGGTGCGCGGACCGTTGCGTACCTGGTCGCGGGGTGGTGGGGTGCCGTGCAGTACGGACAGCGGGGCGCCGGGGTGGGCGATGGCGTCGGTGCCGTTCAGTGCGCGGTCGACATCGAGAGCGGTGGCCAGTCGGGCCGGGCCTTTGGCCAGTTCCTTGTCATTACGGGCCGAGATTCGACGTTTACGAGTGAGGTCGGCGCCGACCTGGATGTCTCCGGCGCGGAGCAGGACACCGCTGGCCTTGCCCTCCGGGCCGCACACCAGGTTGAGGCAGTGCCACATGCCGTACGTGAAGTAGACGTACGCGTGGCCGGGTGGTCCGTACATGACGCTGTTGCGCGGGGTGCGGCCTCTGAATGCATGCGATCCGGGGTCGATCTCGCCGGCGTAGGCCTCCACCTCGGTGAGACGGAGTTCGATGGGGCCGTCGGGGGTGGTGCGCACCAGAGTCCGGCCCAGAAGGTCGGGTGCCACGTCCAGTACGGGGCGGTCGAAGAAGTCACGTGTCAGTGGCGTACGGTCCAAGCCCTCGATCATGGCGTTCGAGGTTACCGGGAACCGACTACGGTCGTGGCGCGTATCTAGGGGTCAGGACCAAGGAGGAGTAAACATGGGCTTCAAGCGGCTGCTCGCGAGCATGGGTGCCGGTGGTGCGTCGGTGGAGACCGAGCTGACCGAACTCAATGTCGTACCCGGCGGGGTCGTCCAGGGAGAGGTGCGGATCCAGGGCGGATCCGTGGATCAGCAGATCGAGGGGCTCTCCGTCGGTCTGCAGGCCCGGGTCGAGGTCGAGGGCCAGGACACGGAGATGAAGCAGGACATCGAGTTCACCAAGCTTCGGCTCGGTGGCGCGTTCGAGGTGCGGGCCGGTGCCGTGCACGTCGTACCGTTCGGGCTCGAGATTCCGTGGGAGACGCCGATCACGATGTTCGCCGGTCAGCATCTGCACGGCATGAACATCGGCGTGACCACGGAGCTGGAGATCGCGCGGGCGCTGGACTCGGGCGACCTGGACCCGATCAACGTGCACCCGCTCCCGGCCCAGCAGGCCATTCTCGACGCCTTCGGACAGCTCGGCTTCGGCTTCCGCAGTGCGGACATGGAGCGCGGCCACATTCGCGGTACGCGCCAGCGGCTGCCGTTCTACCAGGAGATCGAGTTCTTCCCACCGCAGCAGTACCGCGGGCTGAACCAGGTGGAGCTGACGTTCGTCGCGGACGACCGCGAGATGGACGTCGTCCTGGAGATGGACAAGAAGCCGGGGCTCTTCAGTGAGGGCAGCGACTCGTACCGCGCGTTCAAGGTCGGGCTGAACGACTTCCAGGGGACCGACTGGGCGGCTTACCTCAATCAGTGGCTCGCCCAGGTCGGCGGTCAGCGCAACTGGCTCTAGGGTCGGTGGGAGACCTGCTGACAGCAGTGGGGCGATCAGGAGAGGTGCTGACGTGACCGAGCCGAAGAGGGCGCCGCTGCCGCACGACTTCCATCCCGAGGTGCCGTCGTTCACGGTGGTGAGCGAGGATCTCGCGCCCGGGGCTGTGCTGGCGGATGCCCAGGTGTTCGCGGCCGGGAACACCTCGCCGCAGCTGCGGTGGGAGGGATTCCCGGATCGGACCAAGAGTTTCGCCGTGACCTGTTTCGATCCCGATGCTCCTACGGGCAGCGGATTCTGGCACTGGGTGCTCTTCGACATCCCGGTGTCGGTCACGGAGCTGCCGGCCGGTGCGGGCAGCGGGAAGTTCGAAGGCCTGCCGGCCGGTGCCGTACAGGTCCGTAACGACTACGGGTCGAAGGACTTCGGCGGTGCCGCGCCGCCGGCCGGTGAGAACCACCGCTATGTCTTCACCGTGTACGCGGTGGACAGCGAGAAGCTGGGTGTCGACAGTGATGTGTCGCCCGCGGTCGTCGGATTCAATCTGCGGTTCCACACGCTGGGCCGTGCTCAGCTGATCGGTGAGTACATGGGTCCCGCCTAGTACCCGGTGATCCGAGAGTTCCCCTGCTGTTTGCCCTGCCCTGGTCCTGGAGAGATCAGGGCAGGGCATTTTTTTATTGCGTTGTCCATCACGGCCTGCCCGGCCAGAGTTGATCCGGGCCTGCCAGGGGGCGGGCGGCACACGGGAGGTGGGCGAGATGCGGGACACGCTGGTACTGAACGCGAGCTTCGAGCCGCTGTCGACGGTGACGCTGAACCGTGCGGTGGTGCTGATTCTGCAGGACAAGGCTGTCGTCGAGCAGTCGCACCCCGATCTCCGTATGCGTGGCGCCGCCGTGGACATTCCGGTGCCCCGGGTGATCAGGCTCTGCCGGTACGTACGGGTGCCGTTCCGAAGACAGGCGCCGTGGTCCAGAAGGGGCGTGCTGATACGGGACCAGCACCGGTGCGCGTACTGCGGGCGGCGGGCGAGCACCGTCGACCATGTGGTGCCGCGTGCCCAGGGCGGTCAGGACACCTGGCTGAACACGGTGGCGTCCTGCGCCGAGGACAATCACCGCAAGGCGGCCCGGACGCCGGAGCAGGCGGGGATGCCGCTGCTGCGGCAGCCGTTCGTACCGTCTCCGGCGGAGGCGATGCTGCTGGCGCTGGGGGCCGGCGAGCGGTCGGCGCTGCCGGAGTGGCTGGACCGCACCGCGGCGTAGTCGACGTACGCATGTTGTCGTATTGGATGCCCGTCTCCTTGCGGAGGTGGGCATCCGTGTGTCAGCGGAGCAGCAGCTGGACGATGGCGACCGTGCCGACCGCGACGACGAGTATGCGCAGAACAATGGGGCTGAGGCGGCGGCCGATCTTGGCGCCGATCTGGCCACCGAGCGCGGAGCCGACCGCGATCAGTGCGACGGCCGTCCAGTCGAAGTCCGCGACGAAGAGGAAGAAGAGCGCGGCGATGCTGTTGACGACGGCAGCCAGGACGTTCTTCACGGCATTGAGACGCTGCATCGTGTCGTCGAGCAGCATGCCCATCAGGGAGAGGTAGATGATCCCCTGGGCGGCGGTGAAGTAGCCGCCGTAGACGCTGGCAAGCATCAGTCCGACGAAGAGGAGCGGGCCGCCGTCGGGGCGGGCGGGGGTGCCGGTGTGTTCGCGTCGGCGCTGGACCGCTTTGCTGATGCGTGGTTGCAGGATGACCAGGACGAGGGCCAGGGCCACCAGGATCGGCACGATCGTCTCGAAGGCCGTGGAGGGCAGGGCCAGCAGCAGGGTGGCCCCGGTGAGGCCGCCGATCAGGGCGCCGATGGCGAGCTTGAGGACGCGGCGGCCCTGTCCTGCGAGTTCCTCGCGGTAGCCGATGGCCCCGCTGATGGAACCGGGGATCAGACCGAGAGCGTTGGAGACGGTGGCCGTGACCGGGGGCAGGCCGGTGGCGAGCAGCACCGGGAAGGTGATCAGCGTTCCCGATCCGACGATCGTGTTGATCGTGCCGGCGCTGATGCCCGCGACGAAGACGGCGAGCATCTCCCAGGTGGTCATGGCGAATCCCCCGTGCATGATCGGTGCTTGGTGCACTGATCATGCACGAGGGCGTGTACGCGTCAGTCGACCGGGGGCTGCTCTCGGCGTTCCTTGCCGGTGTCGAATCCGGGGGCGCCGTTGCCGAGGTTGCCGAAGGCCCCGCTGAGGCCCTTGAGGGCGTCGCCGATCTCGCTGGGCACGATCCAGAGCTTGTTGGCGTCGCCCTCGGCGATCTTCGGGAGCATCTGGAGGTACTGGTACGAGAGAAGCTTCTGGTCCGGGTCGCCGGCGTGGATGGACTCGAAGACCGTACGGATGGCCTGGGCCTCGCCCTCGGCGCGCAGGGCCGAGGCCTTGGCCTCACCTTCGGCACGCAGGATCGCGGACTGCTTCTCGCCCTCGGCGGTGAGGATCGCGGACTGCCGGGTTCCTTCGGCCTGAAGGATCGCGGCGCGCTTGTCGCGGTCGGCGCGCATCTGCTTCTCCATCGAGTCCTGGATGGAGGTGGGCGGTTCGATCGCCTTGAGCTCGACGCGGTTGACGCGGATGCCCCACTTGCCGGTCGCCTCGTCGAGGACTCCGCGGAGGGCGGCGTTGATCTCCTCACGGGAGGTCAGGGTCCGCTCCAGGTCCATGCCACCGATGATGTTGCGAAGGGTGGTGACGGTGAGCTGTTCGATCGCCTGGATGTAGCTGGCGACTTCGTAGGTCGCGGCCCTTGCGTCGGTCACCTGGTAGTAGATGACGGTGTCGATGTTGACGACCAGGTTGTCCTGGGTGATCACCGGCTGGGGCGGGAACGGCACGACCTGTTCACGGAGGTCGATGCGGTTCCTGATGGAGTCGATGAATGGAACGACGATGTTCAGGCCTGCGTTGAGCGTGCGGGTGTAGCGGCCGAAGCGCTCCACGATGGCGGCGCTGGCCTGCGGGATGACCTGGATCGTCTTGATCAGGGCGATGAAGACGAGCACCACCAGAATGATCAGGACGATGATGATCGGTTGCATCGTGTTCCTCGTTGCCCTTCGGTTGCCGACGGATCGCGATGATCGAGGTCGAGATCGCGGGAGGGGCCGTATGCCTCGACGGCCCCGATCTCATGATGATCGACATCGAGTCTGACAGAACGCGCTCTGCTGTGCGGGTAGTTCGGTCACATGACGACTGCCGTAGCTCCGTCGATGTCGACGACATCGACCTGTTGGCCCGGATCGAAGCTCTGGCCCTCGTCGAGTGCACGGGCGGACCAGATCTCTCCGGCCAGCTTGATCCGGCCACCGCTGCCGTCGACCCGTTCCAGGACGACGGCCTGACGGCCTTTCAGCGCATCGATGCCGGTGGCGAGTTGGGGCCGGTCGTCACGGTGTCTGGCGGCGATCGGGCGGACCACGGCGATGAGGGCCACGGAGACCGCGACGAATACCAGTACTTGGGCCACGATACCGCCGCCGAGTGCCGCGACGACTGCCGCGGCGACCGCTCCGACGGCGAACATGCCGAACTCGGGCATCGCGGTCAGGACGAGCGGGATGCCCAGTCCCACCGCGCCGATCAGCCACCACACCCACGCGTCGATGTCCACGTGGTCATCGTAGGACTGCGGGTGCCCTCGCGGACAGGGCGCGGGCGGACGGCTGCGGCGTTGTGTCCGGAAGCGTCGTCCGGCTGCGGCTACGAGAGCGGCAGTCCGTGGGCCGTGTAGCGGTCGCCGGTGTGCTCGACGACGAGCGGCAGGCCGAAGCAGAGGGAGAGGTTGCGGGAGCTGAGCTCGGTCTCCATGGGGCCCGCGGCGAGCACCTTGCCCTGGCGGATCATCAGGACGTGGGTGAAGCCGGGGGCGATCTCCTCGACATGGTGGGTGACCATGATCATGGAGGGGGCGTACGGGTCGCGGGCCAGTCGGCCGAGGCGGCGGACCAGGTCCTCTCGGCCCCCGAGGTCGAGGCCCGCGGCGGGCTCGTCGAGGAGCAGCAGCTCGGGGTCGGTCATCATGGCGCGGGCGATCAGGGTGCGCTTGCGCTCGCCCTCGGACAGGGTGCCGAACTTGCGGTCGAGGTACTCGGTCATGCCGAGCCGGTCGAGGAAGGCGCGGGCGCGCTCCTCGTCGACGGCTTCGTAGTTCTCGTGCCAGGTGGCGGTCATGCCGTAGGCGGCGGTGAGCACCGTCTGCAGAACGGTCTGGCGCCTGGGCAGCTTCTCGGCCATGGCGACGCCCGCGATACCGATGCGCGGGCGGAGTTCGAAGACATCGGTGCCGACGCCGCCGAGCTGTTCACCGAGGATCTTGGCGGTGCCGGTGCTCGGGAAGAGGTAGCTGGACGCGATGTTGAGGAGGGTGGTCTTGCCGGCGCCGTTCGGGCCGAGGATGACCCAGCGCTCCCCCTCCTTGACCTGCCAGGAGACGTCGTCCACCAGAGCGCGTCCGTCGCGGACCACGGATACGTCCACCAGCTCCAGTACATCGCTCATGGCGCGTTGTCTCCCCATGCAGTGTCGAGATCGTCGCGTGCCTGTGGGCACAGCTCCCAGGGAAATCTACGCCACCGCAGGAGAGCTCCCGGCGCTGGGCCCGTGTGACGACAGGCCCCGGGTCCGTTCCCTAGGCTGTTCCCATGCTTTCGGAACCACGCTCAGGGCTGCTGGCCGCTTGGGGAAACGCACTGCTGGCCGGACTTGTGTCGCCGGACGACGCGGCGCTCGCCATTGTCGGGGAGGACGCGGTGCACCGCGTCGAGGGACTGCCGGGTGAGACGGGGCCTGTCGGGCTCACGCTGGCGCTCGGACGGTTGCGGGGTCTGGGGGTGACCGGTTTCCGGGTCGCGCTGCCGGCTCCCGGGCATCCGCTGGGACTGAGCGGGCCGCCGGACTTCAATGCGCGGGCGTTGGACGCCGAGGAGGCGGTGGTCGCGTTCGGTGCGCCGTACGGGCTGGTTCCCGAGGTGCGTGAGGTGGGCCCGGACGGGGATCTGCACGTCGAGGTGGTGTGGCGTTGTCTGCCGGTACGGGAGGCGCCGCCGGCCGATGTGCCGTCGCTGGGTGAGGCGGAGCGGGAGCTCGCGGAGGCGTTGCGGGATGCGACAGCGGTGCTGTCACGGTTGGATGTGGCCGGTTCCGGGCCGGTGGCGGAGGCGGCGGTGGATGCGTACCGGGCGCGGACGGAGCGGGGGCGCGAGGTACTGGCTCCGGGGTATCCGCCGCGGGCGGTGCGGGTGCTGGAGCTGGCGCAGCGGGTCGGGCTGTTGATCTCGGTGGCGTACGAGAACGGGCACGGCGGGGCGGTGAGCGCGTCGGAGATCTCGGCTCGGCAGGAGGCGCTGAGGCCGGTGGAGCGGGTGGCCCGGCGGGCGCAGGTTGCCGCGTACAACGCGTATGTGGAGGAGCGGGAACGATAGTCCTGGGCGAGATGCCTTGCTGCCCGGAGCCGTCCGGGAGCCGTTTCGTCCTCGATCGCCGGACGGATCGAGCGTGCCGGAGTGGGCTTCGGATGTCGCCGGGCGGGCTCGGTGCGCCCGGCGACACGGGACCGTGAGGTCGGTCAGCCGTTCAGGCCGAAGTTGCCGAAGGCCGGGTTGAGCAGGCCGATCACATTGACGGTGTTGCCGACCACGTTCGCCGGAATGTGCACCGGGACCTGGACGACGTTGCCGCTGACCACGCCCGGGGAGTGGGTCGCGGCACCGTGGGCGCCGGCGCCGTGGCCGGTGGCGGAGGCCGCGCCGGCACCGGCGGCGATGATTCCACCGGCGATCATGGTGACGGCTGCGGCCTTTTTCAGGTTCTTCACTTCAGGATCCTCCTAGCGTGGCTGCGGCCAGCCGCCGCAGCACCCTGGAGAACGCCTCGGGGTCGAACAGGTTGCGCCGTCCGGGTGACATACACCCGACAGTATGAATCTCGGTCCGGAGGGAGACAGTCCGCTTCGGTGCCGGTCAGCCCGCCGCCCCGTGCCGGACGGCCCAGAGAGCCGCCTGGGTCCGGTCCGAGAGATCCAGCTTCATCAGGATGTTCGAGACGTGTGTCTTGACGGTCTTCTCGGAGAGGACCAGTGCTCGCGCGATCTCGCGGTTGGACCGGCCGTCGGCGATCAGGCCCAGTACCTCTCGCTCCCGTTCGGTGAGGGTGCTTCCCCGGCCCGTACCGCCGCCCGCGTCGTCCTGGGCGAGCAGGGCTCCCGCGACCTCGGGCTGGAGCAGGACGTGGCCCGCGTACACCGAGCGGATGGCGCCGGCCAGGGCGTCCGGGTCGACGTCCTTGTATACGTAACCGGAAGCTCCGGCTCGCAGAGCGGGGACTACGGTGCGCTGCTCGGTGAAGCTGGTGACGATGAGGACCTTGGCCGGGTTCTCCAGCTCGCGGAGCTTGCGCAGGGCCTCGATCCCGTCGGTGCCGGGCATCTTGATGTCCATCAGGACGACGTCGGGGCGGAGCTCCTCGGTTCTGGCCACTCCCTCGGCGCCGTCGGACGCCTCGCCGACCACTTCTATGTCGTCCTGGACCTCCAGGAATGTACGCAGACCGCGGCGGACCACCTGGTGGTCGTCGACCAGCAGCACCCTGATGATCTTGTCAGCCACCGGGTACCTCCATCTCGATCGTGGTGCCCTTGCCGGGCGCCGATTCAACGGTGAGCCTTCCGCCGACACCGCTTGCGCGGTCCCGCATCGACACCAGGCCCAGGTGGCGGCCTGCCTGCCGGGTCGCTGTGGGTTCGAAGCCACTGCCGTCGTCGGTGATCCGCAGCAGCGTGCCGCTGCCGTGCCGGGCCAGGGTGACGTCGACGTGCTCGGCGCCCGAGTGGCGCAGTGCGTTGTGCAGGGCCTCCTGGGAGACCCGGAGCAGGGCTTCTTCCTGGGCGGCGGGCAGGGCCCGTACGCCCAGGCTCTCGAAGGTGACCCGGGCCGCGTGGGCACGGTCCAGGACCTGGATCTGGGTACGGAGTGTGGCAATGAGGCCGTCCTCGTCGAGCGCGGCCGGGCGCAGTTCGACGACGGCGGCGCGCAGCTCTTCCACGGCTTCCGCGGCGAGCGCGGCGACCTGGTGGAGCTCGCCCTTGGCGCGAGCCGGGTCGCGGTCCACCAGGGCGGTGGCGGCCTGGGCCGTCAGTCGCAGTGAGAAGAGCTTCTGGCTGACCGCGTCGTGCAGCTCATGGGCGAGCCGGGAGCGCTCCTCGGCGATGGTGAGCTCGCGACTGCGTTCGTACAGCCGGGCGTTGGTGAGGGCGATCGCCGCATGCTGCGCGAGGATCGACAGCAGTTCCTCGTCCTCGGCGGTGAAGCCGCAGCTGCCCTCGGGTTTGGGGCAGCGCTTGTTGGCGAGGAAGAGTGCGCCGATGATCTCGTCGCCGTCCCTGATGGGCAGGCCGATGAAGTCGGACATGTCGGGGTGGGCGGCGGGCCAGCCCTCGAAGCGGGGATCCTTGCGGACGTCGGCAAGTCGCTCGGGCTTCGCCTCGTGGAGCATCGCGGCGAGGATGCCGTGCTGCCGGGGCAGGGGACCGATGGCCTTCCACTGCTCGTCGCTGACGCCGTCGACGACGAACTGGGCGAAGCCGCCGTGGTCGTCGGGAACGCCCAGGGCGGCGTACTCGGCGTCCAGCAGCCGGCGGGCCGAGGCGACGATCGTCTTCAGGACATCACGCACTTCGAGATGCCGGCTCATGGCGAGCAGCGCGGCGCTCACCGCCGCGAGGCCCGACTGTGGGCGATGACTCATGGCCTCACCGTACCGGCGGGACTGGGACGCCGTATCCGCCTGTGGACGGTGCCGATCGGGACGCAGGGACTAGGTCCGGTCCAGGTCCTGTCGGCCCGGGCCGAAGTGCCTTGTGGCGCGACCGGTCACCGCCCGGCTCGTGCCCCGCTGACGCCGCACTCGGGGGGGCGTCGGCGCAAGGCGCACGAGCCGCCGTACCCGGAGCGTCTCGCGGAGCACCTGGGCGGACGGGCGATGGCGGGAGACGGGCAGGCGGATCGTCGCGGTCGGTACGACGGCGGCGCGGGCACTGGAGTCGTCGGCCGGGGCGGACGGGGTGTGCGGGCAGCCTCGGGGTGGACGGATCTGGTGGTGACACCGCAGCGGGGCGTGCGGGCGGCGGACGGTCCGCCGACCGGGCCGCACAAGCCTGAGGCCTCGCATCTGCCGATGCCGGCAGCGGTCGCGGGGCGGGATGCCCTGGCGTCCGGATCCGCCCGGGAGCTGCGCCATCGGTACCTCCGACATGAGTCCGAGGGTGTCCATCCACCGCTCCGAGAGCCGGAAGCTCACAATCTGAATTGCTGCAGCAACGGTTGGTGAGTTCGTTACACGGTCGATGTGAGGCCGGGCATAGGACCCACGTCACTTACGAAGCCGGCTAGTGGATACATAAGCGCCACATCAGTGGGCATGAGCGCGGACCGTCACGTTCGAGCGCGGCCGTGATCCACTATCCGGGGTCGTACGTCACACCTTTGCCACGGGATTTTGCTGGCGCTAAGAATTGCACTCGTCCCCGACGGAGATGCGAAAACACCGCTTCCCGTCTTCGTCCTCCGTGAGGACTCCCGCGATTCGTTAGAGGTCCTGTATGTCCGTGTCCAGCATCCCCGGCAGCCGTCGTCGCCTGAACAAGACCCAGAAGCTCTCCGTCGCGGGTATCTCCGCCATCGCTGTCGCATCGCTCTCGTTCTCGCTCGTCCCCGCCAATGCCGAAGGCAAGCCCGAGGCGCAGACCCCTGCGTCCGCCGCCCCCGTGGTCCTGGCATCGGTCGCCGGTACTCCGCAGGTCAAGGCCGTGCAGGCCAGTATCATCGAGCAGCACTCCACCGCCGAGAAGCTGGTGAAGGCCGCCGACCTCGCCAGGGCCAAGAAGGCCGCCGCCGTCAAGGCGAAGGCCCAGGCCGCCGCGAAGGCCAAGGCCGCCGCCGCTGCCGAGGTCAAGGCCCGTGCCGAGGCGAAGGCCGAGGCCGCCGCCCGGGTGAAGGCCAAGGCCGTCGCCGAGCGCACCGAGACGCAGGCCGCCAGCCGCTCCGCGGCCCGTACCCCGGTCTTCGCCAACAACCTGAACGGCTGGATCAACCAGGCCCTGGCCATCATGAAGGCCCACGGCATCCCCGGCTCGTACGACGGTCTGCACCGCAACATCATGCGGGAGTCCACCGGTAACCCGAACGCGGTCAACGGCTGGGACATCAACGCCCAGAACGGCACCCCGTCCTGCGGCCTGCTGCAGGTCATCCAGCCGACGTTCAACGCGTACCACGTCCCCGGCACCTCGACGAACATCTACGACCCGGTCGCCAACATCACCGCCGCGGCCAACTACGCCGCCGACCGTTACGGTTCGATCGACAACGTCAACAGCGCGTACTGATCGGCTCCGGACGTCCTCGGACGACATACGCACACGCCGAAGGGCGGCGCCCCGCATGGGGTGCCGCCCTTCGGCGTTCCGTGCCGGTGCCCGCGCCTACTTGCGCATGACCTCGGGCTCGTGGCGGCGCAGCAGTCGCGCGACCGCGACGCCGCAGATGATGCCGAGGAGCAGCAGCACCGAGATGTTCATCCCCCACTGACCGGCCGAGTGCTCCCACAGCGGGTCCAGGTCGGTCGGGTTCTTCGGGTCCCACGGCGCCATGAGGTGCGAGAGGTCGAGCGTCGTGCCCGCGCCGGCGATGGCCCAGCGGGACGGCATCAGCCAGGCGAACTGCTCCAGGCCGGGCGATCCGTACACCTGGAAGAGGATGCCGGTGAAGACGACCTGGACGATGGCGAACATGACCAGCAGCGGCATGGTCTTCTCTGCGGTCTTCACCAGTGAGGAGATCACCAGGCCGAACATCATCGAGGTGAAGCCGAGCACGATGATCGTCAGGCAGAGCTCGACGGCCGGCGGCATGATCAGGCCCTCTGCGGGCAGCTCGCGGGTCGCGAAGCCGATGCCGCAGATGATGACGCCCTGGATGGCCGTGATCACGCCGAGGACGATCACCTTGGACATCAGATAGGCGGAGCGGGACAGACCGGTGGCCCGTTCCCGTTCGTAGATGACGCGTTCTTTGATCAGTTCTCGTACGGAGTTGGCCGCACCGGAGAAGCACATGCCGACCGCGAGGATCAGCATGATCGTTCCGGCAGCTCCGTTGAACCGGGACGGCGGCTTCGGCGGGGCCAGGCCGAAGTCGGCCGGGATGACCACGCTGACGACGCCGAGCACGGCGGGCAGGATCACCATCAGGCCCATGAAGCCCTTGTCGGACGCGATCACCGAGACGTAGCGGCGCATCAGCGTCCACAGCTGGGCCGCCCAGCTCTGCGGCTTCGGCGGGCGCATCTGCTGCGGGGGCGGCATGTGTACGGACTGCGCGGCGACGGCGTCGATGTCTGCGGCGTACATCTGGTAGTGCTGCGAACCGCGCCAGCGGCCCGCCCAGTCGTAGTCGCGGTAGTTCTCGAACGCGGAGAAGACGTCGGCCCAGGTGGTGTAGCCGAAGAAGTTGAGCGCTTCCTCCGGCGGGCCGAAGTAGGCGACGGAACCGCCCGGCGCCATGACGAGCAGCTTGTCGCAGATCGCCAGCTCGGCGACGGAGTGCGTGACGACGAGGACCGTACGGCCGTCGTCGGCCAGGCCGCGCAGCAGCTGCATGACATCGCGGTCCATGCCCGGGTCGAGGCCGGAGGTCGGCTCGTCCAGGAAGATCAGCGACGGCTTGGTGAGCAGCTCCAGGGCCACGGAGACACGCTTGCGCTGGCCGCCGGAGAGCGAGGTGACCTTCTTGTCCTTGTGGATGTCGAGCTTGAGCTCGGCAAGGACCTCGAGGATCCGGGCCTGGCGCTCGGCCTCGGTGGTGTCCGCGGGGAAGCGGAGCTTGGCCGCGTACTTGAGGGCCTTGGTGACCGTGAGTTCCTTGTGCAGGATGTCGTCCTGCGGGACCAGACCGATGCGCTGGCGCAGTTCGGCGAACTGCTTGTACAGGTTCCGGTTGTCGTAGAGGACATCGCCCTGGTTGGCGGGCCGGTAGCCGGTGAGCGCCTTGAGCAGGGTGGACTTGCCGGATCCTGACGGGCCGATGACCGCGACGAGCGACTTCTCCGGGACGCCGAAGGAGACGTCCTTGAGGATCTGCTTCCCGCCGTCGACCGTCACCGTGAGGTGGCGGGCGGAGAAGGAGACCTCACCGGTGTCGACGAACTCTTCCAGCCGGTCGCCGACCAGGCGGAAGGTCGAGTGGCCGACGCCGACGATGTCGTTCGGGCCGATGAGCGCGGAGCCGGACTTGGAGAGCGGCTGGCCGTTGACGTAGGTGCCGTTGTGGGATCCGAGGTCACGGATCTCGAAGCGGCCGTCGGGCGTCGCGTGGAACTCGGCGTGGTGGCGCGAGACCTGGAGGTCGGAGACGACCAGTTCGTTCTCGAGCGCACGACCGATGCGCATGACGCGGCCGAGGGCCAGCTGGTGGAACGTGGTCGGACTGCGGTCGCCGTACACCGGCGGGGCCCCCGCGACACCGCCGGGCCCGCCCGCGTGGGGCGTCCTCGCCATGCCCTGCTGATGCGGGAACTGGGGCTGCTGGGGCTGCGCGGGCTGCTGTTGCGGCTGGACCTGAGGGGCCTGCTGCCAGCCCTGCTGCGGCTGTTGCTGCTGCGGCTGTTGCTGCTGCGGCGGAACGGGGGCCTGCTGGCCGGGCCAGCCGACGCCACCCTGCTGGGGCTGCTGGACGGGGGCCTGCTGCGCACCCGCACCCTGCCCGCTGTACACATCGGCGCCCGCTGCGGCGCCGATGCTCAGCCGCGGTCCGTCAGTGGCATTGCCCAGGTGCACGGCGGAGCCGGGCCCGATTTCCAGTTGATGGATCCGTCGGCCCTGCACATAGGTGCCGTTGGTGCTGCCGTGGTCCTCGATGAACCAACTGTGGCCCCCCCAGCTGATCGTGGCATGCCGCCACGACACCCTGGCGTCGTCGATCGTCAGGTCGCCCTGCGGATCGCGCCCAAGGGTGTACGACCTGGACGGATCGAGCGTCCAGGTCCTGCCATTCAATTCCAGTACGAGTTCCGGCACTCCGCGCCCCACTAGTTGTCCCCCGAGTTACCCCCATCACAGGGAGTCTAGGGATGCTGAACATCGTGGGGAACTATTCCAGGAGCAGTCCCCGATACGAAAGTCGGGCGAGGTGAAGACCCAGCCGAGACCTGCGTCGTTGTGCCGTCGAACCGGGAGGAACGGGCTCGGAGAGTGGCAAGTCCCATGAGTGCGCATGAGTGCGTGCGGATCGTGAGCGAACAGGCCGGCCCGAGGCATCCGGGTCCACTCGGATCCGCCCTCGGTCGCCGGGCGTGCCCGAGCGCATGCCGTCCGTCGCCTGCCTGTGCTCCGGGCGGGCGTACGGGGACGACGCGCTGTCCGGTCCTCGGGACGGGCCTCCGGCGCGATGAGGCGGACCGATACGGTGGGAGCACCATGAGCGCACCTCAGCCACCTCAGTCTTCCCCGTTTCCTGAGCCTCCTGAGTCCCGTCAGGGCACGGACACACCCACCCTTCTCGTGAAGATCTTCGGGAAGGACCGCCCCGGGATCACTGCCGGGCTCTTCGACACCCTCGCCGCCTACTCGGTCGATGTCGTCGACATCGAGCAGGTCGTCACCCGTGGCCGCATCGTCCTGTGCGTGCTGGTCACCGCCCCGACCGCGGGCGGCACCACCGAGGGCGACCTGCGGGCGACCGTGCACAGCTGGGCCGATTCGCTGAAGCTGCAGGCCGAGATCATCTCCGGTACGGGTGACAACCGGCCGCGCGGCTACGGACGCTCCCATGTGACGGTGCTCGGGCACCCGTTGACCGCGGAGTCGACCGCCGCCATAGCGGCCACGATCACCTCGACCGGCGGGAACATCGACCGGATCTTCCGGCTCGCGAAGTACCCGGTCACGGCAGTCGAGTTCGCGGTGTCCGGCACCGGGACCGAGGAGCTGCGGACGGCGCTGGCGACGGAGTCCGCCGGAATCGGTGTCGATGTGGCGGTGGTGTCGGCCGGGCTGAGCCGCCGGGCGCAGCGGCTGGTCGTCATGGACGTCGACTCGACGCTCATCCAGGACGAGGTCATCGAGCTCTTCGCCGCCCATGCCGGCTGCGAGGACAAGGTCGCCGAGGTCACCGAGCAGGCGATGCGCGGCGAGCTCGACTTCGAGCAGTCGCTGCACGCGCGGGTGGCGCTGCTGGCGGGGCTCGATGTGTCGGTGGTGGACAAGGTACGCGCCGAGGTGCGGCTGACGCCGGGCGCCCGCACCCTGATCCGTACGCTGAAGCGGCTCGGTTACCAAGTGGGCGTGGTTTCGGGCGGGTTCACCCAGGTCACCGACGATCTGAAGGAACGGCTCGGGCTCGACTTCGCCTCTGCCAACACCTTGGAAGTGGTCGACGGAAAGCTCACCGGACGGGTCGTCGGTGACATCGTCGACCGGGCCGGCAAGGCCCGGCTGCTGCGCAGTTTCGCCGCGCAGGCCGGGGTGCCGCTGGCACAGACCGTCGCGATCGGTGACGGTGCGAACGACCTCGACATGCTGAACACCGCCGGGCTCGGGGTGGCCTTCAACGCCAAGCCGGTGGTCCGCGAGGCCGCGCACACCGCGGTGAACGTACCGTTCCTGGACACGGTGCTGTACCTGCTCGGCATCACCCGCGAGGAGGTCGAGGCAGCCGACGGTCTCGTCGACTGACGCGTACCCGCGTACGAGCAGGGCCCCGGTCGTTTCCGTACCGGGGCCCTGCTCGTACGACAGCGGAAAACCGTACGGCAGCGGGAGCCGTACGACAGCGGGATCAGTCGTTGGGCGTCCAGTACTCGACCAGCTTGCCCACTCCGTGCTCCACGCCCTTCCAGGAACCGGAGAACTCGACGACGGCGAAGGCGGCGGTCGGGAAACCGCCGCGGTTCATCCGGGCCAGGGCGTCGCCCTCGGCCGATTCCGAGAGGGCGTCGGCGACGGCGTGCATACCGGGGTTGTGGCCGATCACCAGAAGGTCGTGCACATCGTCGGGGGTCTCGTTGATCAGGGCGATCAGTTCGCCGGGAGACGCCTCGTACAGTCGCTCCTCATACACGGTCCTGGGACGGTGCGGCATCTCGTGCACCGCCAGCTTCCACGTCTCGCGCGTCCTGACAGCGGTCGAGCAGAGGGCCAGATCGAGGACGATCCCGGAGTCGACGAGTTTGCGGCCTGCGACGGGGGCATCCTTGCGGCCGCGCTCCGCGAGCGGCCGCTCATGGTCGGAATCCTGCGACCATTCCGCCTTTGCATGCCTGAGAAGGACGATCCTGCGAGGTGTATCGACGCTCATACACCTCAGCTTCGCACGAAATGTGCCGCCCGGCGCAGGGTGTTGAAGGGCTCCTGCAGTGGGCGCGGGCGCCGTCAGCGGGTCATCAGGGTCATGATTCGCTCAAGCAACCGGCCGACCGCGGGGTCGGTCGTCGCCGCGTGCGCCTCGCCGGATCCCACGATCAACAGCAGGAGCGCGGCGAACGCGATCGCGGGCAGCGCGACGGCCCACCACGGCAGCCGGACCTCGACGCCGCCCGTGGCCGGATGGGTGGACCGGGTGTGCGTACGGGCCGACATGTCCGCCTCCGTGGGTCATCGGTTCTGATACCCAGAACCTACGGATGCGGGGGCGCCGGTCCCATCCGGTGACCCACCCACTCGACCCTGACCCTGGCCCCCTAGGGGATGGTGGTGCCAGCCCCACCATCGGCCGTCGGGGCCGCGCGGCTCAGGGGGATGCGACCGAGGCGATCACCGCGATGATCACGGTGACCAGCAGCATCGCCCCGAGCACGAGGAGGAGCTTCTTCTGACCGTTCTGGGGATTCGGGTCGAGCACAGGAGACATGGGCTCAGTCTCGCATCTCAGCATTCGTCCTCGATCGTCCGGTCCCGCCCGGCCAGGACTCCGGCCACCATCTGCGGCACCATGAGGCCCGCCATCAGTGCGATCGGCAGCCCCCAGCCACCGCTGTGCTGATGGAGCACGCCGACGAGCAGCGGGCCGGGGATCGAGATCAGATACCCGGTGGACTGTGCGAACGCGGACAGCCGTACCACTCCGGCGCCGCTGCGGGACCGCATGCCGATCATGGTCAGGGCGAGCGGGAAGGCGCAGTTCGAGATACCGAGGAGCAGCGCCCAGGCCCAGGCCCCGCCGGCCGGTGCGAGGTAGAGGCCCGCGTATCCGATGAGCCCGCAGCTGCCGAGGAGGACGACTATCGGGCCCTGGGTCTTCATCCGGGTGGCGACTCCAGGGATGACGAAGGCGAGCGGCACGCCCATCGCCATGGTCACGGCGAGCAGAACGCCCGCCGTACCGGCCGAGACCCCCGCGTCGCGGAAGATCTGCGGCATCCATCCCATGGTGATGTACGCGGCGGTGGCCTGCAGACCGAAGAAGCAGGCCAGGCCCCAGGCGGTACGGCTGCGGGTGATCCTGAGAGCCGGGACGTCCCGGTGGTGGGCGGCGGACTGCCCGGAGGTACCGCGCCGGTCCCGTACCAGCGGAATCCAGGGCAGGATCGCGGCGGCGGCGAGCACGGCCCAGATGCCGAGGCCCGCCTTCCAGCTGCCGCCCAGCGCATTGGTCATGGGCACGGTCACTGCGGCGGCGAGCGAGGTGCCGAGGGCCAGGGCCATCGAGTAGAGCCCGGTCATGGAGCCGACGCGGTCCGGGAACCAGCGCTTGACGATCACCGGCATCAGGACGTTGCTGACAGCGATGCCCATGAGGGCGAGGGCGCTCGCGGCGAGGAAGCCGGCCGTGCCGCCGACGAGGGGCCGGATCACCAGACCCGCCGTGATGGCGATCATGCCGGCGCAGACGACCGCGCCCGGGCCGAAGCGGCGGGCGAGGCGGGGCGCCATGATGCCGAAGACCGCGAAGCAGAGCGGCGGTACGGAGGTGAGGACACCGGCGACGCCGGCGCTCATGTGCAGCCCGTCCTGCACCTCTTCGAGGAGGGCGCCGAGGCTGGTGATGGCGGGGCGGAGGTTGAGCGCGGTGAGGACGAGCCCGACGGTGACCAGCCGGAGCAGCCACGGGGAAGGCCCGGCGGCGGCATGTGCCGTCTGCGGGGCCTGTGGGGCTTGCGGAGCCGGGGTTTTCGTGGGGGCGTCCGCCGTGATGGCGGGGCTCAGGGTCCGGGTCCGGTACTGGGTCTCGTCGTCGGGCATGAGACCCATCATAGAATCATGGGATGATTGATTGTCCAATCCTCCGAGAGCTCCTCTGAGACCATTCGCTGCAAGCAGAGCAACCCCCATCACCTCCCATCACCCCAGCAACCCGAGCAAGGAGCACCATGGCGCTGACGACTCCGCGGCGTTCGGCACTCGCCGACCAGGTGATTGCCCAGCTGAGGAATCAGATCTCCTCGGGCGAGTGGCCCGTGGGTTCACGCATTCCCACCGAGCCCGAGCTGGTGGAGCAGCTGGGGGTGGCCCGTAACACCGTCCGCGAGGCCGTGCGCGCGCTCGCACACAACGGCCTGCTCGACATCCGGCAGGGCTCGGGCACCTATGTCGTCGCCACCAGCGAACTGGCCGGGGTGATGCACCGCCGTTTCGCCTCCGCCGACCCTCGCCATGTCGCCGAGCTGCGCTCCACCCTGGAGTCGTCGGCGGCGCGGCTGGCCGCTGCCCGGCGCACCGAGCGGGATCTGAAGCAGCTGGACGCGCTCATGGCGCGCCGGGAGGAGACCTGGGCCGCGGGCGACGCCGAGGCGTTCGTCGCGGCGGACGCGACGCTGCATCTGGCCGTGGTCGCGGCCTCTCACAACGACGTGCTGACCGGCCTCTACGCCGACCTGGGCGATCTGCTGCGCGACTATCTCAGGGTCGATGTCGGTCATGAGCTGCGACCGGAGAACCACATGGACCACGGCCGGCTGGTCGAAGCGATCCGGGCGGGGGATGCGGAAACGGCGGCGGCCGAGGCCGCGAGTCATGCGCTGCGCTGTCTGGTGGACCGGGTCTAGTGCCGTGACCGGGCGGGGCGACGGGGCAAAGCCTGCCGGGAGGGGCACTAGGCCGGACGGCGTTGAAGCGCGTCCTGCACCCGGTGCGTGATCCAGACGGAGCCGATTTCCTTCCAGCAGCGGTCGTCGAGCCGCACGGTCTGTCCCGGTCCCACGTCGACCGGGGTGGCGTCCGCGTCTATGTCCCACCAGCGGCGGCATTCGGTGTGCAGCTGCACGCGGTCGGTGGAGGGGTACGGGTTGTGGCAGTAGGCGACGACCCGGGAGCCCCGGACCGACGTACGGCATTCGGATCCGGCGGGGTCGGGGCTCGGAGCGACGGGCGCGGACGCCCCGGCTCCTGCCCGCCCCGCCATGGATATGCCCAGGGGAGCGAGAAGTGCGGCGACGGCTATGGAGGCCGCCAGCAGTGCCCAGGTTCGGCGACGTGTGGAGCGCACAGCGACCTCCTCCCCGCAGCCTGACCAAAAGTCCGGTTCCACCACATTCTGCGGTGGATCGACCATCTTTTCGACTTGAGCGGGTCGGGGCCGGGCGCAGACGCACGACGGCCGCGTACCGCCTGATCGAAGGCGGTACGCGGCCGTGTCACAGCCTGTTGTGCGGGATCAGGCGCCCATCATGTGCACGCCGCCGTCGACGTGGATGATCTCGCCCGTGGTCTTCGGGAAGAAGTCCGAGAGCAGTGCGACGACACCGCGGCCGGCCGGCTCCGGGTCGGCCATGTTCCAGGCGAGCGGGGAGCGGGTGTTCCAGACGTCCGCGAGCTCCGAGAAGCCCGGGATGGACTTGGCGGCCATCGAGCCGATCGGGCCCGCCGAGATCAGGTTGCAGCGGATGTCGTCCTTGCCCAGGTCGCGGGCGAGGTAGCGGGAGGTGGCCTCCAGCGCGGCCTTGGCCGGGCCCATCCAGTCGTACTGCGGCCAGGCGAACTGTGCGTCGAAGGTGAGACCGACGATCGAGCCGCCCGCGCTCATCAGCGGCTTGCAGGCCATGGCGAGCGACTTCAGCGAGAACGCCGAGACGTGCATCGCGGTGGAGACGGACTCGAACGGGGTGTTCAGGAAGTTGCCGCCGAGCGCGTCCTGCGGCGCGAAGCCGATGGAGTGCACGACGCCGTCCAGCGAACCGAGCTCCTCACGGACCAGGCCTTCGAGCCGGTCCAGGTGCTCGGTGTTGGTCACATCCAGCTCGATGACCTTGGCCGGCTTCGGCAGCTTCTTGGCGATGCGCTCCGTCAGCGTGGGCCGGGGGAAGGCGGTCAGGATGACTTCGGCACCCTGCTCCTGGGCCACCTTGGCGGTGTGGAAGGCGATGGACGACTCCATCAGCACACCGGTGATGAGGATGCGCTTGCCGTCGAGAATTCCGCTCATGGTGATCAGTGACCCATGCCCAATCCGCCGTCAACGGGAATGACGGCTCCAGTGATGTACGACGCGTCGTCGGAAGCGAGGAAGCGCACTGCGGCGGCGATCTCCTCGGGCTGCGCGTAGCGGCCGAGCGGCACCTGGGACACGATGCCCTTGCGCTGCTCCTCGGTGAGCACCTGGGTCATGTCGGTGTCGACGAAGCCGGGTGCGACGACGTTGAAGGTGATGTTCCGCGAGCCGAGTTCACGGGCCAGCGACCGGGCGAAGCCGACCAGACCCGCCTTGGAGGCGGCGTAGTTCGCCTGCCCGGCCGAGCCGAGGAGCCCGACGACGGAGGAGATGAGGACGACGCGGCCCTTCTTGGCGCGCAGCATGCCGCGGTTGGCGCGCTTGACGACCCGGAAGGTGCCGGTGAGGTTGGTGTCGAGTACGGACGTGAAGTCGTCCTCGGACATCCGCATCAGCAACTGGTCCTTGGTGATACCGGCGTTGGCCACCAGCACCTCGACCGGACCGTGCTTCTCCTCGATTTCCTTGTAGGCCTGCTCCACCTGCTCGCTGTCGGTGATGTCGCACCGGACGGCCAGAACGCCCGCCTCGGTGAGGGCCTGGGGCGGCTCGCCCGAGCGGTACGTGATCGCGACCTTGTCGCCGTTTTCGGCGAAAGCGCGGGCGATGGCGAGGCCGATGCCCCGGTTTCCTCCGGTGACGAGAACCGAGCGGCTCAACGGATCACCCTTTCGATAGCGGTCTGGTACCTCGAAAACCTATCGGTACCACCCGCCTCACGGGGAATCGGCCCCTGACAGCGCCTCACCCCGGGCACTGTGGGGTTCCTACAGAGGTCCACCCTCCGGGTCGCACCGCGCCCGGCTGTGCGCAGGCAACGCCCGATAACCCCGGGTGCGGTCACCGTCCGGCGTGGTTCACTTCCGTGGTGTATCGAGAAGGGAATTCCCTGTGCCCCACGAGGTAGATCAGTCATTCCTGGCCCTGCCCCTGCGGGCCCTCGCCGACGCGGCGCTCGCCCGGGCCCGGGCGCTGGGCGCCGTCCATGCGGACTTCCGCTTCGAGCGGGTGCGCAGTGCGTCCTGGCGGCTGCGGGACGCCCGGCCCTCCGGGACTTCGGACACCACCGATCTCGGGTACGCGGTGCGTGTGGTGCACGGCGGGGCATGGGGGTTCGCGTCCGGCGTGGATCTGACCATGGACGCGGCGGCGAAGGTCGCGTCACAGGCGGTCGCCATGGCGAAGCTGTCGGCCAAGGTGATCGCGGCGGCCGGGTCCGACGAGCGGGTGGAGCTGGCGGACGAGCCGGCGCACGGTGAGCGGACCTGGGTCTCGGCGTACGACATCGACCCCTTCGACGTACCGGACGAGGAGAAGGCGGGGCTGCTCGCCGAGTGGAGCAGCCGACTCCTGGACGCCGAGGGCGTCGCGCATGTGGATGCCTCGCTGATGACCGTCCACGAGAACAAGTTCTATGCGGACACGGCGGGCACCGTCACCACCCAGCAGCGGGTGCGGCTGCACCCGCAGTTCACCGCGGTCGCCGTGGACGGGACCACCGGTGAGTTCGACTCGATGCGGACGATCGCCCCGCCGGTGGGCCGCGGCTGGGAGTACCTCACCGGGACCGGCTGGGACTGGGACGCCGAGCTTGAGCGGATCCCCGGGCTGCTGGCCGAGAAGATGCGGGCGCCGAGCGTCGAGGCGGGGACGTACGACCTGGTCGTCGACCCGTCCAATCTCTGGCTGACGATCCATGAGTCGATCGGCCACGCCACCGAACTGGACCGGGCGCTGGGGTACGAGGCGGCGTACGCCGGGACCTCGTTCGCCACCTTCGACCAGCTGGGGAAGCTGGCGTACGGCTCCCCCGTCATGAATGTGACGGGCGACCGCACCGCCGAGCACGGACTCGCGACCATCGGGTACGACGACGAGGGTGTCGAGGGCCAGTCCTGGGACCTGATCAAGGACGGGACGCTGGTCGGGTACCAGCTGGACCGGCGGATCGCGAAGCTGACGGGTCTGGGCCGTTCCAACGGCTGCGCGTACGCGGACTCGCCGGGCCATGTACCCGTGCAGCGGATGGCGAACGTGTCGTTGCAGCCGGATCCGGGCGGGCTGTCCACGGAGGATCTGATCGGCGGGGTGGAGCGCGGGATCTATGTGGTCGGTGACCGGTCCTGGTCGATCGACATGCAGCGCTACAACTTCCAGTTCACCGGGCAGCGGTTCTTCCGCATCGAGAACGGCAGGCTGGCCGGGCAGCTGCGCGATGTCGCGTATCAGGCCACGACGACGGACTTCTGGGGCTCGATGGAGAAGGTCGGCGGCCCGCAGACGTATGTCCTGGGCGGCGCCTTCAACTGCGGCAAGGCCCAGCCCGGCCAGGTCGCGGCCGTCTCGCACGGCTGCCCCTCCGCCCTCTTCCGGGGCGTGAACATCCTCAATACGACGCAGGAGGCCGGACGATGAGCCGCGTCAGCAAGCCGCACGAGATCGTCGAGCGGGCGCTCGAACTGTCCACCGCCGACGGCTGTGTCGTCATCGCCGACGAGGAGTCGTCCGCGAATCTGCGCTGGGCCGGCAATGCGCTCACCACGAACGGGGTGACGCGGGGGCGGACCCTGACCGTCATCGCGACCGTCGACGGTGCGCAGGGCACCGCGTCCGGGGTGGTGTCGCGGTCCGCAGTCACCGCCGATGACCTGGAACCGCTGGTGCGGGCCGCCGAGGCCGCCGCGCGCGGGGCCGGTCCGGCGGAGGACGCGCAGCCGCTGGTCGGCGGGGTGCCCTCGTCGCCCGATTTCACGGACACGCCGGCCGAGACGGGCTCGGACGTCTTCGCGGAGTTCGCCCCGGCACTCGGCGACGCCTTCGCCCGTGCCCGCTCCGGTGGCCGTGAGCTGTACGGCTTCGCCCACCACCAGCTGACCTCGACGTACCTCGGTACGTCCACAGGGCTGCGGCTGCGCCACGACCAGCCGAACGGGACGCTGGAGCTCAACGCCAAGTCCCCCGACCGGACCCGTTCGACCTGGGCGGGCCGCTCCACGCGCGACTTCAAGGATGTCGATCCGGCCGAGCTCGACGCCGAGCTGGCGCAGCGGCTGCGCTGGGCGGAACGCCGTATCGAGCTGCCCGCCGGGCGGTACGAGACGCTGCTGCCGCCGACCGCCGTGGCCGATCTGCTGATCTACCAGCTGTGGTCGTCGACGGCACGGGACGCCGCGGAGGGCCGGACGGTGTTCTCCAAGCCGGGCGGTGGGACGAGGATCGGCGAGACCCTGTCCGAGCTGCCGCTGTCGCTGCGCAGCGACCCGCACGCACCGGGCCTGGAGTCGGCGCCGTTCGTGATCGCCCATGCCTCGGGGGACGGCGCTTCCGTCTTCGACAACGGTCTGCCGCTGACGTCGACCGACTGGATCCGGGACGGCAGGCTGGAGCATCTGACGACCACCCGGCACACGGCCGGGCTGACCGGGCTGCCGGTCGCGCCGGCGATCGACAACCTGGTGCTGGAGGGCGGCGGGGAGCAGTCGCTGGAGGAGATGGTGGCCGCGACGACCGGCCGCGGGCTGCTGCTGACCTGCATGTGGTACATCCGGGAGGTCGATCCGGCGACACTCCTGCTGACCGGGCTGACCCGCGACGGGGTGTATCTCGTCGAGGGCGGCGAGGTCGTCGGCGAGGTGAACAACTTCCGGTTCAACGAGTCGCCGGTGGATCTGCTCTCGCGGGCCACGGAAGCGGGCCGTACGGAGAAGACGCTGCCGCGCGAGTGGGGCGACTGGTTCACCCGGGCCGCCATGCCCGCGTTGCGGATCCCGGACTTCAACATGAGCTCGGTGAGCCTGGGCGTGTGACCCGCCTAGACTGACTGTTGCCTTTCGATACACGTAGCTGAGGAGACACGGAACCGTGACGGACATCGTCGACGAGCTGAAGTGGCGTGGGCTGTTCGCCCAGTCCACTGATGAGGACGCACTGCGCAAGGCTCTCGCGGACGGTCCCGTCACGTTCTATTGCGGCTACGACCCCACCGCGGCGAGTCTGCACGTCGGCCATCTGGTGCAGGTGCTCACCATGCGCCGGCTCCAGCAGGCCGGTCTGCGGCCGCTCGCCCTGGTGGGCGGGGCCACCGGTCAGATCGGTGACCCGAGGCCGACCGCCGAGCGCACGCTGAACGACCCGGAGACGGTCGCCAACTGGGTGTCGCGGCTGCGGTCCCAGATCGAGCCGTTCCTGTCCTTCGAGGGCGAGAACGCGGCAGTCATGGTCAATAACCTGGACTGGACCGCGGGCATGTCGGCGATCGAGTTCCTCCGGGACATCGGCAAGCACTTCCGCGTCAACAAGATGCTGACCAAGGACTCCATCGCCCGGCGGCTGGAGTCCGACGAGGGCATCAGCTACACCGAGTTCAGCTACCAGCTGCTGCAGAGCATGGACTACCTGGAGCTGTACCGGCGCTACGGCTGCACCCTCCAGCAGGGCGGCAGCGACCAGTGGGGCAACCTCACCGCGGGCCTCGACCTGATCCACCGCCTGGAGCCGGGCGCCGAGGTGCACGCGCTGGCGACCCCGCTGATGACGAAGGCGGACGGGACCAA
Organism: Streptomyces sp. NPDC058239; assembly: GCF_042882185.1. Lineage (NCBI taxonomy): Bacteria > Bacillati > Actinomycetota > Actinomycetes > Kitasatosporales > Streptomycetaceae > Streptomyces > Streptomyces sp. NPDC058239. The sequence continues at coordinate 25,052 of NZ_JBHVWS010000001.1, forward strand.
ATTCGGCAAGTCCGAGAGCGGGGCCGTCTGGCTCGACCCGGTGATGACGACGCCGTACGCGTTCTACCAGTTCTGGCTGAACGTGGACGACCGGGACATCTCCCGGTACATGCGCATCCTCAGTTTCCGGAGCCCGGCGGAGCTGGCGGAGCTGGAAAAGGTCACCGAGGAGCGTCCGCAGGCCCGGACGGCGCAGCGCGCGCTGGCCGAGGAGCTGACGACGCTGGTGCACGGCGCCGACCAGTGCGCTGCGGTCATCGCGGCGTCGAAGGCGCTCTTCGGCCAGGGTGAGCTCGGCGAGCTGGACGAGGCGACGCTGAGCGCCGCACTGTCCGAGGTGCCGCATGCGCAGGTCACGGAGCTCGGCCCACTGGTGGACCTCCTGGTGGAGGTCGGCCTGGCTCCGAGCAAGTCGGGCGCCCGCCGCACGGTGAAGGAGGGCGGTGCGTACGTGAACAACGTCAAGGTCACGGACGGCGAGAGCGCACCGGCCCGCGAGGAGCTGCTGCACGGGCGCTGGCTGGTGCTGCGCCGGGGCAAGAAGAACCTCGCAGCCGTCGAGGTCACCGGCTGATCCCTGAACGTCGGCACTGCGGCCGGGCACGCGTGACGCGTGCCCGGCCGCAGTGCGTGTGGCCCGGTGGCCCAGGCCGTCTGTCGGCCCAGGCCGTCTGTCGGCTCAGGCCTTGTGTCTGGTGCCGCGGAACGAGGCCCACAGCATGTCGCCGACACCGACGATGACCACCGCGCCGATCAGCTGGAACAGATGGCGCGTCCAGTCGATGCCCTTGGTGTCGTTGACACCGATCCAGGTGGCGACGGCATTGCCGAGCACGCTGCCGATGATGCCGAAGATCGTCGTCAGCCAGAGTGGGATGTTCTGTTTGCCGGGCAGGATCGCCTTGGCGATCAGGCCGAGCACCAGACCCACGATGATTGCCCACAACCAGCCCATGTCGCCTCCTCGTGCGACGTGATGTCGCGCATGTGCGCCCAGTCTCGGCGCGTGGACCGTACGCCGCATGTCGGACGCGTCCGTACGTGCGGCACGGCTGCCGAAATGCACGAATGCGGCGTGCCCCGGTCTCGAAGCCGTCGCACGCCGGGCGTACGGTGGATGCGGTCCGGTCCGGGGAGCGTCCGGCGCGGGAATGAGGTCTCCTCCGGCCCGCGAGGCGCTGGGGGAAGGGTGGTGGAGACGTGATGCGGAAGCAGAGCGGTGTCGAGGTCTTCCGGATCACGGGGGCCCGGCAGGGGCTCGCGGACGATGTGCGCGGCAGGCAGCGGCGCTATGTGATCTCGATGTCCGTGCGGACGGTTTCGGTGATCCTGGCCGCCGTACTGTGGAACGTCGAGCGGTATGTCGCGATCGTGGCGCTGGCGCTCGGTGTTCTGCTCCCGTACGTGGCGGTGGTCATCGCCAATGCGGGCCGGGAGAACACCCCTTCGCTTCCTTCGACCTTCGTCCCGGCGCCGGTGCGTCCGGCGCTCGACGCGGCGCCCGCGGCCGGATCCGAGCAGTCCGGTCCGGAGGCCGACGGGGCCCGGCGCGGCGGGGAATCGGCATGATCGAACAGGCATAAGCACAGTTGGGGCCGGACCGCACCCAAGGCTCAAGAAAAGCTCAGATCAATCATGAAGTTACGGTGCACCGCACCCCGGTCTGCGTGACATACTTCGTAGGCGCTCCGCATCCCCCGTCGGAGCGACAGACCGACGCCGGGCAGCTCCCCCCGTGGCTGCTCGGCGTCGCTTTTTCGCCGGTTCTCCCGGCAGGGGATGCGTCGGGCGGTCGGCCCGTGGGGCCGGCACAGGCGCTGACCTAGGGTTGAGTCCGTGAACTCCCCCGAATCCGCGGCCGAGAGCGCTGCCGCCGCACCCATCTGTTCCGCCAAGGGCTGCCGTGCCGACGCCGTATGGGTGCTCGCCTGGAACAACCCGAAGCTGCACACCCCGGAGCGCCGTAAGACCTGGCTGGCCTGCGAGGAACACCGGGAGCATCTCTCCTCGTTCCTGGGCGTCCGGGGCTTCCTCAAGGATGTCGTGACGCTGACGGAGTGGGAGTCCGGCGGCGGATCAGGGGCGGACGGGCGCTAGGGCCCCAGGGCCGGGGCAGGACCTGGCCGGACAGGCCTTAGCCGCCGATCGCCGACATCGGCCGCTCGGGCTGCAGGAAGGACGGGTCGTCCAGACCGGATCCGGCCTTCTTTCCCCACATAGCGAGCTTCCAGATCCTGGCGATCTCCTCGTCCGGCGCGTCCGAGCGCAGGGCGCCGCGCAGATCGGTCTCCTCGCGGGCGAACAGGCAGGTGCGCACCTGGCCGTCGGCGGTGAGCCTGGTCCGGTCGCAGGCCCGGCAGAAGGGGCGGGTGACGGAGGCGATGACACCGACACGGTGGGGTCCGCCGTCGACGAGCCAGCGCTCGGCGGGGGCGGAGCCGCGCTCGCCGTCGCCCTCCTCGGTGAGGGTGAAGCGGGTGCGCAACGACTGGAGTATGTCGCCTGCCGTGATCATGCCGTCGCGCTTCCAGCCGTGCTGCGCGTCGAGCGGCATCTGCTCGATGAAGCGCAGCTCGTAGTCGTGCTCGACGGCCCAGGCGAGCAGGTCGGGGGCCTCGTCGTCGTTGAGTCCCGGCATCAGGACGCTGTTGACCTTGACCGGGGTGAGACCGGCGTCGCGCGCGGCTTCCAGGCCGGCCAGCACGTCGTGGTGGCGGTCACGGCGGGTGAGTGTCTTGAAGACGTCGGGGCGCAGGGTGTCCAGCGAGACATTGACCCGGTCCAGACCGGCGGCCTTGAGCGCGGCCGCTGTGCGCTTCAGCCCGATGCCGTTGGTGGTGAGCGACATCTTGGGGCGCGGACTCAGGGCCGCGCATCGCTCGACGATGGAGACGAGCCCCGGGCGCAGCAGCGGCTCACCGCCGGTGAAGCGGACCTCGGTGATGCCGAGCCGGGTGACGGCGACACGGACCAGCCGGACGATCTCGTCGTCACTGAGCAGGTCGGGCTTGGCCAGCCACTGCAGGCCTTCTTCCGGCATGCAGTACGTGCACCGCAGATTGCACCGGTCGGTCAGCGAGACACGCAGGTCGGTGGCGACCCGGTCATAGGTGTCGATGAGCATGTGGGCCCCCTCCCCCAGCAACTTCCGGCTGCGGATCTGGCTCTTCCGGCTGACTTCTCCGAGACTACGCGAGACCTGTGACATCGGAACGGCCCGTTTGCCACGAGGAGCGGCGTGGCCGCGTCGTAGGACTCTACGACGCGGCCACGGAACCGGAGTGACGCGTGGAGCGAACTCCTCGGAAAACTTTCCCCTCTCAGTGCGCCCCGACGCCCGTGAGGGACTTGACCTCCAGCTCGGCGTACTTGCCCTTGTCCGGCTGCTCCTTCGAGAGGAGGGAGCCGATCCAGCCGAGCAGGAAGCCCAGCGGGATGGAGATCAGGCCCGGGTTCTCCAGCGGGAACCAGGCGAAGTCGACGCCCTTGAACATCGACGTCTTCGGGTTGCCCGAGACGACCGGCGAGAACAGCACCAGGAACACCGAGCTCGCCAGACCCCCGTAGATCGACCACAGCGCGCCCTGGGTGGTGAACCGCTTCCAGAAGAGGCTGTAGAGGATCGTCGGCAGATTGGCGGAGGCGGCGACGGCGAAGGCGAGTGCCACCAGTCCGGCGACGTTCATGTCGCGGGCGAAGGCGCCCAGGGCGATCGCGACCGCACCGATGAGGACGGTGGCCCAGCGGGCGGCCCGCATCTCCTCCTTCTCGGTGGCCTTCCCCTTGCGGATGACGTTGGCGTAGATGTCGTGCGCGAAGGAGGACGAGGAGGCGAGGGTGAGCCCTGCGACGACGGCGAGGATGGTGGCGAAGGCGACGGCCGAGATCACGGCGAGCAGCACGGCGCCGCCGGTGGAGCCGACCCCGCCGAGGTACTCGGCGAGCTGCGGGGCGGCCGCGTTGCCGGCCGGGTTCTTCGCCTTGATCTCGTCCGGGCCGATCAGGGCCGCGGCGCCGAAGCCGAGCGCGATCGTCATCAGGTAGAAGGCGCCGATGATGCCGATGGCCCAGTTGACCGACTTACGGGCGGCCTTGGCGGTCGGCACCGTGTAGAAGCGGATCAGGATGTGCGGCAGGCCGGCGGTGCCGAGGACCAGGGCGATGCCGAGGGAGAGGAAATCCAGCTTCGAGGTGCCGGTGGCACCGTACTTGAGGCCGGGCTCCAGGAACGCCGCTCCGTGGCCGCTCTTCGAGGCGGCCGTGCCCAGCAGGTCGGAGACGTTGAAGTTGAACTTCAGCAGCACCAGGAAGGTCATCAGGAGGGCACCGGCGATCAGCAGCACGGCCTTGACCATCTGAACCCAGGTGGTGCCCTTCATGCCGCCGATGGTGACGTACACGATCATCAGTACGCCGACCAGCGCGACGATGAGGATCTTGCCCGCGTCGCTGGTGATGCCGAGGAGCAGGGAGACCAGGACGCCCGCGCCCGCCATCTGCGCCAGCAGGTAGAAGATCGAGACGATGATGGTGGAGACGCCGGAGGCGGTACGGACCGGGCGCTGCCGCATCCGGTAGGCGAGGACGTCGCCCATCGTGTAGCGGCCCGAGTTGCGCAGCGGTTCGGCGACCAGCAGCAGGGCCACCAGCCAGGCGACGAGGAAGCCGATGGAGTACAGGAAGCCGTCGTAGCCGAAGAGGGCGATGGCCCCGGCGATCCCGAGGAACGAAGCCGCCGACATGTAGTCGCCGGAGACGGCGAGTCCGTTCTGGAAGGCGGTGAACTGGCGTCCGCCGGCGTAGAAGTCGGAGGCGCTCTTGGTCTGCCGTCCGGCCCAGACGGTGATGCCCAGGGTCGCGGCGACGAACACGGCGAAGAGCGTGATGATCAGCGGCCGGTGCTCGGTGGTCGAGGAGGCGGCCAGTTGGAGGGCGGGGTGCGAGTGGTACGCGGCGCTCATGCGTCGGCCTCCATACGGGACTTGATGGCCTCGGCCTTCGGGTCGAGCTTCGCGGCTGCGTGGCGCGAGTAGAGCCAGGCGATGAGGAATGTGGTGACGAACTGGGCGAGGCCGAACACGAAGGCCACATTGATGTTGCTGTACACCTTGGTGCCCATGAAGCCGCCCGCGTAGTTGGACAGCAGCACGTACAGCAGGTACCAGAGGACGAAGGCGATGGTCAGCGGGAAGGCGAACGAGCGGTACGCGTGGCGCAGTTCGCCGAACTCCGTGCTCTCCTGCGTCGCGATGAACGCCTCGGTCGTGGTCTCGGCAGGGCGGGTTTCCGCAATGCCCTCGGGCGGCGGTGCATCGGTTGCCACGGAATCTCCTCGCGACGCGGGTGCGGTGGTGGTGGGGACGGTGGATTTCACTGGGGATCCTCGTTATCGGGGGGATGATGCGCCTCCCCCTGACAACGGCACGGAGGGCGCGGCGAAGCGGTTCACCGCGGGTCCGCACTTCTCGAACTCGCTTCTTCGCGGCCGTCCGGCCGAACCGGGTATCCCGAACTCATTGATCAGCAGGGATGATCAGCGATAGCTTCACTCGTCATGTACGCGACTGGGCACACCCCGTGTCCGGTCGACCGGCACGGATGATGTGGAGACCCCATGGCTCATCTGGGATCCAGACGGACGCGCGCACTGACGCTGCCCGTCGGATTGGCACTCACGGCCTCGCTCGGCTTCCTGCCGACGGGCGCCGCCTCTGCCGCACCGGTGGACGCGCAGCCCACGGCGGCGGTGTCGACTGACGGCCCGAAGCTCTCGTACGTGGTCAACACACGGGGCGGTCACGGGACCGTCAAGCAGGTGAAGAAGGCGATAGCCGAGGCCGGCGGCACGGTGGTGATCGCCTATGAGCAGATCGGTGTCATCGTCGTCCACTCGCAGAACCCGGACTTCGCGAAGTCGATCCGCCGGGTCAGGGGTGTCGATTCGGCAGGGGCCACCCGCACCAACCCCATCGTCCCGCAGGCCACCAAGGACATCGGGGTCGAGCAGCCGCTCACCGCCGAGCAGGCGAAGAGCGCGGCTGCGCAGGCGACGGCGGACCAGGATCCGATGGAGCCCCTGCAGTGGGATCTGCCTGCCATCAAGGCGGACCAGGCGCACCGGAAGTCGCTGGGCAGCAGCAAGGTCACGGTCGCGGTCATCGACACGGGTGTCGATGACACCCACCCGGATCTGGCGCCGAACTTCGACCGCGGGGCCTCGGCGAACTGTGTGTCCGGTGCGCCGGACACGACGGACGGCGCCTGGCGTCCGAAGACCGGTGAGAGCGACCACGGCACACATGTCGCGGGCACCATCGCCGCCGCGAAGAACGGCATCGGCGTGACCGGGGTCGCGCCGGGCGTGAAGGTCTCCGGCATCAAGGTGGCGAACCCGAACGGGTTCTTCTACACCGAGTCGGTCGTCTGCGGCTTCGTCTGGGCCGCCGAACACGGCGTCGATGTCACCAACAACAGCTATTACACCGATCCTTGGCTGTTCAACTGCAAGAACGACCCGGACCAGGGCGCCCTGGTCGAGGCCGTCACCCGTGCCACGCGGTACGCGGAGCGCAAGGGCACGGTCAATGTCGCCGCCGCCGGCAACTCGGCCGAGGACCTGGCCGCCGACGAGATCGAGGACACGACCAGCCCGAACGACACCACGCCGGTCACCCGGACGATCGACCCGCGCGAGTGCTTCGACATCCCGACGATGCTGCCGGGCGTGGTGACGGTCTCGGCGACCGGTGCCAAGGGTCTGAAGGCCTCGTACTCGAACTACGGGAACGGTGTCATCGACGTGGCGGCCCCGGGCGGCGACTCGACGGTGTACCAGACGCCCGCACCGCCCGCCACGAGCGGTCTGATCCTGTCCACGCTGCCGGGCGGCAAGTACGGCTACAAGGCCGGTACGTCGATGGCCTCCCCGCACGTCGCGGGTGTCGCGGCCCTGATCAAGTCGACGCACCCGCACGCCTCGGCGGCCGCCGTGAAGGCGCTCCTGACGGCCGAGGCCGACGCCACCGCGTGCGGCGCACCGTACGACATCGACGGTGACGGCAAGATCGACGCCGTCTGCGAGGGTGGCAAGAACCGCAACGGCTTCTACGGGGCCGGTGTGGTGAACGCGCTGAACGCGGTCCGCTGGTAGGTGACACGACGGAGCGGGAGGGGCCCGGAGTCATCGGCCGGCCCCTCCCGCTGCTTGCCCCCTGGTCGCTTCCCGGCTCGTGGCACTCAGTGCCATAGTGCGGGAATGACTCATGCGCGAAAGTCCGGTACGGAGCAGGCCTGGGCGGCGCTCGGCGGTGATCCCGCGCTGCTTGCGCACATCGGGGCGAGCGGCCTGGACGGGCTGCTGCCCGCCCGGCTGCCCGCCATGGAGCTGGCCCGTTCCGCCGTCGCGGTCTGCTCACTGGCCGCCGCCGAACTGGCCGCCCGCCGCACCGCGCGCCCCGTGCCGCAGGTCCTGGTCGATGACGGTGCGGTGGCCACGGCGTTCACGAGCGAGCGCCATCTGCGGATCGACGGGCGCGCACCGACCAACTTCGCCCCGCTGTCCCGGTTCTGGCGCACGGCGGACGGCTGGGTCCGTACGCACGCCAACTACCCGCACCACCGGGCCCGGTTGCTCGCCACGCTGGGGCTGCCCGCGGACACCTCGGACGACATCGCCGTGGACGCCGTCGCCGCCTCGTTCGCCGGGCGCCGGGGACCGGAGATCGAGCGGACGGTGTACGCCGCGGGCGGCCTGGCCGTGGTCGCCCATACGCCCGAGGAGTGGGCGGCCGACCCTCGGGGTGCCGCGGTCGCGGGCACGCCGCTGGTGGCCAGGGACCGTATCGACAGCGCGCCGGTCCGCCGGACGGCGGCGCTCGCCGGTGAACCGCTGCTGCCCGCTGCCGGGTTGCGTGTGCTGGACCTCACCCGGGTCATCGCGGGGCCGGTCGCCACCCGTACGCTCGCGCTGCTCGGCGCGGACGTCCTGCGGATCGACGCCCCGCAGCTCCCGGAGAGCCAGGACGCACACAGCGACACCGGTTTCGGGAAGCGGTCGGCCGACCTGGATCTCGGCAGCCGCTCCGGTACGGCCGCGTTCGACGAGCTGCTGGGCGGTGCGGATGTGGTCGTCATCGGCTACCGGCCCGGGGCGATCGAGCGGTTCGGTCTGACGCCGGAGTCCCTGGCCGCGCGCAGGCCCGGGCTGGTGATCGGGCGAATCTCGGCCTGGGGACACGGGCCATGGGCGCAGCGGCGCGGCTTCGACAGTCTGGTACAGGTGGCCACCGGCATCGCCTCGGCAGAGGCCGCGGCAGGGTCCGAGAACCCGCCCGGTGCGCTGCCCGCCCAGGCCCTCGACCACGGCACGGGCTATCTGCTGGCCGCCGCCGTGCTGCGCGCATTGACCGAGCAGCACGACGACGGCGGCTCCCGGCTGGTCACGCTCTCGCTCGCCCGTACCGCCGCCTGGCTGCTCGACGAGCTGCCCGCCCGGCAGGAACCCGGCGCCGGGGCCGGGAGTTCGTACGACCCGGAGAAGTGGCTCACGGAGACGGACAGCCCGCTGGGCCGGCTGCGTCACGCCCTGCCGCCGGTCGCCTTCGACGGTTCCCCCGCCGACTGGTCGCGCCCGCCCGGCCCGCTGGGGGCGGACGCGACCGCCTGGCTCACGGCTTGATGAGCACCTTCAGCGCCGTCCGGTCGTCCATCGCCTTGTAACCAACGGGGACGTCGTCGAGGCCGATGGTCAGGTCGAAGACGGGCGACGGGTCGATCGTGCCGGACAGCACGTCGGGGAGCAGCTCCGGAATGTACGTGCGCACGGGGGCGACGCCGCCGCGCAGGGCGATGTTCCGGTCGAACATGACGCCGAGGTCCAGGCCGGTGCCGCTGCCGTGCGGCACGCCGACGTAGCCGATGGAGCCGCCGTCGCGGGTGATCCCGACGGCGGTGCGCATGGACTGCTCGGTGCCGACGGCCTCGATCACGGCGTGTGCGCCCTCGCCGCCGAGCAGTTCCCGTACGGCTTCGACGGCCGCTTCGCCGCGCTCGGCGACGACGTCCGTGGCGCCGAAGGTGCGGGCGATGTCCGTACGCACCTGGTGGCGGCCGAGCGCGATGATCCGCTCGGCGCCGAGCCGCTTGGCGGCCATGACGCCGCACAGTCCGACCGCTCCGTCGCCGACGACCGCGACCGTGGTGCCGGGCTTCACGCCCGCGCCGACGGCGGCGTGGTGTCCGGTGCCGAGCACATCGGACAGGGCCAGCAGCGCGGTGAGCAGGTGGTCGTCGGAGGCCGCGGCGGCGGGGAGCTTGACCAGAGTGCCGTCGGCGAACGGGACGCGCACGGCCTCGCCCTGCCCGCCGTCGGAGCCCACCGAGCCCCAGAAGCCGCCCTGCGGGCAGGAGGTGGTCAGGCCCTCCGCGCAGTACGCGCAGGTGCCGTCGGACCAGACGAAGGGCGCGACGACGAGGTCACCGACGGCAAAGCCGGCCACCTCGGAACCCGCCTCCTCGACGATCCCGAGGAACTCGTGCCCGATGCGCTGGCCGGGCTGCCGGGCGGACTCCCCGCGGTACGCCCACAGGTCGCTGCCGCAGATACAGGCCCGCAGAACCCGCAGCACCACATCGGTGGGCTGCTGGATCGACGGGTCCGGCACCTCCTGCACACGTATGTCGTGGGGGGCGTGGATGACGGTGGCGCGCATGCGTGGGGGTCCTTGCTGATCTCAGATACTGATACTCCGCTCACGGTACGCCCCAGGAGTGGCACCGGCCCATTTCGCACCTGGTGCGAGCGCCCCGACAGTCAGCAGGAACTGCGCCGCGATGTAGGTGAGCATGACCCAGAAGTCGGGCGCGGGCAGCTGCGGCCAGTCGGCGATCCCGGTGGCGATGAGCGCGTCGGAGAGAAGGAAGAGCGCCCCGCCGGCAGCCGCGTACCGGCCGAGGGTGCCGGCGCGGTACGCCATCGCCGTGAGCAGCAGGCTGTAGCCGGTCATCGGAATCCGCATGTCCGCCGGCAGCCCGCTCCAGAGCAGCGCGACGAAGGTGGCCAGGACGGCGGCGTACGCGAACCCGACGGGCAGCGAACTGCGGGCACGTCCGAAGAGCCACAGGTAGCAGACGTGACCGGCGGCGAAGGAGCCCATCCCGATGAGGAAGGCGACATCGGCATCGGGCAGCAGCAGCGTGTCGCCGCCCCAGCCGAACAGGAGCGCCGCGATGAGCAGCCGGGGGCCGCGCCGGGCTGCGGCGTAACCGGCCAGCAGCGGCATCAGCAGGGGCTTGGCGACGACGTGGGCGACCGGGACTCCGGCGAGCACGCCGAAGAGGTCGACGGCCGAGGCCACGAGGAAGGCGATGAGCAGCGGGCGCACAAGACGCTCCCGCCGGTCCAGGACGGCGTCGGCGCTCATCCGGTGCGCTCCCGGGCGGGGAGGGCCGTACGGGGGGCCGTTCCGGCCGGCTGCCAGCCGGGCCCGCGGAAGATCCGCCCGGCCCGCTCGCTCCAGTTGCCCGCCGACCGCACGTCGCGGGCGATGGCGGCGTACTCATGGGTGGCGACACGGAGCGGATTGAATGTGTCGATGTTCTTGGTGAGACCGAACACGGGCCGCTCCGTCTCGGCGGTGAAGGACCCGAAGAGCCGGTCCCACAGGATCAGGATGCCGCCGAAGTTCCGGTCCAGGTAGCCACCCTGCGATGCGTGGTGCACCCGGTGGTGGGAGGGCGTGTTCAGTACGTACTCGAAGGGCCTGGGGAGCTTGTCGATGCGCTCCGTGTGCACCCAGAACTGGTAGACGAGGTTCGCCGACGAGCAGAAGGCGAGCGCGGCCGGATGGACACCGCAGGCGATGAGCGGCACATAGAACGGCCAGACGGTCAGCGACGTCCAGGGCTGGCGCAGCGCGGTGGAGAGGTTGAACTTCCGGCTGGAGTGGTGGACCACATGGCAGGCCCAGAGGATCCGGATGACGTGGTGGCCCCGGTGCGACCAGTAGTAGAAGAAGTCCTGCGCGAGCAGCATCAGCAGGACGGTCCACCACAGCACGGGGACGCGGAGCGGCGTCAGCTCGTAGACCGCGGTGTAGATCGCGACGATGGGCACTTTCCACAGCAGGTCGAAGACCAGGCTGCCGAGCCCCATGGTGATGCTGGTGACGGCGTCCTTCGCCTCGTACCCGGCGGCTTCGTCATCGGGGTGGAAGTGGTGGAGGGCCATTTCGAGGACAGTGAGCAGGACGAAGGCCGGTATGGACCAGAGCACGACATCGGGCAGGTTCGGCGGCATGCGAGCACCGTAGAGCCGCAGGTCGGCCGGGGACTAGACGTTGTTACCAACAAGTATGCGAGACATGGTGTCAGCAGTCTTTGGTGACTTCTGCCAATGCGGGCGTCGTACGATCCCTGTACTGGAGCTTCCATGGGGGAGGAACTGCCGTGCAGGGTCTGGAAGTTGCGATGCTCCGGCTGGCCACTACGGTGATCGGCACCGTCGCCAAATCGCTGGTGACGCCGAAGCCCGGCGCGGGCCTGGTCCCGGACCCGGTGCGCCCGCTCCCCCGCCCGGCGAAGCCGGACCGTCTGGCGAAGGTGCTCGGCGGGCGACTGGCCCAGTCGTACGCCGGAGTGCCGGAGCACGAGCGGCTGGCCGCCGTGGAAGCGGTACGGGACACCTTCGCGGCAGCGGGCGAACTGACGGTGGACCGGCTGTTCGCCGTGGACCTGGAGCCCGAACGGCTGCGCGCCGAGCTGTCGGCGCCCGCCGCGGGCCTCTCGGAGCGTGCGGTCGAGCTGTACGAGGAACTGCTCGGCCGGTGCTGCCTTCATGTCGTGGAGCAGCTGACCGCCCAGCCGTCGTTCGCGGCGCGGGCGGCGGTGGAGCAGGTCCGCGCGGCGGAGCGGACGCGGGAGCTGGTGGAGGACGTCCGGGCCCGGGTGGGCCCGCGCCCGGACGCGGCGGCGCTGGACTTCGAGCGGCGGTACGCGGAGTTCGTGGCCGCGGCGAACAGCCGGATGGGGTTGTTCGGGCTGACGCTGGGGCGCTCGGCGAGTGAGTGGCCGTTGGAGACGGCGTACATCAGTCTGGCGGTGAGTTCCCACGACACCGGTCCGCAATGGTGGGAGCTGTCCACGCCGGACCGGGTGACGGTCAGGGCCGAGCAGGCTCTCCTGGAGACCAACCGGCTGCTCCTGCGCGGCCCGGCGGGTTCCGGGAAGAGCACGCTGGTGCAGTGGCTGGCGCTGAATGCCGCACGCCGCACGTTCGACAGCGAGCTGATGGACTGGAACCGCTGCGTACCGTTCGTCCTGCGGCTGCGCGCCTTCACGTCGTACGGGACCCTGCCCGCCCCGGACGACTTCCTGCGCGCGACCGGTGTTCCGCTGCACGGCTCGGCGCCTGCCGGGTGGGCGGACCGGCTGCTGACCGAGGGCCGGGCGCTGGTCCTGGTCGACGGGGTGGACGAGGTCCCGATGCGGCTGCGCAACCGGACCGAGCGCTGGCTCAAGGACCTGATCGCGGCGTACCCCCAGGCCCGGTACGTGGTGACGACCCGGCCGTCCGCCGTCCCGGACGGGTGGCTGGGGCAGCAGGGCTTCGTCGCACACTCGCTGCTGCCGATGGAGCGGGACGACATCCGCGCGTTCATCGGGCACTGGCACGACGCGGCGAGGGCGGAGTGCCTGTCCGACGACGATCGGGAGCAGCTCGACACGTACGAGGGCTCGTTGCGGCGGGCGGTCGGAATGCGCCGGGATCTGGGCCGGCTGGCGACCAATCCTCTGATGTGCGCGCTGCTGTGCGCGCTGAACCGGGACCGGCGGACGCAGCTGCCGCGCGCCCGCAAGGAGCTGTACGACGCGGCGCTGGACATGCTTCTCGTACGCCGGGACACCGAGCGCGAGATCGTGGGCGTGGAGGGCGTCGACCTGACCCGGGAGGAGCAGACCGCGCTGCTGCAGCGGTTGGCGTACTGGCTAATCCGTAACGGGCAGGTGGAGGCGGATCGCGAAGAGGCCGTCGCGATGGTGGCGGAGTGGCTGCGGGCGATGCCACAGGTGCGGGGCACGGCGGAGCAGGTGTTCGCGCACCTGTTGATCAGGAGCGGGCTGCTGCGCGAACCGGCGCCGGGCGCCGTGGACTTCGTGCACCGGACGTTCCTGGACTACCTGGGCGCGAAGGCGGCGGTGGAGGCGCGGGACTTCGGGGTACTGGTGCGCAATGCGGACGATGACGGGTGGGACGACGTGGTGCAGATGGCGGTGGGGCATGCGCGGGTGGACGAACGGGCCGTGCTGCTGAGTAAGTTGCTGCATCGTTCCGAGGAGGAGCCGGAACACCGCCATCGTCTGGTGCTGCTGGCGGCGGCGAGCCTGGACCATGCGCCGGAGCTGCATCCTGGTGTGCGGTCCGAGGTCCAGGCGCGGACGGAGGAGCTGCTGCCGCCGCTGGATCTCGAGGACGCCGACGAGCTCGCCAAGGCGGGTGAGCTGGTGCTGGACCTGCTACCGAAGCCCGGCAACCTGAGCGAGGGGACTGCGGCCGCGATCGTACGGACGGCGGCACTGATCGGGGGAGATGCCGCGTTCGAGGTGATGGTCGGGTTCAGAGAGGACGAGCGACCGGAGGTCTCCCGTCAACTGGCCGAGGGCTGGGGCACCTTCGTGGCCGAGGAATACGCCCGGGAGGTGCTGTCCGCCAGTTCCTGGACCAGGTCATATCTGTACGTTCACAGGCCCGATCAGCTCAGCGCGCTGCCCCACACGCGTGGGGCCCGGCGGATTCACCTGAGCGGCGACCATTGCGATCTCGCCCCCCTGCTTCTGCTGGATGCCCCGGAAGCACTCTTCCTGTACGACAACCATGCACTGACGAACCTCTCCGTCCTGGCCTCTGTGCCCTCGCTGACCGACGTGGGGCTCAGCCGCTGTTCACGGGTGCAGGACCTGAGCCCTCTGGCCGGCCCCGCACTGAGGAGCCTCCTGCTGTACGAGATCAACCCCGAGGTCTCCATCGAGCCGCTGCGCGACATGACGGGGCTCAAGGACTTCACGGCTCAGCAGCCTCTACTCATCGAGAGCGTGGGCGAACTGCCCATCGGCCCTCAGCTCGTCAACCTCGGGCTCTCCCGTCAGACCCGGTATCTGAGTCTCGACGGCATCGAGCGCTGGCCGCACCTGGACTCGCTCACGGTCGGGGGCCCGACCCAGCTCCTCCAGTTGGAACGGCACCCCACCCTCTGCATGCTCACGGGACTGGGAGTGCACGAGGTCGATCACTTCGACCCTCGGCTGATTCCCGCCCTTACCGGGCTGCAGCGGCTCTTCCTGTTCCGCTGCGGAACCGTCGGCGATCTGACTCCCCTGCGCGACCTGCCCGGCCTCACCTCGCTCCGGCTGAGCCACTGCGCCCAGGACGCTCCCCCGATCGATCTGAGCCCGCTTGCCGGAATCAAGCGCCTCACTGTCACGCTGCTGGACAGCACCCGGGCCACCGGCACCGAACTCTTCCCGCCCGAGCGCATCATCCGCCGCTCCTAAACCCCCACCGCCCCCAACAACTGCCCCGCGGCATATGTAACCGCCATCGCCACCGCCCCGCCGCCCATGTTCCGCAGCACCGCGGGCCCCGGCGTCGCGTCCCCCAGCCGTGCGCTCCACCAGCCCGTCAGTGCCAGCGCCGCCAGTACCGACAGCACGGTGATGATCAGCCGCAGCGACGCCGGGGGCAGCACGATCGCCAGCAGCGGCAGCAGCGCGCCCGCCGTGAACGCGAGGAAGCTCGCCCCCGCCGCATGCCACGGGTTCGTCAGCTCGTCCGGGTCGATGCCCAGCTCGACCTCCGCGTGGGCACGCAGCGCATCGCGTGCGGTGAGCTGGAGGGCGGCCTCGCGGGCGACATCCCGGCTCAGCCCCTTGCCCTCCAACAGACCTGTCAGCTCGGCGAGTTCGGCCTCCGGAGCCTCCGCCAGCTCCCGTTTCTCCGTCGCCAGCGCGGCCTTCTCCGAGTCGCGCTGGGTGGAGACCGATACGTACTCGCCCGCCGCCATCGACATGGACCCGGCCAGCAGCCCGGCCAGGCCTGCCGTGAGCAGAGCGCCGCGGTCGCCGGTGGCGCCGGCCACGCCGACGACCAGGCCCGCGGTGGAGACCACACCGTCGTTGGCACCGAGGACCGCGGCACGCAGCCAGTTCAGCCGCGTGCCGAGCCCGTTGCCGTGCGCTTCGTCATGCGCCTGGGTATCCGTCACCCGGGGATGGTCTCACCCGGCCCCGTCACCAGACACGTACCGACCCGCCCGGCGCGAAGGCGGGGCTGGTCGCGTCCGGCGGAACCTCCTTCAGCGGCTCGGCGATCTCTTCGACCGTCGGGCCGACCCCGGCCGCGATGCGGTCGAGCGCCGCCAGGTCGAACCCGTAGACGCGCGCGGCGTTGCCGCCGGTCATCGCCGCGATCTCCTCGGGCGGCAGTCCCGCGTACGCAATCCTCAGGCCCTGCCGTGAGTACGGGGCAGTGCCCTCGTCGTGCGGGTAGTCGCTGCCCCACATGATCTTGTCGAGGCCGATCCGGTCGCGCAGCGGCACCTCGTGGGGCCGCATGAAGCTGGCGCCTACGAAGCAGTTGTCGCGCCAGACCTCACTGGGGCTGTTCCCCATCGAAGCAGCCAGTCCCGCACCGAACTTGGACTCGGCGGTGGATGCCCGGGCCGCCGCCGCGACCAGCCGTCCGTGGTAGTAGTCCAGCATCTCCACGACACCCGGGATCCAGCCGGAGCCCTGCTCGGTGAGGACCAGTTTCAGCCCGGGGTGGCGGCGGAACGCTCCGCCGAAGACCAGGTGCCACAGCGCCCGGTGCGAGAACCAGGTCGTCTCCACCATGAAGACGGCGCGGGCGGCCGGTTCGTCGCCGAGCGGCGGGGAGGCCGAGCCGCCGTGGTGGTTCACCGGTACGTCCAGTTCCTCGCAGACCGCCCACAGCGGGTCGTACACCTGCGAGTACAGCTCAGGAATGCCGGATCCGGGCGGGGCGCCGGGCAGCAGGATGCCGCCGGTCAGGCCCGCAGCCTTGATGCGGCGGACCTCGCGGACCGCCTCCGCCGGGTCGTTGAGGAGGATCTGTGCCACACCCGCGCGCCGGCCCGGTACCTGCGCGCAGAAGTCGGTGAGCCAGCGGTTGTGGGCGCGCAGGCCGGCCCAGCGCTGTTCGTACTCCGTCTGCGACGGCGCGGGCGCCATCAGGGAGGCGGAGGGGAAGAACGGCGGGATGGTGTTGGGGAAGACGACCTCCGCGACGATGCCGTCCGCCTCCAGCTCCGCGACACGGCGTGCGGAGTTCCAGTTGCGGTCGGCGGTGTCGGCGAGGAGGTCCTCGTACGGATTGACGTAAGTCGCCGCCCACGCGTCGAAGTCGTCGTGGTACTTCGCTTCCAGGTAGGGCCTGTAGTCGAGGAGATCGGCTCCGGCATGGCAGTCGGCGGAAATGACCGTGTAGCGGTCCATCACTGAACCCCCAGGACCGGGAAGTCATGATCGGTCAGCCAGTGCCGACCGACCTCGCGCGAGCGCGCCCAGGACGCCTCGACCTCCCTCTGGTCGGCGCTCTGGCCCAGGTCCTCGGGTGTGGGGCCGATGCGCTCGGCGATCGGGGCGAGCTTCGCCGTGTCGAAGCCGAAGACCTCGGCCGCGGCGAGGCCCAGCATGCGCCGGGTCTCGGACACCGGGATGTCGTGGAAGGTGTTGCGCAGCCAGTTCGCGGTGTTCGGCCAGGTGCCTTCGGGGTGCGGGAAGTCGCTGCCCCACAGGATGTTGTCGACGCCGATCTCGTACCGCTGGGCGAGTTCGCGGCGTTTGGTGTTGGTGGCGCAGATGAAGACCTGGCGGTCGAGGTACTCGTGCGGGGGCCGTTTCAGTTCGGCGAACGGGGAGAGTTTCTTTCCGCCGTGGGCGCCGAGGTAGAGCCGGTCCATGAACCAGAGGAGGTTCGGCAGCCACCAGCAGCCGGACTCGGCGACGCCGAACCTCAGCCCGGGATGGCGTTCGAAGGCGCCCGACCAGAGCAGGAACCAGAGCGGGCGGGAAGGCCACCAGGTGACCTCGGAGACGTAGATCCCGAGATGGTCGCCGTACTCGTGGCGCGGGGCCGCACCCGAGTGGGTGACCACCGGCATGGCCGTCTCGGCGGCGGCCGCCCACACGGGGTCGTAACGACGGTCGTGGTACGGGGCCTTGTCCACCCACATGGAGGGGATCATGAGCGCGCCGAGTCCGGACTCCTTCGCCCGGTGGATCTCCGCGACGACCCGGTCCACCTCTCCGGTGACGGGCAACAGGGCGACCCCGCAGTGGCGTTCGGGGTTCTGCGAGACGAATTCGGCGAGCCAGCGGTTGTGGGCCTGCGCGCCCGCCATGCCCAGTTCCGGGTCCTGATCGCCGGAGAGCCCGAGGCCCACGCCGAACGGGGCGGCGGTCCGGCTGTCGACGGCGTCCGCGTCGGGAAAGACGACCTCGGCCGCCACCCCGTCGCCGTCGAGCTCCTTGAGCCGCTGTGCGGCGTCCCAACCGCCCCTCAGCCCTTCCTCGTTGTCGTGGAACCACTTGTCGGCGAAGGCCTCGTTGCGTACACCGAGGCGGGTCATCTCCTCGCGGCGGCGGTCGCGCCCGGCGAGGAAGTCGTCGAAGTCCCGGTGGAAGCGGGGGTCGAGATAGGGCCGGTACTCCTCGGTGGGCAGCCCGGCGTGGCAGTCGGAGGAGATGATCAGGTACGGGTCGTCGGTCATCGCTCGCTCCTCAGTCGAGTATGAAGCTCTCCAGGTACGACGGATTGGTCCGGTCGAGCATCGACTGCGACCTGGCGCGGATCTGCCGGTCGCTGTGCTCGCTGTCCGGCAGCATCCAGAAGCGGTCGGCGCGTATCCCGTCCACGACGGTCCCCGCGACGTCCTCCACCGGGGTGAACTCCACCTCGTGGCCCGCCGCCCGCATGGCGGACTCCCACTGGCCGAGGCTGCGGTACGGGGTCCTGCGCGGGCGCTCCTTGGCGTACCGCTCCGGCCGGTTGCGGTGCGACTCCCACAGCCCGGTACGGAGCATGTGCGGGCCGGGAAAGAGCACCGAGGCGCCGACTGCCGAGCCCTCCGCCTTCAGATGCGCGTAGAGCGACTCGGTCATCGTGACGACGGCGGACTTGGTGACCGCGTAGACGGAGGCGGTGGGCAGCGGGGCGATGCCGCCGTCGCCGGACGAGGTGTTGACGACCCGGCCGGGGTCGCCGCCCTCGATCATCCGGGGCACGAAGGCCTGGACGCCGTGGAAGACGCCCCACACATTGACGGCGAACGCCCACTTCCAGTCGTTCGGCTCGTGCTCCCACATCCGGCCCTCGGCGCCGGATCCGACGCCCGCGTTGTTGCACAGCACATGGACGGCGCCGAACGTGTCGTACGCGGCGTCGGCGAGAGCCTGCACGGAGTCCCGCTCGCTGACGTCGACCACCCGCGCCAGCACCTGCGCACCGTCCTCGCGCAGCTCCCCCGCCGCCTTGTCGAGCGCGCCCTCCTCCACGTCGGCGAGGACGACCTTCAGCCCCTCGGCAGCGAACCTGCGTGCCATCGCGAGGCCGATGCCGCTCGCGGCGCCGGTGACGACGGCGACCTGGCCCTCCTCCAGTCTCATCGGACGCTTCCTTCCGGCGGGCCGTCGTGGATCTGCTGCGGGTCGTCGTAGCGCTGGTGGATGTACGGCAGCAGGGCCC
This sequence comes from Streptomyces sp. NPDC058239, assembly GCF_042882185.1. Lineage (NCBI taxonomy): Bacteria > Bacillati > Actinomycetota > Actinomycetes > Kitasatosporales > Streptomycetaceae > Streptomyces > Streptomyces sp. NPDC058239. The sequence goes on from NZ_JBHVWS010000001.1 coordinate 43,809, forward strand.
CGGCGCTCACCCGCTCCACGGCCCTGCCCTGCTGGTCGCTGGTCTTCTCGCCGATGGTGAGGTCGACCAGCCGTCGTACGGGGAGGTCGGCGACCGGGTCGTACATCGACTCGCGCAGCACCACATCGCCCGAGATGCGTTCCAGTCTGCGGACCTTCTCGTGACGGGTGCAGTGGATCAGGACGGGGTCGGAGTCGAAGCCCTCGCCGTCCACCGCGGGCAGGAATTTGAAGTAGAAGTCGAGCTTGGTCGTCGGTCGGGGCAGCGGGAGCGGCCCGCTGACCGCGCCGCGCACCTCGACGAACGCGATGCCGTGCCGGGCGAGCGCGGCCCGGACGACGAGGCCGTCGCGTTCGACGGTCACCTCGCCGAGCTTCTTCGGTTCGCCGAACACCTCACGGCCGCCGATCAGAGCCCGTTCATGGGTCATCGGCATGACGAGCGGATACCAGCCCTCGTGGCCGTCGTGGACGGCGGCGACGGCGACGGAGCCCGCACCCAGTGGGTAGCCGGGGAGTTCGACCGTACTGATGTTGGCCCGGACGAGCGGGCGCTGCGCGGGTTTGAGGGGCGGCGGGAGGACGGCCGCCACCGCGTCGGGGTCGCTCTCCCAGAGGGCCACCACACCGGTGGACCAGATGTCGGGGAGTGTGGAGCGGGCCGCGCGGGCCGCCGCGATCTCGGCCTCGGTGCGCGCGCCGTACCGTACACGTGCCATGCCGTACCACCCTTTCTCGATCGTCCGTGAATCGGTTCTCCGTGTCTCGGTTCTGCGTGCCGGTCCTGTAACACAGTTACACCGACGTCGATGAAGGGTAAATAGGCATGCATGTAACGGAGTTCGAGAATCAAGGAGCGCTGTGGCGCGATCGTCACTGACCCGCGAAGAGGTCCTGGACACGGCCGGCGCCCTGGTGAAGCGGCACGGCCCGCAGGCCCTCACCATGCGCGGCCTCGCCGCGGAACTGGGCACCGCGGTCACGTCGATCTACTGGCACGTCGGCAATCGTGAATCGCTGCTGGACGCCCTCGTCGAGCGCACCGTGCAGGAGATGGGCACTCTCCGCCCGGCCGGCCGGACCCCGGCGGCCCGTATCGTCTCCGTCGCCCGCGGCCTGCGCCGCGAACTGCGGTCCAGGCCGCATCTGATCGCGATGGTCCACGAACGAGGGCTCACCGAGCGGATGTTCCTCCCCGCGCAACAGGCCCTCGTCCACGAGGTGCACGCCGCGGGGCTGCGCGGGGCGCGGGCGGCGGCAGCGGTGCGGGCGGTGCAGTTCCAGACCGTCGGCTTCCTGCTCGTCGAACGCAACCGGGAGCGGTCCCCCGTCCAGTCACCCGGCGAGGGCGATCTGTGGGCCGCGTCCACCGCGGACGACGACCCGGCACTGGCCCGCGCACTGACCCGGCCCGCCGACCCGGACCGGCTGTTCGCGGATTCCGTGCGGGCCCTGGTGGAGGGGCTGCTGGCGGGCCCCGTACAACAGGGGTCGCGCCGCGGAACCGGCATGCGGGGGCGGGAGACAGCCGAATAGGAGACTGTCAGTCGCGGCCCGTATTCTCTGTGACCATGCTCGACGACCGCCAGACCGCAGCACCGTGGCCGACCGCCTACCCGCAGGGGTACGCGGTCGTCGACGTGGAGACCACCGGACTCGCACGGGACGACCGGATAGTGTCCGCTGCCGTCTACCGCCTGGACGCGCAGGGCAATGTCGAGGACCACTGGTACACCCTCGTCAACCCTCAGCGTGATCCCGGTCCTGTCTGGATCCACGGGCTGACCAGTGATGTCCTCGAAGGCGCTCCGCTCTTCCCGGAGGTCGCCGCCCAGCTCTCCGAGCGGCTCGCGAACCGCGTGCTCGTCGCGCACAACGCGGCTTTCGACTGGTCGATGCTGGCCCGGGAGTACGCACGGGCCTCGGTCACCGCCCCCGTCGAGCAGCGGCTGTGCACCATCGCGCTCTCCAAGGAGCTGCGGCTGCCGCTGCCCAACCACAAGCTGGAGTCGCTGGCCGCGCACTTCGGAGTCGTGCAGCAGCGCGCCCACCACGCCCTGGACGACGCCCGGGTGCTGGCCGAGGCGTTCCGGCCGAGTCTGCATGCGGCGGCGCGGGGCGGGGTGCGGCTGCCGTTGCTGGAGTGCCGGCCACTGACCGAGTGGTCGGACTCCCCGGTCACACCGCGGGTCGGCTACCAGGCTTCGTACGGTCAGAACAGCTGGCGCCCCTCGCGCAAGCGTCCGGCGTGCCCGTATCCGAACCCCGGGCGGTACGAGAAGGACAAACCTCTCATGCAGGGCATGCGGGTGGCGTTCTCGGGGGACACCTCCGTCGACCGCGAGCTGCTGGAGGACCGGGCCGTGGAGGCCGGTCTGCACGTGGCGACCAGTGTGTCCCGGCTGACCAGCCTGCTCGTCACCAATGACCCGGACTCGGCGACGTCGAAGACGGTGAAGGCGAAGTCGTTCGGCACACCGGTTCTGGACGAGAGCGCGTTCACCCATCTGTTGCGCGATGTGGCGCCGGCGTCGGCGCGGGCGGCCGCGCCGTCATCGGAGTGAACCGGGGGCGACTCGCCCGCCCGCCGCTCGCCCGCCGCCGCCCTTGCGTCCCAACCTGTGGCGCATGGCACGTTGCGAGGTTTGTGGAAACGACTACGGCATGTCCTTCGAGGTGCACGCGCAGGGCGCGGTGCACGTCTTCGACTGCTTCTCCTGCGCCATTCACCGCATGGCGCCCATCTGTGAACACTGCAGGGTCCAGGTCATCGGCCAGGGAGTCGAGGTCGACGGGCACTGGTTCTGCGGCGGTCACTGCGCCCGCGCCGAGGGGAAGGTGGGCATCATCGACAAAGTCTGACCACCGGCCGCCGCGCACCCTTCCCCCACCCCTCCGCGATGCACCCCATGACGCAGTTGTACCGTCATGGGGTGTACCGCTTCCTGTTGACCCGGCAGTGGCTGATCCTCGCCCTCCTCTCCCTCGTCCTGATTCCCACGATGGTCGAGCTGGGCTTCTGGCAGCTGCACCGGCATGAGCACAAGGTCGCGCAGAACTCTCTGATCTCCCACAACCTCAAGGCAAAACCGGTTCCGGTCGCCTCGCTCACCTCTCCGGGTCACACGGTCCCGCGCTCCGACTACTGGCGGGCGGTGACGGCCACGGGTACGTACGACACCGCGCACGAGGTGGTCGTACGCCGCAGGACCTCGACCGACGGCCGGATCGGTGTCCATGTACTGATCCCGCTCGACCTCAAGGGCGGCGGCACGGTCCTGGTCAACCGCGGCTGGGTACCCTCCGCCGACAGCCAGCGCGCCTTCCCCGACGTACCGGCCGTGCCCAGGGGCGAAGTGACCGTCACCGGGCGGCTCAAGGCCGACGAGACGACGAGCACCAGCGGCATCAAGGACATCTCGGACCTGCCGGACCGCCAGGTGATGCTGATCAACAGCGCCCAGGAGGCCAAGAGGCTCTCCCGGCCCGTGCTCGGCGGCTACATCGAGCAGACCGGACCCGAGCCCTCCGGCGACTCCCCGGAACTGATCGCGGCTCCCGACGACAGCTCGATCGGCCCGCACATGGCGTACGCCGTGCAGTGGTGGCTCTTCGCCGCCGGTGTCCCGGTCGGCTTCGTGGTCCTCGCCCGCAGGGAGAAGCGCGACCGGGTGGAGGCCGCGGCCAAGGCCGCCGACGAGGAGCAGGATGCCTCCGAGACGAAGAGGCCGGAGCAGCCGGAACCCGCGACGGCCTGACACCGGCTCCGCCGAGGTGCCGGCGAGCTGCCCGAGAGCCGGCCTCGGCTGTCCGTCGGAGTGACCCCCATCTCTCCTGGAACTGCTTAGCGGGGCCCAGGTTCGGGAACACGCCAGAACGTGACCCCACGCATCGAGGACTATGCCCTCATCGGCGATCTGCAGACAGCCGCCCTGGTCGGCAGGAACGGTTCTGTCGACTGGCTGTGCCTGCCCCGCTTCGACTCGGGCGCCTGTTTCGCGGCCCTGCTCGGCGACGAGGACAACGGCCACTGGCGGATCGCCCCGAAGGGCGCGGACACCTGCACCCGGCGCGGCTATGCGGGTGACTCCCTCGTCCTGGAGACCTTCTGGGAAACGCGCACCGGCACGGTCAAGGTCATCGACTTCATGCCGCAGCGCGACCAGGAACCCGATGTCATGCGGATCGTCGAGGGCATCAGCGGGACCGTCGACATGAGTTCCGTGATCCGGCTGCGCTTCGACTTCGGCTCGGTCGTACCGTGGGTGCGCCGCTCGCAGGGGCACCGGGTGGCGGTCGCGGGACCGGACTCGGTCTGGCTGCGCAGCGAGCCGCCGGTCAGAACGTGGGGCCAGCAGTTCTCCACCTGTTCGTCGTTCACCGTCTCCGAGGGCGAACAGGTGGCGTTCGTCCTGACCTGGCACCCCTCGCACTCGCCCCGCCCCGATCTCGTCGACCCGTTCGGGGCGCTGAGGAGCACCCTGTCCGACTGGACGGAGTGGTCCGCGCAGTGCAAGTACCGGGGCCCGTACCGGGAGGCGGTGATCCGCTCGCTGATCACGTTGAAGGCGCTCACCTTCGGCCCGACCGGCGGCATCGTGGCGGCTCCCACCACCTCGCTGCCCGAGGAGATCGGCGGCGTACGGAACTGGGACTACCGTTTCTGCTGGCTGCGGGACTCCACCCTCACCCTCGGTGCCCTCATCTCGGCCGGTTATCTGGAGGAGGCCGCCGCCTGGCGGGACTGGCTGCTGCGGGCCGTTGCCGGGGACCCGGCCGACCTGCAGATCATGTACGGCCTGGCGGGCGAGCGCAGACTGCCCGAGGCGGAGCTGCCGTGGCTGAGCGGGTACGAGAACTCCAGCCCGGTCCGGACCGGTAACGCCGCGGTCCGCCAGCGTCAGCTCGATGTGTACGGAGAGGTCATCGACTCGTTGCGGCTCGCGCGCGAGGCCGGCCTGGACGACAAGCCTCACGCCTGGAATCTTCAGCTCAGCCTGCTCGGCTTCCTGGAGTCCACCTGGCGCGAGCCGGACGAGGGGCTGTGGGAGATCCGAGGCCAGCGCCGCCACTTCGTGCACTCCAAGGTGATGGCCTGGGTCGCCGCCGACCGTGCCGTACGCACCCTGGAGAAGAACCCTGCGCTGGCCGGCGACGCCGAGCGGTGGCGGGTGATGCGGGACGCCGTGCACCGGGAGGTGTGCGAGAAGGGGTTCGACCCGGTACGGAACACCTTCACGCAGTCCTACGGCTCCCGGAATCTGGACGCCGCGACGCTGCTGATCGCCCGGACCGGGTTCCTGCCGCCGGACGATCCCCGGATGATCGGGACGGTCGACGCGGTCCGGGACGAGCTGGGCAGCGGCTGCCTGGTCCGCCGCTACAGCACGGACGGCAGCTCGATCGACGGGCTGCCCGGCAGCGAAGGGGCCTTTCTGGCGTGCTCGTTCTGGCTGGCCGACGCCCTGCGCCTGACCGGGCGCGCCGAGGAGGCCAGAGAACTCTTCGAGCAGCTCCTGGGGCTCTGCAACGATGTGGGGCTGCTCGCCGAGGAGTACGACATCGTCGGGCACCGGCAGCTCGGCAACTTCCCGCAGGCGTTCAGCCACATCGGACTGGTGGGCACCGCCATGGCGCTGGCCGGGGAGGACACGATGGAGGGCGACACGGCAGGATAGGGCCCATGGATCTTGGACTGAAGGACCGTGTGTACATCGTCACCGGAGCGAGCCGAGGGCTGGGCAATGCCACGGCGCGGGCGTTGGCCGAGGACGGCGCGAGGGTGATCATCACCGGCCGGGACGAGAAGCGCGTCGAGGCGGCCGCCGCCGAGCTGGGGCCGGACGCCGTCGGCCTCGCCGCGGACAACGCCGACCCCGCCTCCGCGCAGCGTCTGGTGGACAGCGCGCACGAGCGTTTCGGCCGGCTCGACGGCATTCTCATCAGCGTCGGCGGACCGGCACCCGGCTTCGTCGCCGACAACACCGACGAGCAGTGGCAGTCGGCCTTCGAGTCGGTGTTCCTGGGCGCGGTACGCCTCGCCAGGGCCGCGGCGGCCACGCTCGGCGAGGGCGGAGTCATCGGCTTCGTACTCTCCGGCTCCGTGTACGAGCCGATCGCCGGGCTGACGATCTCCAACGGTCTGCGCCCCGGCCTGGCCGGTTTCGCCAAGTCCCTGGCCGATGAGCTCGGCCCCCGGGGCATCCGCGTGGTGGGGGTGCTGCCGGGCCGGATCGGCACGGACCGGATGCGTGAGCTGGATGCGCTCTCGGGCGATTCGGAAGCCTCTCGTACGGCCAATGAGGCAGGTATTCCGCTGCGGCGCTACGGCACTCCGGAGGAGTTCGGCAGGACCGCGGCGTTCCTGCTCTCGCCTGCGGCGTCCTACGTGACGGGCATCATGCTGCCGGTCGACGGCGGCTCCCGGCACGGCTTCTGAACCGGCCCGCTCCGCCCTGGATCGCCGGACGGGTTCGACTCCTCAGGCCCCTCCGGCGATCGGGGACACCCTGACAGCAGCCGTCAACTCACCCTTTCGGCACGGTGCTTGACCGCCCTCAACCGCACCTCGGCCGGGAGTTCCGCCAGCCCGGCCGAATCCCGCGCATGGGCCAGTGCCTCGTCGGTGAGGCGGCCGAGCGCCTCGTCCGGCGCCGCGTGCGGCTCCATCAGCAGGCGGATCCTGGCGTGCGGCGAACTGCGCCGGCCAGTCAGCACGACCTGGGCGCGAGCCACCCCGTCCAAGGTCCCCGCCTCATCGGCGAGCACCCCCTCCAGGGCCCGGCCCCGCAGGAGCGCGCCCTCGCCGTCGCCGCTGTCCACCAGCACCTCGGCGAGACGGGCGCGGCGCAGCTGGGCCAGCAGCCACCACAGGGCGAGGACGACCACGACGGCCAGGACCGCGATCACCGTCGGCCACCACCAGCCCTCGCCGCGCCAGCGGTCCCGGTCGGCCACGCTGAGGAGCACATCGCCCTTGCCGTACCAGGGCCACCAGGACGGTACGGAGAGGCCGAGCCCGGCCGCGAGCACCGCACCGCCGCCACAGATCAGCACCAGCCCGGCCAGGCCGAGCAGTACCCGGTTGACGGTCCTGAGCAACGGGCTCACCCCTTCTTCGCGGGACGGCGGACATATACGGACAGGCTCGGTGGCCTGGCCAGGCCCAGTTCCTTGATGCCGGTCCCGAGCACGGTGTCCAGATCGGCCCGTACGTCGTCGAGTTCCCGGAAGTGCGACACCGCACGCACCCCGGCCTTGCTCCGGCCCATCCGGACCCGTACCGACTGCACACCCGACACCTCGATGGCCCGGTCCCGCAGAACCAGTGCGGCCGCGGCCCGGTCGAGGCCGGCCCGTACGCCGGGGCGGTCGCGGCGCATCGGCAGCAGGTCGCGGAGTCCGGGGGTGACGGCGAGCACGAGCAGCCACAGGCCGATCGCCACGGCGGCCGCCGCGCCGGCCAGCACCCAGATGTTGTCCAGCGGCCGGCCGGCGAGCTCGTCGGCCAGCGTGCGGCGCCACTGCATCGCCGGGTGGTCGGCCCGTACCGCCGCCACGTCGTAGAGCAGCAGACCGGTGCCGCCGAGGATCACCAGGGCGAGGATCGCCGCGGGGATGCGGCGCGCGGACCAGAAGCGGCCCGCCCTGCCGCCGCTCTCCGGCTGCGCGGGCACCGGGTCGTAGGCGGCGGACGAGGCGGACTGGTCGAGTTCGGGCACGGTCCCCTGTTCGACGGGCCGGGTGGTGGGCAGCCGTTGCGTACGGTGTTCCGGTTCGTGGGGCTCGGTCATCGGATCCTCCCCTGTGCCGCGATGCTCGCTCCCGTCGGATGCAGGCGCTCGACCTGTACGGCAACCTCGGGCACTTCCATCCCCGCCAACGCCTTTACCCGCTCGGTGACATGCCGACGCACCCCGCCGCACTGGCGGCCGATGTCGGAGGGGTATCCGAGCTCCAGGCTCACCCGGACCCGGGCGGTGTCGCGGTGCACCGTGACCGTGGCGCGCGGCGAGGCGCCTTCCTTCGGCGGCTCGTCGATCGCCTCCTTCGCCGCCTGTGCGGCGATCTTCGCGACCACGCGGTCGGCGATCCGGGTCTCCCCGCGCTCACCGGCGGCGACCCGGCCGCTCACCCCCGACAACGCCGTCACCGCCGTCGGTCGCCGCGCTCGCGACTCCGGAAGAAGTCGCCGGGCTCCAGGTCACCCTCCAGGAAGCGACCCGCGATGAAGCCGATCGCCCCCAACGCGGCCACCAGCAGAAAGGCTCCGAATCCGCCGAAGTACCCGGCGAATCCGAGCGCCATGCCGGCCACCATGCCGACCACAGCCATGTTCATCCTGCGCTCCTCAACTGCCTCGGTCAGGAGGCCTACTGGAGACGTGGCTCGGGTTCTTCTTCTTCCTCGTCGGGCAGCTTCACATCGCTGACCGCGATATTGACCTCCACGACTTCGAGGCCTGTCATCCTCTCGACCGCCGCGACCACGTTCTCCCGTACGTCCCGGGCGACATCGGCGATCGACACGCCGTAGTCGACGACGATCTCCAGGTCGAGGGCGGTCTGTGATTCGCCGACCTCCGCCTTGACCCCTCGGGTGACGGACTTCCCACCTCCGGGTACCCGTTCGCGCACCGCTCCGAACGTACGCGAGAAGCCACTGCCCATCGCATGGACACCGACCACGTCACGTGCCGCCATTCCCGCGATCTTCTCGACCACGCCGTCGGCGATGGTCGTACGGCCACGGGTGGCGGGGTCTCCCCCGCCGCGCTTGGTGATCGGGCTCGATTCCTTGTCGGGGCTCTCGGGACGGTTCCGCTGTGGGGTGTCGGTCATCGCCACTCTTCCCTTCGGGGCAGGTTGGACCTCGTTGCCCACATTAAGCGCGCTTGCCCCGTCTCGCGCCGTGGATGCGGCAGGCTGGGGAAATGACGACGGCTGACAGCCCGCACAGGGCCGACGGATGGACGGCAGCGGTTCGGCAACGGCTCGGCCTCGGCCGGCTGCTTCCGCTGGGCGGTCCGGCGGACGGGGCCTGGATCTCGGAGCGGGCCGCGGCCCGGGTACTGCGCGACGCGGTGGGCGGTCCGGGACCGGGACCGGTGCTCGGGGAGCTCAGGATCTCCGTGGCCGATCCGGACCGGGCCCCGGACGCGGAGGTGGAACCGCCGCCGAGTGCACTGCCGCCGGGACCGCTGCGGATCGAGGCGACCATGTCGGCGATGTCCGGCCGGCCGCTGCCCGCCGCGGCCGCTGCGCTGCGCTCGGCACTGCTGACGGCAGCCGGGCACCGGCTGGGCCTGGTGGTCGCCGAGGTGGATCTCCGGGTGACGGAGCTGCTGGACACACCGCCCGAACGGCGGGTGTCCGCACCGGCCGAGGTGCGCTCGGCGAGGGCGGAGGGGGCGGCGGGGCTCGCTGCCGCGGGTGTTCCGGGTGTCGTGACGCTGACCCGGGTGCTGGGCGACGCGGTGCACGCGGGCCCGGACACCGTACGGGTCGAACTGGCGACGGACTCCGGCCACCGGGCGCTCGATGTGGCACGTGCGGTACGGGGCGCGGTGGCGGATGCGGTGGAGGGGCGTCCCTCGGTCACGGTGCTGGTCACGGCGGTGGTGGAGCGGGACTGACCACCGGACGGGACTGATCGCCGGACGGGACTGTGGAGCGAGTCCACCCGGCGATCGGGGCACAGCCCTCTCAGTCGGTGATGCCCGCCAGGTCGCGCAGACGGCGGCCCTGCGCGGCGCGCTCGGCGACGCGCTGCTCCTCGTAACCACGGGAGACGGCACCGCTCAGCAGCGCCTTGGTCTCCACGACCGCGTCGCGCGGGGCGGCCAGCAGTGCGCCGGCCAGATCGCGGGCGGCTGCGTCCAGTTCGTCGGCGGGGACGACGAGGTTGGCCAGGCCCGTGCGCTCGGCCTCCGCTGCGTGTACGAAGCGGCCCGTGGCGCAGATTTCGAGCGCACGGGCGTACCCCACCAGGTTGACCAGGGGGTGTGTGCCGGTGAGGTCGGGGACCAGACCGAGGCTGGTCTCGCGCATGGCGAACTGCACGTCCTCGGCGACGATCCGCAGATCACAGGCGAGGGCGAGCTGGAAGCCGGCACCGATCGCATGCCCCTGGACGGCCGCGATCGACACGATGTCGTTGCGGCGCCACCAGGTGAACGCCTCCTGGTACTCGGCGATGGTCGCGTCGAGCTCGGCCTCCGGGCCGCGCGCCATGTCGAGGAAGGACGGCTCACCGTCGAACCCCTCGGGGGTGAACGCCTGCCGGTCGAGGCCCGCGGAGAAGGACTTGCCCTCGCCGCGGAGCACAACGACCCGCACATTGCCGGGCAGTGCCCGTCCGGCCTCTGTCAACGCCCGCCACAGAGCGGGGGACTGAGCGTTGCGCTTGGCCGGATTGGTGAGGGTCACCGTGGCAACCGCGTCATCGACGGTGAGTCGTACGCCGTCCTTGTCGAGCACAGAGTCGAGCGAGGTCATGGGGCGCCTCCGGATCGGGTCAGTCAGCACTTCGAGCTAAGTGACTGAACAGTAACCACCCGGCCGACATCACGATCGACCGGGTGGCCACCGCCGAAACCGGTGAGCCCCGGGGCGGGCCGGACGACCTGCCCCGATCCGCCGAAGGCCGTCAGGCCGTGGCGGCCTTCTTGCCCCGTGTCGCTCCGCCGCGTCCACGCAGCGTTACTCCGGACTCACTGAGCATCCGGTGGACGAATCCGTAGGAGCGGCCGGTCTCTTCGGCCAACGCCCGGATGCTCGCACCGGAGTCGTACTTCTTCTTCAGGTCTGCCGCGAGCTTGTCGCGCGCGGCGCCGGTAACCCGGCTGCCCTTCTTCAGAGTCTCGGCCACCCGTGCCTCCTCATGGGAAGTGCGCTCTGGACTCTCATGATCACCCCTCGGAGGCTTCCTGGCCACCCATTCAGCAAGGTCCGTGCAACCGGATTCCTGTCCGGGGAACGGGCCCACACGATCGGAATCCCGCATTCCGCGGGGCTGTGGGGGTGAGTGGGGACAAGCTCGGGATGAACCGGCAGGTCAGGGCCACACGGGGATTGCGGCCCCAAATGGGTGCGCCCGGCAGGTATCTGCCGGGCGCCGCGCCGAGGTACGAGACGTACTCACGCAGATGATGGATCACGCATAGGCCGAATGATCCAGACGAAGTGGATCAGACGGTGACGGGTCCGGGATCAGGCCAGCGCGACCAGGTCCCGGTAGTCCGCGCCCCACAGGTCCTCGACCCCGTCCGGCAGCAGGATGATCCGCTCCGGCTGGAGCGCCTCGACCGCTCCCTCGTCGTGCGTGACGAGGACGACGGCGCCCTTGTACGTACGCAGCGCGCCGAGGATCTCCTCGCGGCTGGCCGGGTCGAGGTTGTTCGTGGGCTCGTCCAGGAGCAGCACATTGGCGGAGGAGACCACCAGGGTCGCCAGCGCGAGACGGGTCTTCTCACCGCCGGAGAGGACGCCGGCGGGCTTGTCGACGTCGTCGCCGGAGAAGAGGAACGAGCCCAGCGTCTTGCGGACCTCGACGAGATCGAGGTCCGGGGCGGCGGAGCGCATGTTCTCCAGGACGGTGCGCTCCGGGTCGAGGGTCTCGTGCTCCTGGGCGTAGTAGCCGAGCTTGAGTCCGTGGCCCTCGATGACCTCGCCGGTGTCCGGCTTCTCGGCGCCGCCGAGGAGCCGGAGCAGGGTGGTCTTGCCCGCACCGTTGAGGCCGAGGATGACGACGCGGGAGCCCTTGTCGATGGCGAGATCCACATCGGTGAAGATTTCGAGCGAGCCGTACGACTTGGAAAGACCCTCCGCCATCAGGGGGGTCTTGCCGCACGGCGAGGGCTCGGGGAAGCGCAGCTTGGCGACCTTGTCGGAGACCCGGACGGCCTCCAGGCCGGAGAGCAGCCGCTCGGCGCGCTTGGCCATGTTCTGCGCGGCAACGGTCTTGGTGGCCTTGGCGCGCATCTTGTCGGCCTGCGAGTTGAGGGCCGCGGCCTTCTTCTCGGCGTTCTGCCGCTCGCGCTTGCGGCGCTTCTCGTCGGCCTCGCGCTGCTGCTGGTAGAGCTTCCAGCCCATGTTGTAGATGTCGATCTGCGAGCGGTTGGCGTCGAGGTAGAAGACCTTGTTGACGACCGTCTCGACGAGCTCGGCATCGTGGGAGATCACGATGAAACCGCCGCGGTAGGTCTTGAGGTAGTCGCGCAGCCAGACGATCGAGTCGGCGTCGAGGTGGTTCGTCGGCTCGTCGAGCAGCAGGATGTCGGCGTCCGAGAACAGGATGCGGGCCAGCTCGATGCGGCGGCGCTGACCGCCGGAGAGCGTATGGAGCGGCTGTCCGAGCACCCGGTCGGGCAGGCTGAGCGCGGCGGCGATGGTGGCGGCCTCTGCCTCGGCGGCGTATCCGCCCTTGGTGAGGAACTCCGTCTCCAGGCGCTCGTACTTCTTCATCGCCTTCTCACGGGTGGCGCCCTTGCCGTTCGCCATCCGCTCCTCGTTCTCGCGCATCTTGCGCAGGATCTCGTCGAGACCGCGGGCGGAGAGGATGCGGTCGCGGGCGAGTACGTCGAGGTCGCCGGTGCGCGGGTCCTGCGGGAGGTAGCCCACCTCGCCGGAGCGGGCGATGGTGCCGCCGGCGGGGTTGCCCTCGCCTGCGAGGCACTTGGTGAGGGTGGTCTTGCCCGCTCCGTTGCGGCCGACGAGGCCGATGCGGTCGCCCTTGGCGATACGGAAGGAGGCGGACTCGATGAGGATGCGGGCGCCGGCGCGCAGCTCGATGCCGGAAGCGGTGATCACGGTAAAACTCCAGGGCGGTGTGGACGGCGGACGGGACGAGGGCGGAGGTGTCTCGACGCCGTCTAATGCACAAGGAGAATTGCCATACGGGTCATTCTACTGGCGGTGTGCAACTGCTTTTCCGCATGCGCTCACGGCACTTGCCGAAATCTCGCTCAGCGCTGCCGCTCCACTCCACCGCGCGACCAAAAAAGGGCATTGCGGTGTGAACTACCCAATACTCGGCGGAGGTGGTGAGATCACCACGGCCGCAGCAGAGGGTGGTGCTCCATGCAGTTCGACGACGACGCCGATCTGGACACGTCCGAGGTCCAGGATGTGCGCGGCAGTCGCATCCCCGGCGGCAAGGCCACCGTGGGCGGCGGCATCGCCGGTCTCATCGCACTGATCCTGGGGCTGTTCTTCGGCGTCGGCCCCGATCAGCTCGGCCTGTCGTCCGGCGGCTCGGGCACGACGGCGACCGCGTCCTCGGCGGCCCAGGTGCAGCAGTCCTGCCGGACCGGGCAGGACGCGAACACCAGGGAGGACTGCCGGATCGTCGCGGTGGTCAACAGCGTGCAGGACTACTGGAAGCAGGAGTTCCGGCGGCGTGGCGGGACGTACACGGATGCGCCGACTGTCCTGTTCACGGACCGCATCGCCACCGCGTGCGGCACCGCGACCTCGGCGGTCGGGCCGTTCTACTGCCCGGGTGACCGGAAGGTCTATCTGGACCTGGGTTTCTTCGACGAGCTGCGGACGAAGTTCGGCTCCAGCGGCGGCCCGTTCGCCCAGGCGTATGTCGTCGCCCATGAGTACGGGCACCATGTGCAGGACCTCATGGGAACTCTGAGCCGCGCGCAGGACAGGCAGACCGGCGCCAACAGCAATGCGGTCAGGGTGGAGCTGCAGGCGGACTGTTACGCCGGGGTCTGGGCGCATCACGCGACGACCACGCCCGACGAATTGACCGGGCGGCCGCTGATCACCTCATTGACACAGGCGGACATCCGGGACGGACTCGACGCGGCGGCCGCGGTCGGCGACGACCGGATCCAGGAGAAGTTCCAGGGCCGGGTCACACCTGAGTCCTGGACGCACGGCTCGGCCGCGCAGCGGCAGCAGTGGTTCACCACCGGCTTCCGCAGCGGAGACATGGCCGACTGCAACACCTTCCGCTGAGCCGGGCCTCTTGAGCCGAGCCGGGCCGTTGTCAGTGGCCGGTGGAAGACTGAGACGCAGATCACAGAGTCAGGTCACAGAAACAGGTCCCGGGAGTACGAGAAGGGGTGAGCGCGATGGCAGGCGCACCGGCCGGCGTTCCGACGATCTATCCGACGATTCTGTACGACGACGCGAAGGCCGCGATCAGGACGCTGACGGAGGGCCTCGGCTTCACCGAGGAAGCGGTGTACGAGGGCGAGAACGGCACGGTGCTGCATGCGGAGCTGTCCTGCGGCAACGGCAGGGTGATGCTTGGCTCCAAGGGCCGCGAGGGTGTCTTCGCCAAGGCGATGCAGGGCGCGGGCCCGGCCGGTGTCTACGTCGTGGTGGACGAGGTCGATGAGCATCACGCCCGGGCCGTGGAGTACGGGGTGGAGATCCTGATGCCGCCGACGGACCAGGACTACGGCTCCCGCGACTTCATTGCGCGGGACGCGGAGGGCAATGTGTGGAGCTTCGGGACGTACGCACCGGGGTCGGCGGACTGACGGGCGGTCGGCCGGACGGGCTCGGGGCCGAGCCCGTCCGACGCGGACTCACCCGCGCTACGCACCGCCCGTGTGCACCTGGAACGCGGCCCGGCGCACGGCTTTGGCCAGCGCCGGGTCCGGGTGCGCGGCGGCCAGGGCCACCAGGACCTGCACGGTGCGCGGGTGGCCGACCGCCCGCACCTCGTCCAGCAGAGCCGGCACCGTGCCCTGGACGGCCGAGTCGAGATGGCGGACCAGCAGCCCGGTCTCGCCGTGGTCCGCGACCGCCGCCGCGGTGTCGACCCAGAGCCAGGTGGCTTCCTCGCGGCTGAGGACGTCCTGGGCGTCCTCGGGGTCCGTTCCGCCGTACTCGGCCAGCCACAGCAGCGCGTAGGGGCGCAGCGAGGGGTCGCCCACGACGGAGCGAACCTCGGGCTCGGCGGGGGCGCCGACGACCCGGAGAGCCTCGAAGGCGAGCCCGCGCAGCAGCGCGTCCTCCCCGCGGGCGACGCCGAGGAGTTCGGCAACGGCGCTGCCGACGGGGCGGGCGGCGAGCCAGGCCCGGTATTCGGCGCGGGCCGGGCCCGGGGTGAGCCGGGCGCAGCCGAGCAGCATGTCCGCGGCGGACTGCTCGATGTTCCCGGCCGGACTCTGGGCCGCGACGCAGATCTGTTCCAGCTTGACCCAGACCGCCCAGTTGCCGAGCGGGGTGAGGGTGGCGTGTCCGGCGCCGAGGGTGAGCGCGCCTACCGCGGCCAGTCCCTCAAGGGCCCAGTCGAGAAGGAGGGAGACCAGGGCTGCGGGGTGTGCCGCGGGGGCGGATTCGGCCGGTGCGGGCGGCGCCTGCGGCCCGTACGGCACCTCGCAGCGCTCCTCGTGGAGTTCCGCGACGCGCTGGCCGAGAAGGTCCAGGAGGGCGGGCACGGTGACCGGGCCCGCCGAGAGCTGGAGGAGGGAGAGCACCTGCGGCACGGCCTCGACAGTCTCTGCGACCGCGGTGGACTCGATGCCCTCGGGCGCGGGGTGGACGAGTGACCAGGCGTCGAAGAGCGCCACCCAGCCGCGGAGCACGGCGGAGTCGTCGCGGTCCCAGGCGCGCAGCCGCCAGCCGGGGCGTGCGGTGTCGCCGTGCAGTTCGACCAGACCGGCGAGCCGGGCCCGGTCCCAGCCGGAGCGCACCTGGGCCGGGGACAACTCCAGGGCTGTCGCGGCCCGTTCGAGGGCCTGGGCGGCCAGGGGCGGCGCGCCGGGGATCGCGCCGTCGGCTGCCCAGCGGGCGATCCGTACGGCGTCGGCGAGGGCCGTCCTGGCCTGGCGGGCCAGTTCCGCCCTGGGAGGGGTGCCCTCCGGGGGGCGGGGAGCCGGCCTGGTGCGCCGGGTGGTCACGGCCTTGCGAGCGGTGACAAGGGGTCGCGGGCGGACAAGTCGCAGCCTGGAGTCGCGCGGGGTACGGGACGTCACGGGGAGCAGTCTTGCCCCTGACGGCCCGAAAGCCCAAACGGAACCCGAATTCGCGGTGGAAGGGGGTGGCGGGCGGGTCCGGCACCAATCGGCCGATCCCTCGCATCGGGTCACATCAGGGGCGTGAGGAAGCGGCGCAGGGCCTCTTCGTAGTGGACCGGGTCGGCATTCCACATCGCCGCATGCGGAGCCTGCGGTACGGCGCGCAGGGTGACCAGGTCCGGACGGCGGGCGGCAAGATCGCGGGACGGCTGCCAGGGGGCCAGGGTGTCGTCCGGGCCGTGGAAGATCAAGGTCGGGACACGCAGCGCCGTTGCGAGGGAGCCGTCCAGGAGCCGGGCGCCGCGCATCCCTGTCTGCCCCTGGGCGGCGCGGACGGCGAGCGGCAGCAGTGCGGCCGGGACACCGCGGGCGACGGCCAGGGCGCGCAGCGTGGTGACCCAGTCCAGGACCGGGGAGTCGAGGACGAGACCGCAGATCCGATTGCGGAGCGCGGAGTTGACGGCCGCGTGCAGCGCCATCGAGGCGCCGGTGGACCAGCCGTGCAGGACCACCTTCTCGGCTCCGTACCGCACGGCGAAGCGGATCGCCGCGTCCAGGTCGCGCCATTCGGACTCGCCGAGGTGAGCGAGGCCGTCCGGGGAACGCGGGGCCCCAGCGTCGCCGCGGTAGGCCGGATCGAGCACGGGCAGGCTCAGATCGTGCAGGAACTCCATGACGTTCATGGGGTGTTCCCTGGTGGTGCCGAGGCCGTGCACGGTGATGACCCAGGTGTTGCGGGGACCGGGCAGGAACCAGGCGGGCAGGGGACCGAGTTCGCCGGGGATCTCGACTTCCCTGTGATCGAGTCCGAGGGCCGATGAGGGGTCGCCGCTGTGCAGCTGCGGGGTGATGCGGACCTCGGCGCCGGTTTCCAGGCTGCCGCGGTTGACTCGTTCCAGTCTGCGGACGACGGTGTCGGGGGCGTGGTGGGCGTGTTCGATCACCGGGCCGACGACGGCGTGGACGTCGTCGCCCACCAGTCCGTACGTACCGGGCCGCAGGGCGGCGAAGGAGCGCGTCAGGGTGACCTGCCCGGCTGCTGTGGCGTGCACTGTGAGTCTGCGGTCGGCGGGGAGCGGTCGTCCGGACGGCACCCCGAGGGCGGCGTCGCTGGCGTACCGGCCGGCCGCGACCGCTGCCGCACCGACGCCGAGGATCGTGGTGACGGCTGCTGCCGTGACTGTTGCCGGGCGCACTGCTTCAGTGTCGGGGGGTGCGCCGCACCCTGCCAGCGGACGCGGGCCGTCCGGTGCCCCGGCAGGGGCAGGACGGGCGGATGGGACGGGACAGCCGGGACGGCGGGGACCGGCAGGGGTCGGGTCAGCCCGGTTGTCCGTATCCCTTCAGTGCCTCCTGTACGTCGCGCAGCCGGGCCGGGGAGAGCAGGGTCGGGGTGTGTCCGGGGACGGAGCTCGCGGTGAGCCAGAGTCGGCAGAGCCATTCCAGCTGGGCGGTCCTGTCGTACGCCTCGTCCAGGGTCGCCCCGTAGGTCACGGTTCCGTGGTTCTGGAGCAGGCAGCCCGTACGGCCCTGCAGAGCGTCGAGCATGTTCTCGGCCAGCTCCTCGGTCCCGTAGCGCGCATAGGCCGCGACCCGGACGGGGCCCCCGAGCATGGCGGCGGCGTAGTGGACCGGAGGGACCTCGGGGACCAGGGTGGAGACGGCCGTGGCGTGCACCGCGTGGGTGTGCACGACGGCGGCCGCGTCGCTGTTCCGGTAGACCGCGAGATGGAGCGGGAGTTCACTGGTCGGGGCCAGTTCGCCGAGGACGCGGTTGCCTTCCAGATCGACGCCGACGGCATCCTCGGGGCGGAGCCGGTCGTACGGCACTCCGCTCGGGGTGACCAGGACCGTCCCGCCGACCCGTGCCGACACGTTTCCCGAGGTCCCGACGACGAGGCCGTCCGCCGCCGTCCTGCGGGCGGTGGCGACGACGCCGTCCCAGGCACGTTCGATCGCGTCCCGTTGCTGATCGCTCATGCGGAGATCCTGTCAGCCCTGGAGGCGAACGGGCATGCGATCGGCGGGATAAGTCACAAACCGGAGAAGTTCATAAAAGGGGTGACAGGGGCGCGAATCGGGTGCGAATCGGCCCTGCGCCCGGTCCGCACCGCACCGCGAAGGACAAACGGAACGACCTGACTCCAGTTGGAGTCACCACAGCGCCCTGCCCAGTTCATCTTCCGTTCATCCAGGTTGCCTACGGTCCACGTGCCAATGACGTCGAACGATTGCCTGGGTAAATGGAACACATCACGCTGCTACTCGCGATTGTGATCGTGACAGCTCTAGTGTTCGATTTCACGAACGGTTTCCACGACACCGCCAACGCGATGGCGACCACCATCTCGACCGGCGCACTCAGACCGAAGACAGCGGTGGCCATGTCCGCCGTTCTCAACCTCGTCGGCGCGTTCCTGTCGGTCGAGGTCGCCAAGACGATCTCCGGCGGGATCATCAACGAGGACGGGCTGCGGACGGAAGTCATCTTCGCGGCACTCGTCGGCGCCATCCTGTGGAATCTGCTGACCTGGCTGGTCGGACTGCCGTCCAGCTCCTCGCACGCCCTGTTCGGCGGTCTGATCGGCGCAGCCGTGATGTCGGCGGGCTGGTCGTCGGTCAACGGCGGCACCGTCGTCACCAAGGTGCTGCTCCCCGCGGTCGCCGCCCCGATCGTCGCCGGTCTGGCCGCACTGCTGGCCACCAGGCTGACGTACCGGATCGGCGGGAAGATCCGCAACGACGCCCAGGAGAAGGCCACTGCCAAGGGCTACCGCGCCGGCCAGATCGCCTCGGCCGGACTGGTCTCCCTCGCCCACGGCACCAACGACGCGCAGAAGACCATGGGCATCATCACCCTGGCCCTGGTCACCGGGGGCGTCCTGCACCCCGGCTCCAACCCGCCGGTCTGGGTCATCGTCTGTGCCGGTACGGCCATCGCACTCGGCACCTACCTGGGCGGCTGGCGCATCATCCGCACCATGGGCAGCGGCCTCACCGACCTCAAGCCGCCGCAGGGCTTCGCCGCCCAGACCAGCGCGGCCACGGTCATCCTGGCCTCCTCGCACCTCGGCTTCTCCCTCTCCACCACCCAGTCCTGCTCCGGCGCCGTGATGGGCGCGGGCCTCGGCCGCCAGGGCGGCGTGGTCCGCTGGTCCACCGCCACCCGGATGTTCGTCGCCTGGGGTCTGACCCTGCCGGCCGCAGGCCTGGTCGGCGCGGGCGCGGAACTCCTCACCAAGCAGGGCACCTGGGGTGTCGTGGTCGTCGCGGCGCTGCTGGTCGCGGGCTCCGGGGCGATCTGGCTGGTGTCGCGCCGCAAGCCGGTCGGCCACGGCGATGTCGCGCCGACAAGCGGCGACGCCGAGCCCGCAGGCGTCGTCACCACGGCCATCGCCGCCGTCAGCCCGCCGCTCACCGCGGCCCAGGCAGCGGCTCAGGACCTCAAGACCACCATTCCGGCTCCGGCCGGAACCACCCAGGACCCGGCGCGACCCGCCACCGTCTAGGCCGGCCACCCGGGCAGGCCGTCTAAGGATTCAGCATGAACATCGACTGGGCAGCCCTCGGCTCCGTCTTCGGCGTCTCCCTCGTCGTCACCGTCGCGCTGGTGGGTTTCTTCACCCTGGGCATCGTCGGTCTCTCCAAGCAGCCCGAGCCGGCGGCGCAGGGCGGCTCCGGCGGCTCGCTGCTGCTGGCCCGCGCCGGCGCGTACGTCTGCTTCGCGCTGTGCGCTGCGGCGGTCGCGTACGGGATCTATCTGATCGTCGCCTGAGCCCTTCCGCACGCACTCCCCCGTCGGGCCGGACACACACCTCGTGTGTGTCCGGCCCGTTGTGGTGTGTCCGGCCCGATGTGGGGCTCAGCACACTGCACCGTCGCAGGTCAACGGCAAGTTGACGGGCGTTCGCGGAGCGTGGTGGACTGCCGGAGCCAATTACGGCGACAGCAGAGGAAGCCGGTGCGAATCCGGCGCGGTCCCGCCACTGTCACCGGGGAGCAGTCCCCCACACCGGAAGTCACGGCACGCGCGAGCGGGTTGGAAGGCCGGGGGAACTGCGGATCCGGGAGCCAGGAGACTCTCGTCGCCGGTCACGTCGAACCAGGGCGCGGACCCTGAGTGAGGACATATCGCCATGCCTGGCTGCCGTGCGTCCGTTGCTGTGGCGCTCTCGACGAGAGCCGCCTGTACGAAGGTCCTTCGAGGCGTAACGGCCGGTTGAGCCGTGCGTGCCGACCGCATTTTCGCGTACGGCGCCACGGCCGGTCTGATCGGCGATCTGCTGCTCGGTGACCCCCGCAGGGGACATCCGGTCGCCGCCTTCGGGCGGGCCGCAGCGGACGTCGAGCGCCGTCTGTGGCGCGACCACCGTGGGTGGGGCGCGCTGCACACGCTCGTCTGCGCCGGAGGCGCCGCGGGTGGTGCCGCGCTGATCACCCGTGCCGTACGCAGTCACCCCGCCGCCTCCGTCGCACTGACCGCGGCCGCCACCTGGTCCGTCGTCGGCGGTACGTCCCTGGGACGTGAGGCGCGGGCGATCGGCGGCGCCCTGGCCGCCGGTGACATCGAATCGGCCCGCGAGCGGCTGCCGCACCTGTGCGGGCGCGACCCGTACTCCCTCGACGGACCGCAGATCGCCCGCGCCGTGGTGGAGTCCGTGGCCGAGAACACCTCGGACGCCGTGGTCGGCGCCCTGGTGTGGGGTGCGCTGGCCGGTGTGCCCGGGCTCGTCGGCTTCCGGGCCGCCAACACCCTCGACGCCATGGTCGGCCACAGGTCGCCCCGCCACCGGCGCTACGGCTGGGCCTCGGCCCGCCTCGACGACCTCGCGGGCTGGCCCGGTGCCCGGCTCACAGCCCTGCTCGCCGTGGCCGCCGGGGGGCGCCCACGTGGAGCGGTACGGGCGTGGCGGGCCGACGCGGCGAAGCACCCCAGCCCCAACGCGGGCCCGGTGGAGGCCTCGTTCGCGGGTGCGCTCGGCGTACGGCTCGGCGGGACCCTCGCGTACGGCGGCCGGGTCGAACACCGCCCCGTCCTCAACGGGGAGACCGGCCGGGCGGTGGAGACCGAGGACATCGAACGCGCGGTACGGCTGTCGCGCCGGGTGAGTGCGCTGGCCCTCGGCGTGTGTGTGGCGGGACGACTGGGCGCGGGCCTCGCCGCACGACGGATCGCAGGACGACGGATCGCAGGACTTCGGTCCGCAGGACTTCAGTTCACAGGACGTCGGATCGCAGGACGGAGACGGACATGAGCGGCGGGCTGCTGGTCGCCGGAACCACCTCGGACGCGGGCAAGAGCGTCGTCACGGCAGGTATCTGCCGCTGGCTCGTGCGCCAGGGCGTGAAGGTGGCGCCCTTCAAGGCGCAGAACATGTCGCTGAACTCGTTCGTCACCCGCGAAGGTGCCGAGATCGGGCGCGCCCAGGCCATGCAGGCCCAGGCCGCCCGGGTGGAGCCGACCGCGCTGATGAACCCGGTCCTGCTCAAACCCGGCAGCGACCGCTCCAGCCAGGTCGTCCTGATGGGCAGGCCGGTGGGCGAGATGAGCGCACGCGGCTACCACGGAGGCAGGCAGGAAGCGCTTCTCGGCACGGTCGTGGACTGTCTGGAGCAGCTTCGGGGCACGTATGACGCAGTGATCTGCGAGGGGGCGGGCAGTCCGGCCGAGATCAATCTGCGGCGCACGGACATCGTGAACATGGGCATCGCACGGGCGGCACGCTTCCCGGTGGTGGTCGTCGGCGACATCGACCGCGGTGGCGTCTTCGCCTCGTTCTTCGGTACGACGGCGCTGCTCGATGCCGAGGACCAGTCGCTGATCGCCGGCTACCTCGTCAACAAGTTCCGCGGCGACGTGTCGCTGCTGGAGCCCGGACTGGAGATGCTGCGCGGGATCACCGGGCGGCAGACCTTCGGGGTGCTGCCCTTCGCCCACGGCCTCGGCATCGACGAGGAGGACGGTCTGAGGGTCTCGCTGCGCGGAGCCGTACGCGAATCGGTCGTCGCGCCGCCGCACGGCGACGACGTGCTGCGCGTCGCGGTGTGCGCCGTACCCCTGATGTCGAACTTCACCGATGTGGACGCACTGGCCGCCGAACCGGGCGTCGTCGTCCGGTTCGTGGACCGCCCCGAGGAGCTGGCCGACGCCGACCTCGTCATCGTGCCGGGCACCCGCGGCACCGTGAACGCGCTGGCCTGGCTGCGCGAGCGCGGCCTCGCCGACGCCCTGGTGCGGCGTGCCGCCGAGGGCCGGCCGGTCCTCGGCATCTGCGGCGGCTTCCAGATCCTCGGTGAACACATCGAGGACGACGTCGAGTCGAGGGCCGGGCACATCGACGGCCTCGGCCTGCTGCCGGTACGCATCCGCTTCGACCGCGAGAAGACCCTTGCCCGCCCCGCCGGCGAGGCGCTCGGCGCCCCCGTCGAGGGGTACGAGATCCACCACGGCGTCGCCGATGTACGCGGCGGCGAGCCGTTCCTGGACGGCTGCCGGGTCGACGCGGTGTGGGGCACCCACTGGCACGGCTCGCTGGAGAGCGACGAATTCCGCCGTCGCTTCCTGACCGAGGTCGCGCGGGCCGCCGGCCGGCGCTTCGTCCCCGCCCCCGACACCGGCTTCGCCGCGCTGCGCGAGGAACAGCTCGACCGCCTCGGCGACCTCATCGAAGAACACGCGGACACCGACGCGCTGCTGCGGCTCATCGAGTCGGGCGCACCGTCAGGACTTCCCTTCATCGCCCCCGGAGCACCTGGAGCACGCGCATGAACGCCCCTATGAGCACCGTGCTGTTGCTGTCGACCGCCGACACGGACCTCCTCGCCGCCCGCGCCTCCGGCGCGCCGTACCGGATCGGGAACCCCACCCGCATCGACGCCCACGAGGAACTCCCCGCACTGATCGAGGGTTCCTCCGTCGCAGTCGTCCGGCTCCTCGGCGGCAAGCGCGCCTGGGAGGACGGGCTGGCC
This sequence comes from Streptomyces sp. NPDC058239, assembly GCF_042882185.1. Classification (NCBI taxonomy): domain Bacteria; kingdom Bacillati; phylum Actinomycetota; class Actinomycetes; order Kitasatosporales; family Streptomycetaceae; genus Streptomyces; species Streptomyces sp. NPDC058239. The sequence goes on from NZ_JBHVWS010000001.1 coordinate 66,762, forward strand.
GTCCTCAAGGCGTCCGGCGTCCCCACCGTGCTGCTGGGTGGCGAGGCCGTGCCGGACGCGGAGCTGATGGCCGAGTCGTCCGTACCCGCCGGTGTCGTCGCCGAGGCGCTGCGCTACCTCGTGGAGGGCGGACCCGGAAACCTCGTAGAACTGGCCCGCTTCCTCTCCGACACCGTCCTGCTGACCGGCCACGGCTTCGCCGAGCCGCAGAAGATGCCCGAGTGGGGCCTGCACGGCGGCCGGGAGTTCGTCGAGGGCCGCCCGACCGTCGGCGTGCTCTTCTACCGGGCGCACCAGCTGTCCGGGAACACCTCGTTCGTCGACGTCCTCTGCGACGCGATCGAGGCACGTGGCGCCAACGCCCTTCCCGTGTACTGCGGTTCGCTGCGCGGCGCGGACGCCGGTCTCTACGAACTGCTCGGCAGGGCCGACGCCCTGGTCGCCACGGTGCTCGCGGCAGGCGGCACCCGTGCGTCGGACGCCTCCGCCGGGGGCGACGACGAGGCCTGGGACATCGGCGCGCTCGCCGATCTGAACGTCCCTGTGCTGCAGGGCCTGTGCCTGACCTCCGCGCGCGCCGCGTGGGACGCCTCCGACGCCGCGCTCTCCCCCATGGACGCCGCGATGCAGGTCGCGATCCCCGAGTTCGACGGCCGTCTGATCACCGTCCCGTTCTCCTTCAAGGAGCAGGGCCCCGACGACGTACCGGTGTACCGCGCCGACCCCGAACGCGCCGCGCGCGTCGCGGGAATCGCGGTGCGTCACGCCGTCCTGAAGCACAAGGCGAACGCCGAGAAGAAGCTCGCCCTCGTCTTCACCGCCTACCCGACCAAGCACTCGCGCGTCGGCAACGCCGTCGGTCTGGACACGCCCGCATCGGCGGTGCGGGTCCTGGACGCCCTGCGCGACGCCGGTTACGGAGTCGACGGGCACCCCGACAACGGCGACGAGCTCATCCACCGACTCATCAACGCCGGTGGCCACGATGTGGAGTGGCTGACCGAGGAACAGCTCGCGGCAGCCCCCGCGCGTGTGCCGCTCGCCGACTACCGGGCCTGGTTCGACAAGCTGGAACCGCAGCTGCGCGAATCGATGCTGGAGCACTGGGGCGAGCCGCCGGGTTCGCTGTACGTGGACGGGGACGACATCGTCCTCGCCTCGTTGCAGTTCGGGAACGTGGTGGTGCTGATCCAGCCGCCGCGCGGCTTCGGCGAGAACCCGATCGCGATCTACCACGACCCGGACATGCCGCCCTCCCACCACTACATGGCGACGTACCGCTGGCTGGAGGCCGCAACATCGGAGGGGGGCTTCGGCGCGGATGCCGTCGTCCACATGGGCAAGCACGGCACGATGGAGTGGCTGCCGGGCAAGGGCCTCGGCCTGTCCGCCGGTTGCGGCCCCGACGCCGTGCTCGGCGAACTGCCGCTGATCTACCCGTTCATCGTCAACGACCCGGGCGAGGGCACCCAGGCCAAGCGGCGTGGGCACGCCACGGTGGTGGACCATCTGGTGCCGCCGATGGCGCGCGCCGACACCTATGGCGACCTGGCCAAGCTGGAGCAGCTGCTCGACGAGTACGCGCTGGTCAGCGATCTCGACCCGACGAAGGCCCCGTCGGTCCGGGCGCAGATCTGGACACTGGTGAAGGCCGCCGAGCTGCACCACGACCTCCATGTCGACGAACAGCCCGGCGAGGACGACTTCGACTCGTTCGTCATGCACATCGACGGCTACCTCTGCGAGATCAAGGACGTCCAGATCCGGGACGGCCTGCACATCCTGGGCGGCGGTCCCGTCGACGAGGCGCGGGTCAACCTGGTGCTGGCCGTGCTGCGCGCCTCCCAGGTGTGGGGCGGTACGGCGAACGCGCTGCCGGGGCTGCGGGCGTCGATCGCCGAGCACTTCGGGCTCAGTGAGAAGGAGTTGCTGGCCGAGCCCGGTGCCGCGGTGAAGGTGCCGGTCGAGCTGACCGAACTGGTCGACGGCCCGGCGCGCACCGGTGCGGATGCGATCGACCTGCTGGAGCAGCTGTGCCGCCGGCTCGCCGAGGGCATGGAGGAGCGCGGCTGGGACATCGCGGCTGCGGCAGGACTGGTACGGGACGTACTGGGCTTCGAACTCCCGGACGCGGTGGCCGTGTTGGGCTTCGCGTGCGAGGAGGTCGTACCGCGACTGGCCCGGACGACGGACGAGATCGACCACATTCTGCGGGCGCTGGACGGCGGCTTCGTACCGGCCGGCCCGTCCGGATCGCCCACGCGCGGGCTCGTCAATGTGCTGCCGACGGGCCGCAACTTCTACTCCGTGGACCCGAAGGCGATTCCGTCCCGGCTGTCGTGGGAGGTCGGGCAGTCGCTCGCCGACTCCCTGATCGCCCGGTATCTCGCCGACACCGGCGACTACCCGAAGTCGGTCGGCCTGACCGTGTGGGGCACCTCCGCCATGCGTACCCAGGGCGACGACATCGCGGAAATCCTTGCACTGCTCGGCTGCCGGCCGGTGTGGGACGACGCGTCGCGGCGGGTGACCGGGTTCGAGGTCGTGCCGTCGAACGAGCTGGGACGCCCGCGCATCGATGTGACCGTGCGGATCTCCGGGTTCTTCCGCGATGCGTTCCCGCATGTGGTGGGGCTGATCGACGATGCGGTACGGGCGGTGGCGGAGCTGGACGAGCCGGCGGACGTCAACTACGTACGGGCGCATGCCGACGAGGACACGGCGGAGCACGGCGACCGACGTCGGGCGACGGCACGCATCTTCGGGTCGAAGCCGGGAGCGTACGGGGCGGGCCTGCTGCCGCTGATCGACGCGCGGAACTGGCGGAGCGACGCGGATCTGGCCGAGGTGTACGCGGTGTGGGGCGGTTACGCGTACGGGCGCGGGCTCGACGGGCGGGCGGCGCGCGGGGACATGGAGACGGCGTTCCGGCGGATCGCGGTGGCGGCGAAGAACGTCGACACCAGGGAACACGACTTGGTGGATGCCGACGATTATTTCCAGTACCACGGCGGCATGGTCGCCATGGTGCGGCATCTGACCGGCGAGTCGCCCGAGGCGTACGTCGGTGACAGCGCCACGCCGGACCAGGTGAAGACGCGGACACTGGGCGAGGAGACGCACCGGGTGTTCCGGGCGCGGGTGGTGAATCCGCGGTGGATGGCCGCCATGCGGCGCCACGGGTACAAGGGCGCCTTCGAGATGGCCGCGACCGTGGACTACCTCTTCGGGTACGACGCCACGGCGGGGGTCGTCGACGACTGGATGTACGAGAAGTTGTCGGCGGAGTACGTGTTCGACGAGACCAACCGGGACTTCATGAAGAAGTCCAACCCCTGGGCACTGCGCGGGATTTCGGAGCGGCTGCTGGAGGCGGCCGAGCGGGGGCTGTGGGCGGAGCCGGACGCGGAGACGCTGGAGCGGCTGCGGGCCACGTATCTGGAGCTCGAGGGCGACCTGGAGGGGGACGGGTGAGCGGGGTGCGCACGCCTGCTGACCGGGGGATCCGCTCCCGGACCCCCGCTCCTCGAACGCCCCAGGGGCTGACATCACACCGTTCACCCAAGGAGGCATCGTGAGTACGCCGTACCCGTTCACCGCCATCGTCGGGCAGGACGATCTCCGGCTCGGGCTGCTGCTCAATGCCGTCTCGCCCGCCGTCGGCGGCGTGCTGGTGCGCGGCGAGAAGGGCACCGCCAAGTCCACCGCCGTGCGTGCGCTCGCCGCGCTCATGCCGGAGGTTCCCGTCGTCGCCGGGTGCCGGTTCTCGTGCGACCCGGCGTCGCCCGATCCGGCGTGTCCCGATGGCCCGCATGAGGCCGGAACCGGCGTTTCCCGGGATGCCCGGACGGTCGAGCTTCCCGTCGGCGCGTCCGAGGACCGGCTCGTCGGGGCCCTCGACATCGAGCGGGCGCTCGCCGAGGGCGTGAAGGCCTTCGAACCGGGGCTGCTCGCCGACGCCCATCGCGGGATTCTGTACGTCGACGAGGTCAATCTGCTCCACGACCACCTCGTGGACCTGTTGCTGGACGCGGCCGCCATGGGTGCTTCGTACGTGGAGCGCGAAGGCGTCTCCGTACGGCACGCCGCGCGCTTCCTGCTGGTCGGGACGATGAACCCCGAAGAGGGCGAGTTGCGACCTCAGCTTCTGGACCGGTTCGGGCTGACCGTCGAGGTCGCCGCGTCCCGCGAGACCGATCTGCGGGTCGAGGTCGTGCGGCGGCGTCTCGCGTACGACGACGACCCTGCGCGCTTCGCCGCCGAGTGGGCCGACGAGGAAGGCGCGTTGCGGGCCCGGATCGTTGCCGCGCGTGCGCTGCTTCCCGAAGTTCGGCTCGGGGACGGGGCGTTGCGGCAGATCGCGGCCACCTGCGCGGCCTTCGAGGTCGACGGAATGCGCGCGGACATCGTGATGGCACGGACGGCCACCGCCCTGGCCGCGTGGGCGGGGCGTACGGATGTGCTCGCCGAGGATGTGCGACAGGCCGCTCTGCTCGCGCTCCCCCACCGGCGTCGGCGCAATCCCTTCGACGCGCCGGGCCTGGACGAGGAAAAGCTCGACGACACGCTGGAGCAGAACAGCAGCGAGGACGACGATCCGGACCCGGACGGCCCCGGTGGCGGCGGCCGGCCCCCGCAGGGCGACGGGCCCGACACGCCGCCGCAGCCCGAGGGCGAGGCCGGCGACACGCCCGAGCAGTCCGTGCCCGAGCAGGGGCAGGGCCAGCAGTCCTCCGGGGGCGGTGAGCAGCAGCCCGTACGCGCCGGCGAGCCGTTCCGTACGAAGATGCTGAGCGTGCCGGGTCTGGGCGAGGGCGCGGCGGGGCGGCGGTCCCGGGCGCGTACCGAGCACGGGCGTACGACCGGTGCGCGGCGCCCGCAGGGCGCCCTGACCAAACTGCATCTGGCCGCGACCGTGCAGGCCGCCGCCCCGCATCAGCGGGCGCGGGGGCGGTCGGGGCGGGGACTGGTGGTCCGGCGGGACGATCTGCGGCAGGCGACCCGGGAGGGGCGCGAGGGAAACCTCGTTCTCTTCGTGGTGGATGCCTCCGGGTCGATGGCTGCCCGGCAGCGGATGAGTGCCGTGAAGGGTGCGGTCCTTTCGCTGCTGCTGGACGCGTATCAGCGGCGGGACAAGGTCGGGCTGATCACCTTCCGGGGCAAGGATGCCGAGGTGGTGCTGCCGCCGACGTCGTCGGTGGACACCGCGGCGGCACGGCTGGAGATGCTGCCGACCGGTGGGCGTACCCCCGTCGCGGCCGGGCTGTTGAAGGCCCATGACGTGCTGCGGGTGGAGCGGCTGCGTGATCCGTCGCGGCGGCCGTTGCTGGTCGTGGTGACCGACGGGCGGGCGACCGGGGGGCCGGAGCCGGTGGCGCTGGCGTCGCGGGCGGCGCGGCTGCACGAGGTCGAGGGCATCGCGTCCGTCGTCGTGGACTGCGAGTCGGGGCCCGTACGGCTCGGTCTCGCGGGCAGCCTCGCGCGCGATCTGGGGGGCACCGCCGTCACGCTCGACGAACTGCGGGCCGACTCGATCGCCGGGCTCGTCAAGGACGTTCAGGGAACCAGCAGGAGGGCCGCGTAATGCCGCAGGGACAGCCGACCACCGTGCCGGACGACGGGCTCACCACCCGTCAGCGCCGCAACCGTCCGCTGCTGGTGGTGCACACCGGCATCGGGAAGGGGAAGTCGACGGCGGCCTTCGGGCTCGCGCTGCGCGCCTGGAATCAGGGGTGGCCCATCGGGGTCTTCCAGTTCGTCAAGTCGGCGAAGTGGAAGGTCGGTGAGGAGAACGCCCTGAAGGTCCTCGGAGCCAGTGGCGAGGGCGGGTCCGTCGCCTGGCACAAGATGGGCGAGGGCTGGTCGTGGGTGCAGCGCGACAAGCAGCTGAACAACGAGGAGGCGGCGCGCGAGGGCTGGGAGCAGGTCAAGCGCGACCTGGCCGCCGAGACGTACCGGCTGTACGTCCTCGACGAGTTCGCGTACCCGATGCACTGGGGCTGGGTCGACACCGACGAGGTGATCGAGGTGCTGCGGAGTCGTCCCGGTACGCAGCATGTGGTCATCACCGGGCGCAACGCGCCTCAGAAGCTGGTGGAGGCCGCCGACCTGGTGACCGACATGTCGAAGGTCAAGCACCCGATGGACGCCGGTCAGAAGGGCCAGCGGGGCATCGAATGGTGAGGGGTCCGCGGTGAACGTTCCGCGTCTGGTGATCGCCGCGCCCTCGTCGGGGAGCGGCAAGACGACCGTGGCCACGGGGCTGATGGCGGCCTTCGCGGGGCGGGGTCTTGCCGTGTCCGCGCACAAGGTCGGGCCCGACTACATCGATCCCGGCTATCACACGCTGGCCACGGGGCGGCCGGGGCGCAATCTCGACGCGTACATGTGCGGTCCTGAGCTGGTCGCTCCGCTGTTCGCGCATGGGGCGCGCGGCTGCGATCTGGCGGTCGTCGAGGGCGTGATGGGGCTGTACGACGGGGCGTCGGGGCTGGGCGAACTGGCGTCGACCGCTCAGGTCGCGAAGCTGCTGCGGGCGCCTGTGGTGCTGGTGGTCGACGCGTCGTCGCAGTCGCGGTCCGTGGCCGCGCTGGTGCACGGCTTCGCTTCGTGGGATCCGCAGGTGCGGATCGGTGGCGTGATTCTGAACAAGGTCGGCTCCCAGCGGCACGAGGTGCTGTTGCGGGAGGCGTTGGACGAGTCGGGTGTGCCGGTGCTGGGGGTGTTGCGGCGGGCCGAGCAGGTGGCTGTGCCGTCGCGGCATCTGGGGTTGGTGCCGGTGGCCGAGCGGCGGGGCGACGCGGTGGGCGCTGTCGCGGCGATGCGGGGGCAGGTGGTGGCGGGGTGCGATCTGGAGGCGCTGATGGCGTTGGCCAGGTCGGCGCCTGCGGTGCCGGGTGAGGTGTGGGATGCGGTGGAGGCGGTGGGCGCCTGCGGCGGGGCTGTTCCCCTGCCCGCCCCTTCCCACAACCGGGGCTCCGCCCCGGGCCCCGCGCCTCAAACGCCGGCGAGGCTGAAAACGGTCGCCGTCGCGTCCGGGGCAGCGTTCACCTTCTCCTACGCCGAGCACACCGAGCTGCTTGCCGCCGCCGGGGCCGAAGTCGTGCCGTTCGATCCATTGCGGGACGAGGCGCTGCCCGAGGGCACTCGGGGGCTGGTCATCGGTGGCGGATTTCCGGAGGTGTACGCGTCGGAGCTGTCCGCCAACACGGCACTGCGCAAGGCGGTTGTCGAGCTGGTGGAGTCCGGCGCTCCGGTGGCCGCCGAGTGTGCGGGCCTGCTCTATCTGGCGCGTTCGCTCGACGGGCTGCCGATGTGCGGGGTCCTCGATGCCGAGGGGCGGATGTCCGAGCGGCTGACGCTCGGCTACCGGGACGCCGTGGCGGTCTCCGACAGCGTGCTGGCGGCGCCCGGGACGCGGGTGCGCGGGCACGAGTTCCACCGGACCGTGCTGGAGCCGGGCGCCGGGGCCGAACCGGCGTGGGGTCTGCATCAGCCGGAGCGTCGCGTGGAGGGGTTCGTGCAGCAGGGCGTGCACGCGAGTTATCTGCATACGCATTGGGCTTCGGCGCCCGGTATGGCCCGCCGATTCGTTGAGAGGTGCAAGGGATGAACCACGATCACGGTACGAGCAGGCTGGTCGGCGTCGGTGTGGGGCCCGGTGACCCGGAGCTGGTGACCGTCAAGGGTGTGAACGCGCTGCGTGGTGCCGCGGTCGTCGTCGTACCGGTGATGGACACCGGTGAGCGGGGGCGGGCCGAGGCGACCGTCCTGCACTACGTGGCGGCCGACAAGGTCGTACGTGTGGTGTTCGCGCTGAACGAGCGGACGGACCGGGCACGCCGGGAGGCGGCGTGGGACGCGGCGGGTGAGCGGGTCGCGGAGCTGCTGCGTGCGCATGGTTCGGTGGCGTTCGCGACGATCGGCGACCCCAATGTGTACTCGACGTTCACGTATCTCGCGCACACGATAGGTGAGCTGCTGCCGGGTACGGCCGTGGAGACCGTGCCGGGGATCACGGCCATGCAGGATCTGGCCGCCCGCAGCGGTGCGGTGCTGACGGAGGGCACGGAGCCGTTGACGCTGGTGCCGGTGACCGCCGGGGCCGCGGTGCTCAAGGAGGCTCTGGAAGGCCCCGGGACGGTCGTCGCGTACAAGTTCGGGCGGCTGGCCGCGGAGGTGGCAACGGCGCTGCGTGAGACGGGGCGTACCGAGGACGCGGTGTGGGGTTCGGCGCTCGGGCTGCCCGAGGAGTCGATCCGGCCGGCGGCGGAGCTGGCCGAGGGGCCGTTGCCGTATCTGTCGACGCTGATCGCGCCCGCGCCGCGCGACGGCGGGCGGGGCGGGAAATTGTGAGGCGCCCGGGTGCGGCGCGGTGGTCAGTCCGCGATGCCCACCACAAGCCAGATGAAGCCCACCCCGGCCACCGTGCACAGCAGCGTGGAGCGGGCCGGGTGTTCGTGGTGTGCCTCGGGGAGGATCTCGGCGGCGGCCAGGTAGAGCAGTGCGCCGCCGAAGAAACCGAGATAGCAGCCGAGCGGTTTCTCCGGAAGGGTGAACAGCAGGGTCGTGGCCGCGCCCACGAGCGGGGCCACGGCGTCCGCGAACAGCATGAGCACGGCCTTGCGGCGGGCGTTCCCGTACAGGCTGGTGATCGTGTAGGTGTTGAAGCCGTCGGCGAAGTCGTGCGTGATGACGGCGAGGGCGACGGCGGCTCCCATGCCGGCGCCCACCTGGAAGGCCGCGCCGAGCGCGACACCGTCCATCAGGCTGTGGCCGACCATCGCCGCTGCTGCCGTGAGTCCGACCTGCGGCACTCTCTCCTCGCCCGCGCCGTGTGCCGCCTGGCGTACGGCGAGCAGACGCTCCACCAGGTGGGCGACCAGGAAGCCGCCCACGAACAGCAGCAGGGCCGCGGGGACGCCGAAGACCGGATCGCCCGCGGCGTCGATCGCCTCCGGCAGCAGGTCCAGGCCGACCACGCCGAGCATCAGCCCGCCGGCGAAGCCGAGCACCAGGTGGCGGCGGTCGGTGACGCGTTGGGCGACCCAGCCGCCGGTCAGGGTCATCAGGAACGCGCCGAGCGCCACGAACACCGCCATGCGCTCTTGCTAGCCGATTGACCCCGGTGCGCGCATCTCACCGCGCCCTGCCGTCCGTCCCACTCTTCTGTCCGGTTTTCCCGTTTCCCGAAAGGACCCCGTCCCATGTCCGAAGCAGTCGACGCAGCCGGCACGGTCGCCGCGCCCACCCACGGCAAAGTGACGTTCGTCGGTGCCGGCCCCGGCGCCGCCGATCTGCTGACCTTCCGGGCGGCGCGGGCCATCGCTGATGCCGACATCGTCATCTGGGCGGCCAGCCTGGTGCAGGCGGAAGTGCTGGAGCATGCCCGGAAGGGCGCGGAGATCCTCGACTCGGCGCAGATGTCGCTGGAGCAGGTCGTCGCCGTGTACGAACGCGCGGCCGCCGAGGGGCTGAAGGTGGCCCGTATCCACTCCGGCGACCCGGCGCTGTGGGGCGGCACGCAGGAGCAGGTCGACCGGTGTGCCGGGCTGGGGGTCGCGGTCGAGATCGTGCCGGGGGTGTCGTCGTTCTCGGCCGTCGCGGCGATCGCGCAGCGGGAGCTGACGATTCCGGAGGTCGCGCAGTCCGTGATCCTGACCCGTCTCGGTGGCGGCAAGACGCCGATGCCGCCGGGCGAGGAGGTACGGGAATTCGCGCGCCACGGCACGACGATGGCTCTGTTCCTGTCGGCCGCCCGGTCCGGGCAGCTCACCCAGGAACTGCTGGAGGGCGGCTATCCGACGTCGACGCCGGTCGTGATCGCGTACCAGGCGACCTGGCCCGAGGAGCTGATCCTGCACTGCACGATCGAGACCCTGGAGGAGACGGTCAAGGAGCACAAGCTCTGGAAGCACACCCTCTTCCTGGTCGGCCCGGCGCTTTCGGCTTCGGGGACGCGTTCGCACCTCTACCACCCGGGGCACTTCCACGGTTTCCGCAAGGCCGACAAGGCGGCGCGCGCCGAGCTGCGCGGCCGGCGGTCCGGCTCATGATCCGAGTCTTCGGTACGGGGACGGGCGAGCCGCTCGGTCCCGAGGCCCAGGACGCGGTGGCCGTGGCCACGTTGGTGGTCGGCGCCCGGCGTCATCTGGAAGCCGCGGGGCCGCCGGAGCAGGTCGAGCGCATCGTGCTCGGTCCGCTGGCGCCGGCGCTCGACCGGATCGCGGAGCATGCGCACGGGGGCGGGGCGCGGGTGGTCGTGCTGGCCTCCGGTGACCCCGGATTCTTCGGGATCGTACGGGCGCTGGCTGAGCGTTTCGGGGCGAGTGCGCTCGATGTGCGGCCGGGTTCGCCTTCCGTCGCGGTCGCGTTCGCCCGGCTCGGTCTGACGTGGGACGACTCGGTCGTGGTCAGTGCGCACGGCCGCGACCCGCGTACCGCGGTGAACGCGTGTCTGGCGCACCCGAAGGTGGCCGTCCTGACCGGGCCCGGCGCCGGGCCCGCGGAGCTGGCGGCCGGGCTGGTGCACGGAGCCGAGGGACGCACCCTGGTCGTGGCGACGGCGCTCGGCGATCCGGAGCGGGAGCGCATCGAGAGGCTGACCCCTGCCGAGGCGGTGGCCCGCGACTGGCCGGATCCGGTGAGTGTGGTGCTGTGTCTGGACGAGTCCCGGGTGCTCTCCCCGGTACGGACCGTCGCGGGGCCGCCCGCCGGGCCCGGCCGGTGGGCGCTGGACGAGACGGAGTTCGAGCACCGCGACTCGATGATCAGCAAGTTCGAGGTGCGGGCGCTGGCGCTGGCCCGGCTGGGACCGCGCACCGGTGACCTGGTGTGGGACATCGGTGCGGGTTCGGGTTCGGTCGCGGTGGAGTGCGCGCGGCTCGGCGCGGCCGCCGTCGCCGTGGAGAAGACCTCGGACGGGGTCGAGCGGATCAGGGCGAACGCGGCCGCGCACGCGGTGTACGTGCGCGCGGTGCACGGCTCCGCGCCCGCCGTGCTCGACGGTCTGGGCGACCCGGACGCGGTGTTCATCGGGGGCGGCGGGCGTGAGCTGCCCGCAATCGTGACGGCGTGCGCCCGGCGGGCGCGGCGGTCGGTGGTGGTGGCGCTGGCGGCGCTGGACCGGGTGCCTCAGGTCCGTGCGGCGCTGGCCGATGCCGGGCTCGTGCCCGAGGGCGTGCTGCTGCAGTCCTCCCGGCTGGCGCCGCTGCCCGGCGAGGTGACGCGGCTCGCCGCGACCAACCCGGTATTTCTGCTGTGGGGCACCCGCCCCGCGGTCCGTGCAAGTGAAGGAGCAACCCAGTGATCGGCCTGATCTCCGCCACGGCGGCGGGCACCGTCGCCCGTGACCGGCTGGCCGCGGCCTGGCCCGGCCGTACCGTGGTCTACGAGGGACCGGTGCGCGAGGCCGTGCAGCGGGCGTTCGCCGAGTGCGAGCAACTGGTGTGTTTCCTGGCGACGGGGGCCGTGGTGCGGCTGCTCGCGCCGCTGCTGTCGGACAAGTCCTCGGACCCGGGTGTCGTCTGTGTCGACGAGGCGGGTCGCCATGCCGTGGCGCTGCTCGGCGGGCACCGTGGCGGGGCGAACGCCCTGGCCGGGGCGGTCGGTGAGGTGCTGGGCGCGGCGCCGGTCGTGACTACGGCGACGGACGCGGCGGGGGTGCCGGGGCTGGACATGCTGGGCCTCCCCGTGGAGGGCGATGTGGCGGGGGTGTCGCGCACGATGCTCGACGGGGCGGGGGTGGAGCTGCGGGCGGATGCGGTGTGGCCGTTGCAGCCGTTGCCGTCGAATGTCTCCCCTGGCGCCGGGGGTGCTGCGGTGCTGCATGTCACCGACCGGATCGTGGAACTCGGGTCACAGGCGGCCGTGTTGCGGCCCGCGTCACTCGCTGTCGGGGTCGGCGCGTCCAAGGGCGCGCCGGCCGAGGAGGTCGTCGGGCTGATCCGGGACGCCCTGCGCGAGGCCGGGCTGTCGCCGCTGAGCATCGCGGAGTTGGTGACGGTCGATGCGAAGGCGGACGAGCCGGGGATCGTCGCCGCGGCCTCGCAGCTCGGCGTACCGCTGCGGACGTACGCAGCCGGCGAGTTGGCCCGTATCGAGGTGCCCAATCCGTCCGGCGCGCCGCTCGCCGCTGTCGGAACGCCCTCCGTCGCGGAGGCCGCCGCACTCGCCGCGGGAGGCGAACTCCTCGTACCGAAGCGGAAGTCGAACCCTGTGGGGCGGGCCGCGATGGCCACGTGTGCGGTGGTGCGCCGCAGCCCGCGCGGGCGCCTGGCCGTCGTCGGTCTCGGCCCGGGTGCGCGCGATCTGCTGACCCCGCGGGCCCGCGAGGAGCTGCGGCGGGCCTCGGTGCTGGTCGGGCTCGATCAGTACGTCGACCAGATCAGGGACCTGCTGCGGCCCGGCACCACCATCCTGGAGTCGGGACTCGGCGCCGAGGAGGAGCGGGCCCGTACCGCGGTCGCCGAGGCACGCAAGGGCCATGCGGTGGCGCTGATCGGCAGCGGTGACGCGGGTGTGTACGCGATGGCGTCGCCCGCGCTCGCCGAGGCCGGCGCCGATATCGATGTGGTGGGTGTGCCTGGTGTGACGGCCGCGCTGGCGGCTGCCGCGATCCTGGGCGCCCCGCTGGGCCACGACCATGTGTCGATCAGCCTCTCCGATCTGCACACTCCGTGGGAGGTCATCGAGCGCCGGGTACGGGCCGCGTCCGAGGCCGACATCATCGTGACGTTCTACAACCCGCGCAGCCGGGGCCGCGACTGGCAGCTCCCGAAGGCCCTGTCGATCCTGTCCGAGCACCGGGAACCGGCGACACCGGTCGGTGTCGTACGCAATGCCTCGCGCACCGACGAGAGCAGCCGGGTGACCTCGCTCGCCGGTCTGGACCCGGCGACGGTGGACATGATGACGGTCGTGACGGTCGGCAACACGGCCACCCGGGAGATCGCGGGCCGCATGGTGACACCGCGCGGCTACCGCTGGCAGTCGGCCACCACGGCCCCCGCACAGGAGGGAGCCGAGTGAACCGGCCCTGGGAGAGAACCGTTCACCCCATCGAGCAGGAGTCGTTCCGACGGCTGCGCGCCCGCCTGGACACCTCGCACTTCGCACCGCTGACCCGGGCCGTCGTGGAGCGGGTCATCCACTCCGCGGCGGATCTGGAGTACGCGACGGACCTGGTCTGCGACGAGGCGTCGCTCGTCGTCGCGCATGCGGCGCTGCACGCCGGTGCGCCGGTCGTCACCGATGTGGAGATGGTCGCGGCGGGCATCACCCGCCGCGAGACCGTGTGCCGTCTCAAGGAGGCCAGGTCCGGCCTGGGGCTGACCCGTTCGGCACATGCGATCCGGCTCGCGTACGAGCAGGTCGGAGCCGGTGCGATCTGGGTGATCGGCAATGCGCCGACCGCGCTGGAGGAGTTGCTCGTCCTCGATGCCGCGCCCGCGCTCGTCATCGGGCTGCCGGTCGGTTTCGTCGGCGCGACCGAGTCGAAGGCGGCGCTGCGCGAGAGCGGTCTGCCCGCCGTGAGCAATGTGTCCGAAAAGGGCGGCTCGGCCGTCGCGGCCGCCGCTCTCAACGCCCTGCTGTACCACCCCGTACCCCCCACGAACACCGAGGAGAACCTGTGACCACCCCGTCCACCCAGCCCGCACTGCTCATCGCCGGCCACGGCACCAGGGACGAGGGCGGGGCCGGAGCGTTCCGTGACTTCGTGACCGAGCTGGGCAAGCGCCACCCCGGACTGCCGGTCGCGGGCGGCTTCATCGAGCTGTCCCCGCCGCCGCTCGGCGATGCCGTGACCGAGCTGGTCGAGCACGGTGTGAAGCGCTTCGCCGCCGTGCCGCTGATGCTGGTGTCGGCCGGGCACGCCAAGGGGGACATTCCGGCGGCGCTGGCCCGTGAGAAGGAGCGCCACCCCGGCATCTCGTACACCTACGGCCGTCCGCTCGGCCCGCACCCGGCGCTGCTGAAGGTGCTGGAGCGCCGGGTCGACGCGGTGTTGGGCGACACCGACCGGTCCGAGGTGACGGTACTGCTGGTCGGGCGGGGTTCGACCGACCCGGACGCCAACGCCGAGGTGCACAAGGCGGCGCGGCTGTTCTGGGAGGGCCGTGGTTACGCGGGGGTGGAGACGGCGTTCGTCTCGCTCGCGGCGCCGAACGTACCGTCCGGTCTCGACCGTTGCGTGAAGCTGGGTGCCGGGCGCATAGTCGTTCTGCCGTACTTCCTCTTCACCGGCATCCTGCCGGACCGGGTGCGTCATCAGACCGAGGAGTGGGCCGCCGCCCACCCGGAGCTCGATGTCCGCTCGGCCGAGGTCATCGGTGCGGCCGAGGAACTGTACGACCTGGTCATGGAGCGCTACCGGGAGGCCGTCAAGGGCGATCTGCGGATGAACTGCGACTCATGCGTGTACCGGATCTCGCTGCCGGGCTTCGAGGACAAGGTGGGGCTGCCGCAGCAGCCGCACTTCCACCCCGACGACGACGGCCATCACCACCACCCCCACGGCGGTCATGCACACTCCCACTGAAAGACCCGACGCCACAGGCGCGGGCACGCACGATCTGCGGCACCACGGTGACGCGGAAGTACGGGGCCGGGATCTGACCGATCTCGCCGTCAACGTACGGGCCGATACGCCCCCGGCCTGGCTGAAGGCGCGGATAGCCGCGTCGCTGGGCACGCTCGCCGCGTACCCGGACGGCCGTCCGGCGCGGGCGGCGGTCGCGGCCCGGCACGGGCTGCCCGTGGAGCGCGTGCTGCTGACGGCGGGTGCGGCAGAGGCTTTCGTGCTGATCGCGCGGGCGCTGCCGGCCTGCCGTCCGGTCGTGATCCATCCGCAGTTCACCGAGCCCGAGTCGGCGCTGCGTGTGGCCGGGCACGAGGTGCGGCGGGTGCTGCTGTCGGCCGAGGACGATTTCCGGCTGGACCCGGCGGCGGTGCCCGAGGACGCGGATCTGGTGGTGGTCGGCAATCCGACGAACCCCACGTCGGTCCTGCATCCGGCGGCGGTGCTGGAGAAACTGGCGCGCCCCGGGCGGACGTTGGTGGTCGACGAGGCGTTCATGGACGCGGTGCCGGGCGAGCGCGAGGCGCTGTGCGGGCGTACGGACATCCCCGGGCTCGTGGTGCTGCGCAGCCTCACCAAGACCTGGGGGCTCGCGGGGCTGCGGATCGGTTACGTACTGGCCGCCCCGGAGACGATCCGCGCGCTGGAGGAGGCGCAGCCGCTGTGGCCGGTGTCGTCCCCGGCGCTGGCGGCGGCCGAGGCGTGCATGGAGCCGCGGGCACTGGCCGAGGCGGCTGCCGCGGCGGAGCGGATCGCGGTGGACCGGGACCATCTGGTCGCGGGGCTCAGGGAGTTCACCGAAGTGCGGGTGGCGGAACCGGCCGAGGGATCGTTCGTCCTGGTGCGGCTGGAGGGGGCCGTCGAGGTACGGGAGCGGTTGCGGGCGCTGGGGTTCGCGGCGCGGCGTGGAGATACGTTTCCGGGGCTCGGACCGCAGTGGCTGCGGCTGGCGGTACGCGACCGTGCGACGACCAACCGCTTCCTGCAGGCACTCGACCAGGCACTGCAGACGCTGACCGCGGTCACACGCTGACGGGACGGCCGTGCTCCGTGCCACGCCGACGGGGAGCGGCGTTCCGTCACGCGAACGCCGCTCCCCGCTCCCCTCCTGTGCCCCCCTCGGGCCTTGGTCGAGGGGTCAGTCCTGGGCGCGGCGCCTGGCCACGACCATCGCCCCGGCGCCCACTGCCAGCAGCACGGCCGCCCCGCCCGCGATGTACGGGGTCGTGGAGCTGCCGCCCGTCTCCGCGAGGTTGGAGCCGGCGGCCGGGGCGTGGCCGGTGCCGGTCTGGGGCTTCACACCGCCGCCGTCACCGCCCGTGCCCCCGGACGTGCTGCCACCGCTGCCGGAGGTGCCTCCGCCACTCGTCCCGCCGTTGCCGGAACCGCCGTCGCTGGAACCGCCGTCGCTGGAACCGCCGTTGCCGGAACCGCCGTTGCTGGAGCCTCCGGTCGTCTTCGGCGTCTCGCAGGTCGCCTCGGCGAGCGTGACCTCACCCTGTACGTCGGCGACATTCAGCTTGAGCGGGTTGACCGAGACCTTCAGCTGAAGCGCGGCCGCCGCTGCGGTGCGCGAAGTGGTGCGAGTCTTCGACAGGTCGAGGGTCACCTCGCCGACGCCCGGCACCTTCACCTGGGTGGTACCGCCCGCGGTGAGAGTGATCCGCTTGCCGAGGACCGACACATGCCCCAGCACGTTCGACTCGGCGACCGGCTTCCTGCCCACCTCGCAGACCGCCTTGGAGGTGACCTTCTCGACCTCGATCAGCGAGAGCAGCGGCAGTCCTGGCACATGGACCCGGGCCTTCGCGAGATTGCTGTAGCCCTCGGCCCTGTGCTTGCCGACGGTCGCCCTGGCGGTGGCCACATCGGCGCTCAGCACACTGAACGGCTGTCCGTGGTCCACCCCGTCGAGCCGCACGCTCAGCGCGGTCCTGTCGGCGCTGGCGGGTGCGTGCACTTCATTGAGCGTGGCCTTGAGCGGCACATCGATCGTCTTGTTCAGGAGCGAGACGTCGAGTGCGGTACGGAGCACGACCGCGCTCGCCTTCCCGTCGCCGGTGGTCGTGGTGGTCGCGGTGACGGCCTGCGCCGGGACGGCGACCAGCAGGGCGACGGGAGCGGCGGCGACCGCCAGGGCGGCCAGGCGGAAGGTATTGCTGTTCAAGATGGTGGAACCCCCACAAGAGACATGGAGCCACCGGCGCCGTCCAATGGGGGACATCGCGGGCACCGGTGACCTCGACCCCGAAAGCTTTACGCACGGAGGGTGAACTGGCAGACACCTGACGTGACTTCACTCCAAAGGGGGGTTTCCGCGTATGTATTCGAATATCTCGGTACGTTCGTTCCTCGGAGTCACCCGATCCACTGAGCGCGGACGGTGCGGAGGCCGACTGCGCCGGGGTGCGCGCAAGGGTGCTTCAACGACACGGCAGGGATTCGGTAACCGCCTGTCAACACGGCACACCCCGGTCGGAGGCGGCTCCATGAGCCGCCCCTCAGCCGATCACCCGTCCGTTCAGCACCACGCGTCGCGGCGCCGCCAGCACCCGTACGTCGGCCCGCGGGTCCTCGTCGTACACCACCAGGTCCGCCGGTGCGCCCTCCTCCAGCACCGGCCGGCCGAGCCACCGACGCGCACCCCAGGTCGTCGCGGACAGCGCGTCCAGGGCCGGGATGCCCGCCTTCACCAGCTCGGCGACCTCGTCCGCCACCAGCCCGTGGGCGAGCACCCCGCCCGCGTCGGTGCCGACGAAGACCGGGACCCCGGCGTCGTACGCGGCGCCAACGGTGTCGTAACGCCGCTCGTGCAGCCGTCGCATATGGGCCGACCAGCGGGGGAACTTGGCGTCGCCGCCCGCCGCGAGCGAGGGGAACGTGGCGATGTTGACCAGCGTGGGGACGATCGCGACACCGCGCTCGGCGAAGAGCGGAATGGTGTCCTCGGTCAGCCCGGTGGCGTGCTCGATGCAGTCGATGCCGGCCTCGACGAGATCGCGCAGCGAGTCCTCGGCGAAGCAGTGCGCGGTGACCCGGGCGCCGAGCCGGTGCGCCTCGGCGATGGCCGCCTCGACCGCCTCGCGCGGCCAGCAGGCGGTCAGATCGCCCACCTCCCGGTCGATCCAGTCGCCGACCAGCTTCACCCAGCCGTCGCCGCGGCGCGCCTCCTGCGCGACATAGGCGACCAGCTCGTCCGGCTCGATCTCGTAGGCGTAGTTCCGGGTGTATCTGCGGGGCCTGGCGATATGGCGGCCGGCCCTGATGATCTTCGGCAGGTCCTCGCGGTCGTCGATCCACCGGGTGTCGGCCGGTGAACCCGCGTCCCGCAGCAGCAGCGCGCCCGCCTCCCGGTCCGCGACGGCCTGCTTCTCGCTGGTCGCGGCGTCGACGGCACCGTGATGATCGAGCCCGACGTGACAGTGGGCGTCGACCAGCCCCGGCAGCGCCCAGCCGGTGACGGTCACCGCCTCGTCCGCGCCGGCCGGCCTCCCGTACGAGATCCGTCCGTCGACGACCCAGAGCTCGTCGCGGACGTCCTGCGGTCCGACGAGCACCCGCCCCTTCACGTGCAGCACCTGCGGTGCCTTGTGATCACTCATGAGCAGCACTGTACGAGGCACCGCCCGGCGCCCTGGGTACGCTTCGACGGAAGCACTGTCCGTACGCAGCACCGCGGCCCACCGACCCGATCCGAAGAGAGCACCACCGTGACGCACCCCTTCCTCGACCTCGCCCCGCTCACCGCCGCGCATTTCGCGGCCATCGAGAAGCGGGTGGCCGGCCTCCTCGCCACCGAGCAGGACGTCGTCATCATGCAGGGCGAGGCGCTGCTCCCCCTCGAAGGCTGCATCCGGGGCGGCGCCCGGCCCGGCTCGACCGCGCTGAACGTCGTCACGGGGCCGTACGGACAGACCTTCGGGAACTGGCTGCGGGACTGCGGTGCCAATGTCGTCGATCTGGCGGTTCCGTTCCACACGGCGGTCACCGCCGACCAGGTCGCACGGGCGCTGGCCGAGCACCCGGAGATCGACTTCGTCTCCCTGGTCCACGCCGAGGCGGCGACGGGCAACACCAATCCGGTCGCCGAGATCGGCGAGGTGGTCCGCTCGCACGGGGCGCTGTTCATGCTGGACGCCGTCGCCTCGGTGGGCGCCGAGCCACTGCTGCCGGACCTGTGGGGCGTCGACCTCTGTGTGATCGGCGCGCAGAAGGCGATGGGCGGCCCTGCCGGGGTGTCGGCGGTGTCGGTGAGCCGGCGGGCCTGGGAGCGGATCGCCGCCAACCCCCAGGCCCCGCGCCGCTCGTACCTCTCCCTCCTGGACTGGAAGGAGCGCTGGATCGACGGCGGTCGCAAGGCACTGCTGCACGCCCCCGCCCAGCTGGAGATGCTGGCTCTGGAGGCCTGCGTGGAGCGGATCGAGGCCGAGGGCCTGGACGCGCTGATGGCCCGGCACGCCGCGGCCGCCGCGGCGACCCGTGCGGGTGCGGCGGCGCTCGGCGGCGGTCTGTCGCCGTATGTGCACGAGGCGAAGGACGCGGCGCCCGTCGCGACGACGCTGCGCGCCCCGGCGGGCGTCGACGCCTCCGGACTGGTCGCGCGGGCACTCGCGGCCGACCCGTCGCTGCCGCTGATCGCGGGCGGCGGTGCGCTGTCCAAGGAGATGATCCGGGTCAATCACTACGGTGTGGACGCGACGCGGGGCGCGGTCCGGTCCTCGCTCGCGGCTCTGGGGGCGGCGCTGGCCGATTCGGGCCGGCAGGTCGACTTCGAAGCTGCCCGCAAAGCCGTTTCGGAAACCTGGCCGAGCGAGTAGATCCACACCGGAACGTCAATATTCCATAAATGCGGGGAGCTGCTTTATTCAGAGCAGCTCCCCGCATTCTTCTGCCCGCTTTCCCGGACCCTAAACACCCGAGTTTCCAGGAGCCCGATCCACACAATTCCGTTGCGTCACCCGAGAGTTACGACCTTGTGACCGACTCCACATCGCAGCCGTTATGCCGGATAAATAGCACCCAAAACGTAAGAAAGCACAGCCGGATCGCGCCGGTGCACGCGCCCGCGTGATAACACAGAGGATCACGCCACCCAACCCCTCACGTCGATGCAATTTCAGAATTTGCTGGGTAAATTCAATTCGCATGACCGCCGCACCAGCAGAATTTGCAAGTGCCCGAAGCGAATTCCTCACCATCGACACCCCACGAGTGGAGGACGGAGCCGCGATCTGGCGCATCGCCCGCGACTCCGAGGTCCTGGACCTCAACTCCTCGTACAGCTACCTGCTGTGGTGCCGTGACTTCGCGGCCACCTCCGTGGTCGCCCGCGACGAGACCGGCGGGCCCGTTGCCTTCGTGACGGGATACCTCCGGCCGGACCGCCCCGAGACACTCGTCGTCTGGCAGGTGGCCGTCGACCACGGCCACCGCGGGACCGGACTGGCGGGAAAGCTGCTGGACGCGCTGACCTCGCGGGTCGCAGCCTCGCAGGGCCTGGCCTCGGTCGAGACGACCATCACCCCGGACAACACCGCGTCGGACCGGCTGTTCACCTCTTACGCGCAGCGCCACGACGTGGCCCTGGAGCGTGAAGTGCTCTTCGACGGCGAGCTGTTCCCCGAGGGAACGCATCTGTCGGAAGTGCTGTACCGCATCGGCCCGTTCCACGTCTGAACGCCTCGGCCCGTTCCACGTCCGAGCGCCTCGGCCCGTTCCACGCCTGAGCACACCGCCGCCTGTCACACCCCCCTCAAGCAGGAGATTCCCTGTGACCATCACCCCGCCCGCGCTGAGTGTCTTCGAGACCCTGGAGTCGGAGGTACGGAGCTACTGCCGCAGTTGGCCCGCAGTGTTCGACCATGCGCAGGGCGCCCGTCTGACCGACGAGGACGGCCACACCTACCTCGACTTCTTCGCCGGCGCCGGATCTCTCAACTACGGCCACAACAACCCGGTACTGAAACGCGCGCTGATCGACTACATCGAGCGCGACGGCATCACCCACGGCCTCGACATGGCCACCACCGCAAAACGCGCCTTCCTGGAGTCCTTCCAGAACAACGTGCTGCGCCCGCGTGATCTCCCGTACAAGGTGATGTTCCCCGGCCCGACCGGCACCAACGCGGTCGAGGCGGCGCTGAAGCTGGCCCGTAAGGTGAAGGGGCGCGAGTCGATCGTCTCGTTCACCAACGCCTTCCACGGCATGTCGCTGGGCTCGCTCGCCGTCACCGGCAACGCCTTCAAGCGGGCCGGGGCCGGTATCCCGCTGGTGCACGGCACCCCGATGCCGTTCGACAACTACCTCGACGGCCGGGTACCCGACTTCCTCTGGTTCGAGCGGCTCCTGGAGGACCAGGGCTCCGGTCTCAACCAGCCCGCCGCCGTGATCGTCGAGACGGTGCAGGGCGAGGGCGGCATCAATGTGGCGCGCCCCGAGTGGCTGCGGGCGCTCTCCGACCTGTGCCACCGCCGCGACATGCTCCTGATCGTCGACGACATCCAGATGGGCTGCGGACGCACGGGGGCGTTCTTCTCGTTCGAGGAGGCCGGCATCACCCCCGACATCGTCACCCTGTCCAAGTCCATCAGCGGCTACGGACTGCCCATGTCGCTCTGCCTGTTCAAAGCGGAGCTGGACATCTGGGGGCCGGGCGAGCACAACGGCACCTTCCGCGGCAACAACCCGGCGTTCGTCACGGCCGCCGCCGCGCTGGACGCCTACTGGGCGGACGGACAGATGGAGAAGCAGACCCTGGCCCGGGGCGAGCAGATCGAGCAGGCGCTCCTTGCGATCTGCGCCGAACACGCCCGGCTCGGTGCGCAGTTCCGGGGCCGCGGCCTGGTCTGGGGCATGGAGTTCACCGACAAGTCGCGTGCCGTCGCGGTCTGCGCCCGCGCCTTCGAGCTGGGCCTCCTGGTCGAGACGTCCGGTCCGCAGAGCGAGGTCGTGAAGCTGCTGCCGCCGCTGACCGTCACCCCCGAGGAGTTGGACGAGGGCTTGCGGACCCTGGCCCGCGCAGTCCGCGAGACCGCCTGATCCCGGACCCGCCCCCGACGCGGGTCCGAAGAGAAGCACCGCCGCAGAGAGAAAGGCACCGACCCACCGTGATCGTCCGATCGTTCAGTGACATCGAGAACACCGACCGGCATGTGAAGGCCGCTTCCGGAACCTGGGAGAGCAAGCGCATCGTGCTCGCACAGGAGAAGGTGGGCTTCTCGCTCCACGAGACCACGATGTACGCGGGCACCGAGACATCGATGTGGTACGCGAACCACATCGAGGCCGTCCTGTGTGTCGAGGGCGAGGCCGAGCTCACCAATGACGAGACCGGCGAGAAGCACTGGATCACCCCCGGCACGATGTACCTGCTGAACGGCCATGAGCACCACACCATGCGGCCGAAGACCGACTTCCGCTGTGTCTGCGTCTTCAACCCTCCGGTCACCGGACGGGAGGAGCACGACGAGAACGGTGTCTACCCGCTGTTGACCGAGGAGGGCTGAACCATGACCACCGATGTACGTGCCGATCTGTACCCCACACGCGGCGCAGCCGAGATGATCACGCCCCGTCAGGACCCGGTCATCTGGTCCGCTCCCGGCGCCCCGGGGCCGGTCGCCGTGAAGGAGCTGCAGGGCTTCGAGCGCGACGGCTTCCTCGGCGTGGACCAGCTGATCACTCCGGACGAGGTCGCCGTCCACCACGCCGAACTGGACCGGCTGATCACCGATCCGGCGGTGCGGGCCGACGAGCGCTCGATCATAGAACCGAAGTCGCAAAAGGTACGGTCGGTCTTCGAGGTCCACCGGATCAGCGAGGTCTTCGCCCGGCTGGTCAGCGATGAGCGCGTGGTGGGCCGGGCCCGTCAGATCCTCGGTTCGGACGTGTACGTCCACCAGTCCCGGATCAACGTCAAGCCGGGCTTCGGCGCTTCGGGGTTCTACTGGCACTCGGACTTCGAGACCTGGCACGCCGAGGACGGTCTGCCGAACATGCGGGCCGTGTCCGTGTCGATCGCGCTGACCGAGAACCACGACACCAACGGCGGGCTGATGATCATGCCCGGTTCGCACAAGTCGTTCCTCGGCTGTGCGGGCGAGACACCGAGGGACAACTACAAGAAGTCCCTGAAGATGCAGGACGCCGGCACACCGTCCGACGAGGCGCTGACGAAACTGGCCGACCGGCACGGCATCAAGCTCTTCACGGGCAGGGCGGGTTCGGCGACCTGGTTCGACTGCAACTGTATGCACGGCTCGGGGGACAACATCACCCCGTACCCGCGCAGCAATGTCTTCATCGTCTTCAACAGTGTGGAGAACGCCGCCGAGGAGCCGTTCGCGGCACCGGCGCGGCGTCCGGAGTTCATCGGGGCGCGGGACTTCACACCGGTGAAGTGACGTGCCGGCGAGCTGAACCGGGCAGGGGTGGGGCGACATCCGTCGTCCCACCCCCTCTCCGAACCCGGTGGACCGTGACGGCCGTGAGCGGCGACAGTGTGGCCCATGACTTCACTGGTACGTCACATCACGATCGACTGCGCCGACGCCTACGAGCTCGCCGGATTCTGGTCCGGGGTACTCGGCGCCCCGCTCTCCGACGAGGACGCCCCCGGCGATCTCGAAGCACTCGTCGAGGCCCCCGGTGCCGCGCTGCTGTTCATCTCGGTGCCGGAGCCGAAGAGCACCAAGAACCGTCTGCACCTGGACATTCAGCCGCAGGACCGCACCCGCGACGAAGAGGTGGAGCGGCTGCTCGGCCTGGGCGCCACCCTCGTGGCCGACCACCGCAGGCCGAACGGGCGGGGCTGGGCGACACTCGCCGATCCGGAGGGCAATGAGTTCTGTGTCGAGTGCAGTGCGGCGGAACGGGCTGCGCTGACCGGGACCCGGCTGCCGGTCACGGCGGACGACGTGACCACCGCGGTCCGCCTCGCGGTCGACACGCTCCGGGAGTCCTCGGTGGACGACTGGCTGGTCCCGGCCGGGTCGTTGGAGTGGGACTGCTGGGAGACCACGGAGCATCTGAGCGACGATCTCTTCTCCTACGCGGCACAGCTGGGCCCGCGGCAACCGCCGCTGGAGACATACGTTCCGTACCGCTGGAGCGCCGATCACGAGGGCGGTCCGGCGAACGCGATCTTCGCGGACCGGTCGGCCGGACCCTCCGGACTGCTCCAGACGCTGGAGGCGAGCGGCGCGCTGCTCGCGGCGATGGTACGGACGGCCTCGCCCGAGGTCCGCTCGTACCACTCCTACGGGGTGTCCGACCCGGAGGGCTTCGCCGCCATGGGCATCGTGGAGACCCTGGTGCACGTGCATGACCTCGCCGCGAGCCTGGATGTCCCCTGGGCTCCGCCCGCCGATCTCTGCGACCGGGTGCTGGCCCGGCTGTTCCCGGACGCCCCGAAGGACACCGACCGGTGGGCCGTCCTGCTCTGGTCGACCGGCCGCGCCGGGCTGCCCGGTCATCCGCGGGTCACCTCGTGGAAGTGGCACAGCGCGCCGCTGGACGGGGCCGGCCGGGAGTAACGGGAGCCCGGACGGGCGCGGGCTCCCGCCCTGGGGGTGCTGCCGGAATCGGTGCTGTGAAACAGCCTGTCGTGGGCCTGGCCCACCTGCCCGGCCCCGCCGACCAGGTACTGGCCGTCGAGGCACAGAACCCCCGCCCGCCGCGCGGTGCCGATCCTCGGCCGGGCGAGGGGCTCTGGGTGGTGACCGACCTCCTGAGCCTTCAGAAGGATGTGCTGGACCTCCTCGGGGACGCCCGGTCCCAGGCCGTGTCCGCGGCCCGGCCGGCCGCCCTGTGACCCTCACGGCCTCAGGGCCGGACGGTGTCCAGTGCCGGGTAGTCGACGTACCCCTTCGCGTCCCCGCCGAAGAAGGTCGACGGGTCCGGGGTGTTGAACGGGCCGCCGGCCTTCAGCCGGGCCGGCAGGTCCGGGTTGGCGATGAACAGCGCGCCGTACGAGATGATGTCGGCGATCCCGTCATCGATCACCGAGTGGTCCTCCGGTCCGGTCGGCCCGTCCGTCAGCAGGTTGACGATGAAGGTGCCGGAGAACTGCTTGCGCAGCGCGAGGGTCAGCTCGCGGATTTCCACCGCCTCCAGGACATGCAGATAGGCGAGGCCGAGCGGCTCGATCTCCCGTACCAGCGCGGTGTAGACGGCGTCCGGCGCGGGCTCGTCGATGTCGTTGTACACGTTTCCGGGCGAGATGCGCAGCCCGGTCCGCTCCGCACCGATCTCGGCGGCGACGGCCTTGACCACCTCGACGGCGAACCGGATACGCGCCTCCTCGGAGCCGCCCCACTCGTCGTTACGCAGGTTGGTGCTGGGCGCGAGGAACTGGTGGATGAGGTAGCCGTTGGCGCCGTGCAGCTCGACCCCGTCGAAGCCGGCGTCGACCGCGTTGCGGGCGGCCGCCGCGAAGTCGGCTATGGTCTGCCGGACTTCGTCGCCGGTCAGTTCACGCGGCGTGGTGAAGTCCTCCAGTCCCGCGCCGGTGTAGAGCTGACCGGCGGGCTTGACCGGGGATGCGCTGACCGGGGTCAGTCCGTCCGGCAGCAGGTCCGGGTGACCGATCCGGCCGGCGTGCATGAGCTGGGCGAAGATCCGGCCGCCCGCCGCGTGTACCGCGTCGGTGACCTTGCGCCAGGACGCGACCTGCTCCGCGCTGTGCAGCCCAGGAGTGGAGGGATAGCCCTGGCCCACCGCCGACGGCTGGATGCCCTCCGTGATGATGAGGCCCGCAGAGGCGCGCTGGGCGTAGTACTCGGCGACGAGATCCGTGGCGGTGCCGCCCTCACCGGCCCGGCTGCGGGTCATCGGGGCCATCGCGATGCGATTGGCGAGCTGGGTACCGGACAGGTCGATGGGGTCGAATGCGGTGGTCATGGGGGCTCCCGAGAAAATTATGTGGTCGGCCAATCATCTTGGTACTGCGCCACTGTAGTCCATTACTTGGCCGACCAAGGTAAAGTTCACAGAAAGCGACGCGCTAACCTCCCGACCTGCCGGGAGCGCCGCCCGGCACCACCCCGAGGAGTCCCGATGAAGGCCGATCCCGCCTGTACCGAGCTGCCGAGCGCCGCCCGCGGCGGCCCCGTCAGCCATGCCGTCTCGCGGGTCGCCCGGCTGCACCGGATCGCCGCGGGCAAGCTGCTCAAGGGGCTCGGGCTCTACCCCGGCCAGGAGTTCCTGATGATGTACCTGTGGGACGCGGGTGCGGTGCGCCAGTCCGAGCTGATCAAGGCCGTCGACCTCGACCCCTCCACCGTCACCAAGATGCTCCAGCGCCTCGAACAGACCGGGCACGTCCGCCGCTGCCCCGACCCGGACGACCGCCGGGCCGTCCTGGTCGAGGCCACCGACGGCAGTTGCGCGTTGCACTCCGACGTCGAGCGGGCCTGGACGAATCTGGAGGAGCACACCCTCGCCGGGCTGGACCCGGCCGAACGCAAGGAGCTGGCCCGGCTGCTCGCCAAGGTCGAGGAGAACCTCTGCCACGAGACCGAGGACTGTCCCGAGCGCCGCTGATCCCCCGGTGTCCTGGCGGGTCCACGCGGATCCGGGCGGGTTCAGCCGGAGAGCACGTCCAGGACACGGTCCACATCGGCCTCCGTGTTGTACAGGTGGAAGGCCGCGCGCAGACTCCCCGCCCGGTTCGAGACCATCACCCCGGCCCGCGCCAGCTCCGGCTCCCGCCCGCCGAGTCCGGGCACGGCCACGATCGCCGACTCCCCCGGCACCGCCTCGTGCCCCAGCCCCGCCAGCCCGGCCCGCATGCGGGCGGCGAGCCCGGTGGCGTGGGCGTGGACGGCGTCGATGCCGACCTCGCCGAGCAGCGCGAGGGAGTGCTCGGCGCCGTGGTACGAGAGGAAGGCCGGCGGTTCGTCGTAGCGCCGGGCGGTCGGGGAGAGCCGCTCGACCGGGCCGTACGTACTGTTCCAGGGGGCATCGGAGGCGACCCACGCGGCGAAGACGGTCGGCAGGGTGCGCTGCGCCTCCTCGGTGACGGTGAGGAACGACGCACCCCGCGGGCAGAGCAGGAATTTGAAGCCGCCGGTGACGGTGTAGTCGTACGCCCCGGCGTCCAGCGGCAGCCAGCCGGCCGACTGGGTGGCGTCGAGCAGCGTCCGGGCGCCGTGGGCGGCGGCCGCCGCACGTACCGCGTCCAGATCGGCGATCCGGCCATCGGCGGACTGCACGGAGGAGAAGGCGACGAGATCGGTGCCGGGCCGTACCGCGTCGGCCAGTCCGTCCAGCGGGACGTAGCGCATCCTGAGATCGCCACGGACCGCGAACGGGCTGACGACGGAGCTGAACTCCCCTTCGGGCGCCAGGACTTCGGCCCCCGCCGGCAGCGAGGCCGCGATCAGCCCGACGTGTACGGAGACCGAGCTGCCGGTGGCGACCCGGTCGGCGTCGACACCGGCGAGACGGGCGAAGCCGGCCCGGGCCGCGTCCACCGCCTCGAAGTCGCCGGAGCCGGCCCTGCGACCCGTGGCGATCGCCTCGGCGAGCGCCTTCACCGCGTCCACGGTGCGCCGGGGGAGCAGCCCACAGGTGGAGGTGTTGAGGTAGGCGGTCTCCGGCGCGAACTCGTCGTCCATCGCACGGCTGAGCGAAGTAGTCTCCATGGGCCCAGCCTGAAGCCCCCTTGACTCATCGTCAATTACAAAGAGTCAAGGGGTGCACCCAAGCAATGCTTATGTATGCAGCTGAGCGAGGTGTCGGGCGACGGCGTCGGCCTGCGCGCTCAGGCGTTGCTGCCGGTCTGCGGGACCTCGCAGGCACCATCGGCATCGCACGCCGCGGCGTCTCCGCCGATCGCGGTCAGCGGCCGGTCCTTCCACGCCTGTTCGAGCGCCTGGGCGAAGACCTCGGCGGGCTGGCCGCCGGAGATCCCGTACCGACGGTCGAGCACGAAGAACGGCACCGCGTTGGCCCCGAGCTCGGACGCCTCGCGCTCGTCGGCCCGCACCTCGGCGGCGTACGCCTCCGGGTCGGCGAGGACGGCACGCGCCTCGGCGGCGTCGAGTCCGGCCTCGACGGCCAGCTCGACCAGTACGTCACCGTCGAAGACGGAACGCTCCTCGGCGAAGTTCGCCCGGTAGGCAAGGCCCAGCAGCTCGTCCTGGCGGCCTCGGGCCTTGGCCAGGTGGAGCAGCCGGTGGATGTCGAAGGTGTTGCCGTGGTCGCGGCCCTCGGTGAGGTAGCCGAGCCCCTCTGCCTGCGCGTTGGCCGCGACGTTCGCCTCCATGGCCTTCGCCTCTTCGCGGGTGCGCCCGTACTTCTGCGCCAGCATGTCGATCACCTGCACGGTGTCGCCCTTGGCATGCGTGGGGTCGAGCTCGAAGGACCGGTGCACGACCTCGACCTCGTCACGGTGGGCGAACCCCGACAGGCCCTTCTCGAAGCGGGCCTTCCCTATGTAGCACCAGGGGCAGGCGATGTCGCTCCAGATCTCGACGCGCATGTCTCTTCTTCTCTCCGTGTTCTCGTACGTACAGCTCAGGCGGCGCGGAGCCACCCTCCGCTCCCGTGCACAACGCAGGAGCGGACGCCCTCATTCCCCGGTTGCGCGGGGCCGGTCGTCCCGCCGGTCCGGACGGTCACAGCACGGCCCGGTCCATCGGGCACGGCAGCGGCTGCAGCGCACCGGCGTCGCGCAGCCGCAGGTAGGCCCGCAGTACGTCCTGCACGTTGCCTCGCGGAGCGATGTCGAGGAGAACGCCTCCGACACGGAGCTCCTTGTGCCCGGCCGTCATACCCTCCGGCAGCAGGGCCGCGCGTGCCGGGGAGAGATAGCCGACCCAGCCGATGCTGGGCTCACCGACGACGAAACCCGCATCGTCCTCCAGGGCGTCGAGCACATCGTCGTCGGTGACATCGCCGAAGTCGGGCTCCCATGCCTCGGCGACAGCAGCAAGGAGATTCCCGTCGGAGATCTCGGCGTCGTCCGGCGATCCGACACCGATCACCATCGACTGGTGGAGGAACTCCGAGACGCCGCCCCCGTTCCCGCTGACCTCGATCTTCCAGCCCGGCTCACCCGCGAGGACGAGTCGCAGCCCGAACCCGACACGGTCCGACCAGCCGTCGGCCTCCCGGGCCGCGCGCAGAGCGGCGAGGAGGGAATCCTCGTTCGGCAGGAGATCGGTTGCGGGCCCGGACGAATGGATCTGCCGCCACGTCCACACAGCTCCCGAGCCACCCGCCGGAAGGATCTCGGCAAGCTGGTCCAGGGTGAGCTTCCATCGCCGGGTCAGCGCCTCGGCCGACTCCTTCCGGGCCCCCCAGAAGCCCCGCACCACACGTCGCATGTCCTGCCTCCGCCGCTCTACGCCCGAACCCGCCCCGGGCCGGATCAGACCGTGGCCGCCGCGACCGGCGCCACGGTCAGTCTGCTGAAAGAGGCACGGTACGCGCTCGGGGTGAGGCCGAGGCGGCGCTGGATGTGCTGGCGCATCGAGTCCGCGGTACCGAGGCCGCTGGCGCGAGCGACCCGGTCCATGGGAAGGGTGGTGGTCTCCAGCAGTTCGCGGGCCCGCTCGATGCGCTGGTGGAGCAGCCATTGGAGGGGGCTGAGTCCGGTCTCGGCGTGGAAGCGGCGCGAGAGCGTCCGTACGGAGACGCCCGCGTTGCGGGCCAGGTCGGTGAGGGTCAGCGGTTCGTCGAGGTGCTGCATCGCCCAGGCGCGGGTGCAGGCGAAGGAGACGCCGCGCTCGGGCGGCAGCGGGGTGTCGGTGAACTGCGTCTGCCCACCGGGCCGTACCGGAGCGACGAGGGTGAGTCGGGCGACGCCGTTCGCGACGGCCGCGCCGTAGTCGGTACGGATGATGTGGAGGCAGAGGTCGATCCCGGCCGCGTATCCGGACGAGGTGAGGACCGTGCCGTCCTGGACGAAGAGGACGTCCTTCTGGAGATCGACGCAGGGGTAGCGGTCACCGAGTTCGCCGGTGTACGTCCAGTACGTGGTGGCGGCGCGCCCGTCGAGAAGGCCCGCCTCGGCGAGGGCGAAGGCGCCGGTACAGATGGAGGCGATGCGCTTGCCGTCGGCGGAGGCCCGGCGGAGCGCGGCGAGGATGCGCGGATCGGGCTCCTCGCGGGAGCCGGCGCCGGCGATGATCACGGTGTCCGCGGTGTCGATGACGTCCAGGCCGTGCGGAACGTGCACATCGAGTCCGCTGCTGGTGCGGACGGGACCGGGCTCCGCGGTGCAGAAGAGCGTCTCGTATCCCGGGGCACCGGCGATCTCGACCTTGCTGAACAGCATCTCGGGGATGGCGATGTTGAACATCGACACGGGCGGCGTCGAGATGACGACGACACGGTGCACAGGCGGCATGGCCAGAACCTCCGGAGGTATGGCATTCAGGCCGCTACTGTATGCCGGGGTCGATCGCCAGGCTTGGCACATGCCAACAGAGAACCTCGTTCAAGCACCGGATTCCGCTGCCGAGTTGCCCCGCGACCGGCACGCGCAGAGCCCCTCCCCTTCCCCCTCCCCCACCCTGACCCTGGTGGCCTCCCTGCTCGGCTTCGCGCTGATCATGCTGGACGCGTCGGTGGTGAATGTGGCGCTCCCGTCGATGGGCTCGGACCTCGGCGGCGGAATGGCGGGGCTGCAGTGGGTGGTCGACGCGTACACGATCGCCTTCGCCGCACTGCTGCTGTCGACGGGCGCGTTCTCGGACCGGATCGGTGCGACCCGTGCGTACACCGCCGGGATCACCCTGTTCACGCTGGCATCGGTCGCCTGCGGTCTGGCCCCGAACCTCCCGGCCCTGATCGGCTTCCGGGTGACGCAGGGCATCGCGGCCGCCGTCGTACTGCCGACGACCCTCGCCCTGGTGCGGCAGGCGTACGCCGATCCCGCGCAGCGCGGTCGTGCGGTGTCGCTGTGGGCGGCGGGCGGCACGACGGCTGCGGCGCTGGGCCCCGTCGCGGGCGGAGCGCTGACCACGGCCTGGGACTGGCGGGCGATCTTCTTCATCAATCTGCCGGTGGGCCTGCTCGCCCTCGCCCTGACGTCCCGCGCACCCCGCTCGGCCCGCCGCCCCGCGCCGCTGGACCTGCCGGGCCAGCTGACCGCCGTACTCGCACTGGCCGCGCTGGCCTTCGCGGTGATCGAGCACGGAACCCTGGCCCTGGTGGCGCTCGGGGTGGCGGTCCTGTCGCTGGCCGCGTTCCTCCGCATCGAGTCGCACCACCCGCATCCGGTGGTCCCGCTGGGCCTGTTCCGCAACCGGACGGTGGCGGTGGCGGTGACGGCCGGTTCCGCGCTGAGCGTCGCGTTCTACGGAATGATCTTTGTCTTCAGCCTCTTCTTCCAGCAGGTGCGCGACCAGTCGGCGCTGACTGCGGGCCTGATGTTCCTGCCGATGACCGGACTGCTCGTGGTGGTGAACGTGCTGTCGGGCAGGCTGGCCAATCGCCACGGTCCCCGGCTGCCGATGCTGACCGGTCAACTGCTCGCGGTGGGCGGCCTGTTGCTCCTGCTGCTCGTCGACACGGACACGCCACCGGTGCTGACTTCCCTGCTCCTGGTTCCGCTGGCCCTGGGCGCGGGCCTGGCTCTGCCGCCGCTGACCGCGGCCATGATGGAGGCCGTGCCGACGGACCGGGCCGGTGTCGCCGCGGGCGTCCTGAACGCCGCCCGCCAGGTCTCCGGCGGCCTGGGCGTGGCGGCGTTCGGTGCCTTGGTCGCAACCGGCTTCGAGGACGGCCTCCGGACGAGCCTGGCGATCAGCGCCGCACTGCTGACGCTGACGGCACTGGCAACGACCCGGCTGCCGAGTGGCGGGCCGGCCGCCTCGTCGAGAGACAGCAACTGAGCTGCCGGGAGCGGCGAGAGTGCCGGTACGGCCCGGTGCGGATCGCCGCCGGTCGGCAGCAGTGTTCAGACACTGCCGCCGCTCCACGTATCCCACCCCATGAACAGACCGACGAGCGGACCCCGTAGGGCACAGCCGCTTGCCGCTGCTGCCGGAACCCTGGCAGTCGCAACGGCAGGCGTCTCGACGGCGCGTGCCGGGCCGGGTCCGGCCCACGTCAGAACATGCCCGAGATCCTGCCGGATCCCACCCGGCGAACCAATGCGGTCACGGCACCGGATGGATGGCCGTCGCCCCGGGCTCCGCGAGGAACCCGGGGAACAGAACCCGGCGTACAGCCCGACTCGCCTGCCGCTCGCCTCGCCCGGGGCGTGCCGCCCTTCCGCTGACCGGGGTTCATCTCAGTGGCCGCCGCCCTCGCCGGGTGTTTCAACAGCCCTGGAAGTTGCGTGGGTTCGGCTTCGGCCTGCGCTTGGTTGGCTGGAAAGTGGTTGTTGGTGCCCGGAGTTGACGTGCGGACGGCGTTCACTTTTACAATTTTGACACTTCATCAACGCATTTGCAGCCCGCCTCTATGCGTCAGCCGGGCTGAAAGGATGTCATCTCCCATATCACGGACGGACATTCAGACGGTTGGTTCACGACGAACTTGGGTCACCGGCGGACTGTGCAGATAGTCGGATCTTCTCGCGCGGCAGTGTGGCTAGCATGAGCAGGTACCCGGTCGGAAGATCGCCTTCCTCTTGGCGACCCCCTTTCCGACCTGCGGCCGCCGTGAGTCGGCTGCCCCCGTTTCTTCTGATCTCATGGACCGAGGGACCGCGGAATGTCAGTGCCTGCACCGCTCAGTCAGCACCGGCCGGCGAAGACGCCGCGCACCTCGCCGACCACGCCCCTGGTCGTGCTGGTGGTGAGTGCCGCGGCCGGCGGCGTGTCCGTCGCCCTGGCGCCGTCCGGCGCCCGCGCCTGGGCGCTGACCGTGGCGGCGGTCGCCTGGGTGTGCGTGGCCGCGGCCGTCCTCGTCAGTCACCGGCTCGTCCGGCGGGCCCGGCACATGGTCGCAGCGCAGACCTCCGAGACCGGCCGTCTCAAGGCGCAGTCGACGCAGCTGTCGGCGGAGACCGCGCACCTGGTCAACGTGACACTGCCGGCTGTGGCCGGGCAGCTGCGGGACGGCACGAGCGCGGCCGACGCGCTGGGCAGCGTGCCCCCGCCGTCCGACCCGCAGCTGGGCCGGATCATGCACACCTTCGCCGCCGCCGTCGAGGAAGGCGTGCAGCACGCGGCCGCCCTGGACGGCGAGCGCCGGCAGGCCCAGTACGAGCTGAACGAGGCGGCCACCGCGCTGGAGCGGCTGGCGCAGGAGACCCTGCCCGCCGCGGTCGCCCGGCTGCGCGAGGGCCAGTCCGGCGACACGGTGCTCGCCGAACTCGACCTGCCGCGGCTGCCCGTGGTCCGCACTCCGACCGAGTCGTTCGTCCGCGAACTCGCCCACAGCGAGCGGCGCGCCGCCGCGGCACAGGCCGCCTCCGCCAGGGCGCTCAGCCGCGTCCAGGCCAAGTCCGTCAGCATGCTCGCCGACCTGCGGGACATGCAGGAACGACACGGCGAGGAGGTCTTCGGTGACCTGCTGAAGCTGGACCACAGCACCTCCCAGCTCGGCCTGATGACCGACCGGCTCGCGCTGCTCATGGGCGGCCGGTCCAGCCGCGCCTGGAACAAGCCGATCGTGATGGAGAGCATCCTGCGCGGCGCCGTCGGCCGAATCGCCGCCTACCAGCGGGTGCGCCTGCACTGCTCCACCACCGCCGCGATCTCCGGCTTCGCCGCCGAGGGCGTCATGCATCTGCTCGCCGAGCTGATGGACAACGCCGCGAACTTCTCCCCGCCCATCGACGAGGTGCACGTCTACGTCGAGGACCGCAGCGCCGGCATGGTCGTCACCATCGAGGACAGCGGCCTGAAGATGGCCGACGCGGCCATGCGCCGCGCCGAGGAGGCGGTGTCCGGTCACATGACCGACCTCGCCTCGCTCCAGGGCACCCGGCTCGGCCTCGCCGTGGTCGGACGGCTCGCGGTGAAGTACGGCATCAGCGTCAACTACCGCCCCTCGTCGCGCGGCGGCACCGGCGTCGTCGTCCTGCTGCCCCAGCAACTGCTCGCTCAGCAGCGCGAGTCGGTGTCGCGCGGGGCGGCCGGCCGCCCCGCCGCGGAGACCGCGCCCACGCCGGGCCCCGCCCCCGCCGCCTCGCCCGCCCCGGCGCCCGAGCCCACCTCGCGCCCCGGCGTCCCGGAGCGGCCCGCCGCCCGGCCGGAGCTGCCCGAGCAGGAACAGCCCCGGCGCGCCACCGGCTCCACGCTGAACGGCCTGCCCGTCCGCGCCCCCGGCCGCACCATGGCCGAGGCGGAGCGGGAGCGCGAGCAACGCCGGTCGGCGTCCGAGGCGACATCCGGGGCCGCGTCCGGGACGGCGGACGGAGACCGACCGGAGCAGCGCCCGGCACGCGACGCGGGCGCACGGTTCGGCGCCTTCCACCGCGGGCGCCGGGCCGCGGGCGGCACCGCCGGGCCGGATGCCCGGCCCGAGTCCGAGCCACCGGCCGCCCCGTAGCCGCCGACCCCTTTCCCGTACGGCGCCCGGGGCGTCGGCGCCCACTTCCCGCCCGAGTTCCTGAGATCGGAGGAACGGGCCGGTGACCGGTCAACCGGCACCACCGTCCCATCACCCATCATGCAGACCACCGACAACAGCCTCACCTGGCTCCTCCAGAGCCTCCTGGAGCGCACCCCCGGCACCCGGCACGCTCTGGCCCTGTCCCGGGACGGCCTGAAGCTCTGCTGGACCGAACACCTGACGGTCGACCAGGGCGACCAGCTGGCGGCGATCTGCTCCGGCATCCAGGCCCTGGCCCAAGGCGCGTCCATGGAGTTCGGCGACGGCACCGGCGGCGTCCGGCAGTCCATGACCGAGTTCCACGGCGGCCTGCTGTTCATCGTGGAGGCCGGCGAGGGAGCGCATCTGGCCGTCCTCGCCGAGGAGGACGCCGACCCCGGCGTGGTGGGCCATCAGATGACGGATCTGGTGGAGCAGATCGGCGAGCACCTGCGCGCCGACCCCCGAGAGCCCGTCCCGGGGAGTGCCACGTGGTGATGCGCAAGCCCGTGGACACCGGTGACCCCGACCGGCTCTACACGGTCACGGCCGGCCGGAGCCGCACCGACGACTCCTTCGACCTGGTCACCCTGATCGTCAGTGAGTGCCGGCCCACGGCGGGAATGCAGTCGGAGCACGCCCGGATCCTGGAGCTTTGCCAACACCCCACGGCTGTCGTCGAGATCGCCGCGGAGCTGAAACTGCCCATCACGGTGGTGCGGATCCTGCTCGGCGACCTGCTCGACATGGGCCGCATCACCGCCCGCCACCCGCGCGCGGCGCAGTCCGTCGCCTCGCTCCCCGATTCCGCCCTTCTCAAGGAGGTGCTCCATGGGCTCCGCAACCTCTGAGCCGCCCTCCCACCGCACGCCACTGGCCGACGCGGCGGAGACCGGCCTGAAGATCGTCATCGTGGGCGGTTTCGGTGTCGGCAAGACGACCCTGGTCCGCTCGGTGAGCGAGATCCGGCCGCTGAACACCGAGGAGGTGATGACGCAGGCCGGCGTCGGCGTCGACGAGACCAGTGCGGTCGCGACGAAGACCACCACGACGGTGGCGTTCGACTTCGGGCGGATCAGCCTCAACGAACGCATGGTGCTGTACCTGTTCGGCGCGCCGGGCCAGGAGCGCTTCTGGTTCCTGTGGGACAGGCTGTTCTCCGGAACGCTGGGTGCCGTGGTGCTCGTGGACACGCGCCGGATGAACGACTCCTGGTACGCGATAGACCGGCTGGAGCACCACAGGACGCCGTTCGTGGTGGCCGTCAATCGGTTCGACGACGACACCCACCGGTACTCCCTGGAGGAGATCCGCCAGGCGCTCGCGCTGCCCGAGCACGTGCCGATGCTCGACTGCGACGCGCGGGTCCGGCAGTCCGGCAAGGATGTGCTGGTCACCCTCGTGGACCACCTGTACGAACTGGCGATGGCCCAGGAGGCGACCCCATGACCGACCCCTCTTCCGCGCAACCGGCTCCGCCGGGCTGCCCCGCCCACACCGACGCGGTGCGCCTGGCGGGGCTCGAGTACCAGCAGACGCCGTCGCAGCTGTACCGCGCGATGCGCCGCGAGCACGGCGCGGTCGCGCCGGTGCTGCTCGACGGGGACATCCCGGCCTGGCTGGTGCTCAGCTATTCCGAGGTTACGTACGTGACCAGCCACGACGAGCTGTTCGCGCGGGACTCCCGGCGCTGGAACCAGTGGGAGAACATCCCGGCGGACTGGCCGCTGCTGCCGTACGTCGGCTACCAGCCGTCGGTGCTGTTCACCGAGGGCGACGAGCACCGGCGGCGGGCCGGAGTGATCACTCAGGCGCTGGAGGGCGTCGACCAGTTCGAGCTGGCGCGCAACTGCCAGCTGATCGCCGACCGGCTCATCGCCGGCTTCGCGGGCAGCGGGCAGGCGGAGCTGATGACCGGATACGCGCACGCCCTGCCGATGCGGGCCGTGGTGCAGATGTGCGGGATGCCGACCTCGGGTGAGGACACCCAGCAGCTCGTCGAGGACCTGCGGATCTCGCTGGACGCGGCGGAGGGCGACGACCCGGTGGCGGCGTACGGGCGCGTGGGCGAGCGGCTGCGGCAGCTGGTGAAGGACAAGCGGGAAAACCCCGGTCCGGACGTCACCTCGCGCATGCTGCTGGATCCGGCGGGACTGACGGACGAGGAGATCGTCCAGGACCTGATCTCGGTGATCGCCGCGGCGCAGCAGCCGACCGCGAACTGGATCTGCAACACGCTGCGGCTGCTGCTGACGGACGAGCGGTTCGCGGTGAACGTGTCGGGCGGCCGGCTCAGTGTGGGCGAGGCGCTCAACGAGGCGCTGTGGCTGGACACGCCGACGCAGAACTTCATCGGGCGCTGGGCCGTTCGGGACACCCAGCTGGGCGGGCGGCAGATCCGGGCGGGCGACTGTCTGGTGCTGGGGCTGGCCGCGGCCAACACCGATCCGCAGATCTGGCCGGAGGCGCACGTGGGCGCGGAGAACGCCGCGCACCTGTCGTTCAGCAACGGCGAGCACCGCTGCCCCTATCCGGCACCGCTGCTGGCGGACGTGATGGCGCGGACGGCGGTCGAGACGCTGCTGGAGCGGCTGCCCGACCTGGTGCTGTCGGTGGAGCCGGAGACGCTGACCTGGCGTCCGTCGATCTGGATGCGGGGGCTGACGGCGCTGCCGGTGCAGTTCACGCCGGTGGTGCAGTAGAGCGGGCGCCAGATGACCCGGCAGGGCGGGCGCCCGGTGGCGCGGCAGCCCGGCCCACCCGGTGGTGCGGCAGCGCGGGCACATGGGCCCCTGGGCGGGGCCCATCACCTCGGCGGTGGTGCCGGTATGGCGGTCAGGCGGCCGTCACGGGCGTGAACCGCACTGGCAGGCGCTGCGGTCCGCGGGTGAAGACGCCTTCCTCGACCGGGTCGAAGCCGTCGGCGAGGCGTATGTCGGGCATGGCGTCCAGCAGTTGGCTGATGCCGGTCTCGACCTCCGCCTTGGCCAGCAGCGCGCCGACGCAGAAGTGCCGGCCGAGCGCGAAGGCGAGGTGGTCGGCGGCGGCGGAGAAGGCGGTCGTGGTGGTCAGGTCGTCGCGGAAGATGTCGAAGCGGTCGGGGTCGCGGTAGCGGCTCTCGTCGCGGTTGGCGGCGCCTATCAGGCAGGTGACGGTGACACCGGCGGGTATGGTGCCGCCACTGAGCTTCACCTCGGTCGCGGACTGCCGCATGATCATGTGGACGGGCGGGGTGTACCGCAGGGTCTCGGCGAAGGCCCGCGGGATCAGGTCGCGGTCCGCGCGGACGGCGGCGAGCTGGTCGGGGTGGAGCAGCAGGTTCGCGAAGATGCTGGCGATCGCCTTGTCGGTGGTATCGCCGCCGGCGGCGAGCAGCAGGCTGCAGAACGCCTTGATGTCCTCGTCGCTCATCCGCACACCGTCGACCTCGGCGGCGCACAGCGTGGACAGCAGGTCGTCGCCCAGGTTCTCGCGGCGTTCCCGGATGACCGGCAGCATGTACTCGGCGAACTCGACACGGGTCCGGTCGCCCGCCGCGGCCACCTCGGGGTCGCCCGAGAGGTTGCCGAGGAAGGCGATGACGGACGTGTACCAATGGTGGAAGCGCGCGTGGTCCGCCTTGTCGAGGCCCAGCATGTCGGCGATCACGTTGACCGGGAAGCGGGTGGCGTAGTCGTCGACCAGGTCGGCGGAGCCGGAGTTCCGGAAGGCGTCGATCAGTTCGCGTGAGTTGCGCTCGATGACGGGGAGGAACTTCTCCTGGAGGTCGGCGCCGCGGAAGGCGGGGGCGACGAGGGCGCGGCGCACGGCGTGCTCACGGCCGCTGAGCTGGAGGATCGTCTTGCCGTGCACGGGCTCGATCTGCCAG
The DNA here is from genome assembly GCF_042882185.1 of Streptomyces sp. NPDC058239. Taxonomy (NCBI): domain Bacteria; kingdom Bacillati; phylum Actinomycetota; class Actinomycetes; order Kitasatosporales; family Streptomycetaceae; genus Streptomyces; species Streptomyces sp. NPDC058239. Next base: position 104,706 of record NZ_JBHVWS010000001.1, read on the forward strand.
TCGTAGTTGTCGGTGGTGAACTCGCCGTTCTTGTCCTTGAAGACGTGCTCGACGTCCTCGTAGCGCGAGATGATGTAACTCTGCGTGGCCTCGTGCCAGATGAGGGGCGCGGTGTCGCGCATCAGACGGTACGCCGGGTAGGGGTCCGCGGCGAACTCGGGCGAGAGGATGTCGGGCACCTGCTGCGCGGCGGACATGGGGCTCCCTCAAGGTCAGTGACTGGCTTACGGCACAAGGTAATTGATCAACGGTCAACCAAGACAGCCCCACTGCCTCCCCGGCCGCCCCACCAGCAACCGTTGGCTGAAAACCGCCACTTGAACTTGGCCAAAGCAGCCATGCCGTCGTATCGACCCATGCCTGCATACCTGTTCGCCTGCACCTCGGGGGCGGCGGCGTCCGATCGGGCGGGCGGCCGCGGCGGCCGGGGCGACGTGGGCGGCGCCCCGCGGGTTCCACCGGCCCGTCGGCGGCCCCGCACGCCTGCCTGCGCCGGCGCAACACCAACGCTCGCCACTCTGACCTGCCGGCCAAGCAACGTCGGGAACGCGCCCGTATCCGCAGCAAGAAAGGCATCCGCCGGGGCGGACGCGCTCACGCCGCAGGTCACGAACCGCTCGCCGGCGTGCCGACCGGAACGCCATGGAACACCCTCGTGGCGCGCCCGTGCCTACCCGGGAGTGGTGAAGCGGGCCCGCCACAGGTCGCGGAGCAACGCGATCTCGGCCATGTGGTGAATGAATTCGAGGTTGGCCCCCGCCAGCACGGCGATGAATGGGTTGTCGGGATCGGAGCCGTACGGGTACTGCGAGAAGCCGACCGTGTCGAGCTGCTCGTCGGTGACGGCGGCGACGCTGTCGCGCCAGCGGTCGATCAGCTCCCAGAACCGCTTGAGTGCCAAGGCGGCGGAGGGGGTGAAGTCGACCAGCAGCTTCGGCTCCTGCCGCCGTTCGCCGAAGGTCCACTCCCATTGCCCCGCGAAGCAGGAGTGCAGGTGTCCCAGCCGCCACGCGATGGTGGTGATCGGCGCTTCGTCGGGCTCCGGCGCACCGGTGTGGGCGAGGACCTGCTCGACCCGCTCGACGCTCACGCTCCAGTCATCGGCGATCTTGGCGACGGTCATGCCGCCGGCGGCCTGCCGGGCAACCTCGGCGTACTCATTTGCCGGGATGTCCGGGGCCCCCTTGTCGAGCACCCATTCGCCCGGCCCGTACGCCCTGGGCGTCGACGCCTCGCCCCGGCGCCGGATCGACCAGCAACCGGCCACCGGCTCCCACAGGTACTCCTCGTCACCGAGCCCCGTCAGCTTCACCTGGGCCATCTCCCTGGCCTGGTCGAACTGGTCGAGCAGCAAGCCCGCGCGGCCGGTTCGCGCGCCCTCGGTCTCCATGCCTGGCTCCATTCGTGATCGCGCCTCGTACCTCACTGTGCTCAGGCGGAAGTTAACGGCTCACCTCACGGGGCGCCACCGATTTCCTCGCCGACGAGGCGGTGCGGCACCACCCGCGTCACCGCACTCGTTCAGGCCGTCCTCACCCTCCACGTGACCTGCTCAAGCCGAGGTCGGCAAAGGCTCAGTGCCTAATACGCAGTGGTGAGTTCCCAGAACCGGAAGACAGTCGATGTGTCCAGGCAATTCTGAAGGCCCCGGACGTTCTCGTGGGCGACTGCGTACTGCTTGCCCTGCCAGAGCGGCAGGAGCGGCAGCTCGCGCGCCACGATGTCCTGCAGCTTGATGAACTTCTGCCGGGTGCTCGCGCGGTCGGTCATGGACGAGGTCTGCGGGATGATCCGGTCGATTATCTCGCTGTTCTCGTAATTGTTCGACAGGACGTTGCCCTTGCCGAAGAACGGCTGGGTGAAATTGTCGGGGTCGGGATAGTCCGGCACCCAGCCCTTGACGTAGACCCCGTACTTGCCGTTGGCGATGTCCTTCTCGTACTGGTCGAACGGGACAGTCTCCATCTTGGCGTCGAAGAGTCCGCTCTTGTTCAGCTGACCCGCGATGGTCCGCAGTTCGTCGTCGGTAGCGGGTCCGTACCGGCTCGGGGTGGACCAGAGGGTCAGTTTCACCTTGTCGGTGATACCTGAGTCCCTCAGGACATCCTTTGCCTTCTGGGGCTGCGGGCCATCGCCGTACGTGTCGAAGAAGGAGGTGCCGTGCCCGGTGATACCGACCGGGACGATCGAGTAGAGCGGCGTCGTCGTGGACTCGTAGACCTCGCTCAACAGGGAGTTGCGGTCGATGAGATAGGCGATGGCCTTGCGCACGGCGATCTTGCCGACCACGGGGTCTGCCATGTTGAAGACCATGTGCTGGACCTCGGCGCTGCTCCCCTGGACTACGTCGATACCGTCCGTCCCTGCGGTGGGCGAGGCATCCAGGGCGGCTATCGCCTTGGCGGTGAGGCCGCGGTATGCGACGTCGACCTCGCCCTTCTCCATGGAGGATTTGAGGGCCTGCTGGTCGCCCTCGAAGAGTCGCAGCGTCACGCCGGAGTTCTTCACGTCGGCGGTTCCGTGGTAGCCGGAGTAGACCGAGAAGACGGCCTTCGACTTGTCGATGGAGTCCAGCATGTAGGGGCCGGAGCCAACCGTCTTGCCGCCCTTGAGCAGCCTGTCCTTGGGATAGACGTGACGGTCCACGATGGAACCGGCACCCGATGCGATCTTGCTGGGAAATATCGCATCGGGCACCTTGAGGTGGAAGACGACGCTCTTCTCGCTCGGGGTGCTGATCGACGAGATGGTGGAGAGCAGCGGTGCCGGGCCCGCCGGGTCGTTGATTCCGATCGCCCGGTCGAAGGAGTATTTGACGTCCGCCGATGTGAGGCTGTTGCCGTTGCTGAACTTCAACCCGCCGCGCAGGGTGCAGGTGTAGGTCTTGCTGCCGTCCGAGAAATGACACTCCTCGGCGGCCTCCGGCACAGGGGTGGAACTCCCGGGCGGGAAGCTCATCAAGGACTGGAAGACGTTGTTGAACAGCAGCCAGGACCCCGGGTCGTACCCCGCGGCCGGATCCGTCGCGAGGATGCCGTCGGACATCCCGACGACCATTCTCCCCTTGTCCTCGTCGAATGGCCAGATCTCACCCTGGGAGCCACAACCCGTCAGCAGCACCCCTGCCAATCCCCCGGCGATCAGAGCGCTCGACCGCCTCGTACGAACCTTCACAGAACGTGCCTCATACTCTCGGCCGGCTCCATGGGGGTGTCCCCGGACAACCGGATCGGGTCAGGAAGTACTCGAACGCCGCGACCGTCCAGCACTGTCAGCCCGGCCGGACGCGGTGGTGCGGACCGGCAGCCTGCCCGGACCCGGCGTTCACCAGGAATTCAAGGCGTGGTGACTGGCTGCCAATTTTCCTGCCGGTGAACGAAAGAGGGCAGGTCATGGTCGGTCTCGTGGTGCCGTTCGGCAATCTAGTGGTGCACCGCGCCGCACGGTGGCACATCGTGCGCCAAAAATTCCGGCTGAAAGCCGGTGCTGTTGGCCTGGTATGCCTGGTATCAGATCATGGTTTTCGCGCCGCCCGACCCGGTCGTCACCCCGCCCGACGGACTGACGAACAAACACCGGAGGGGGCGGTAAGCGGGCCACATGGCATCACTGCGGGCCACCCTCCTGGAAACCATGGCGGCCCAACAGCTCCTGATCGCCCTCACGTTCCACCACCGCACCTGCGAGGCCGAAAATCGTCGATCATCCACGGAACACGCGAGGTCCTGACGTCCGTCTTCCGGCCATGGGTGCCCTCATGCCGGTACAGACGCGCATATAGCGTGTGGTGGGTGCGGATGGGCACCATTCCCGGTACGACGAGGTGCGGGAGTACTCACTCGCCACCGGGGGCCCGTTGGTTGTCGGGTCGGGGTGCGCAATCACCGGCAGGGTGTCGCCCGGCGCCCGTTCGCGTCGCGGAGACCTCTGCCCATACCGTCTTGCCGGACGGCGGGTACGGATGTACGCCCCAGTCCGCCGCCAGGGCACCGACGATGATCAGCCCCCGGCCTCCTTCAACGGCCTCCCGGGACGCGGCGGGGAGGCTTTCGCCGCGCGGGTCCGTGACCTCGATCCGCAGCCGTCCGCTCGGGAGGAGAGCAAGCCCGAGGCGGAACCCCCGCCCGTCCAGCCGCCCGTGCATGACCGCGTTCGCCGCCAGTTCGGCGACAACGAGCGCGGCCGCGTCGATGCGCTCGCCGTCACGCGGCCATCCCCATGCCGCCAGTTGCTCCACGGCGAGCAGGCGAGCCAGGCGGGCACCTCGGCGGGTGGCACTGAACAGCTGTGTGAACTGTGGTGCGGAAGTTGCCCGTTGCGGAATTTCGATCTCTGCGGATTCGCTCGTCACACCACTCAGCGTGGCCGAGTGACCGTACGCTGACCAGCAACGACAGCGGTACGTAGCGTGCGCGTACCAGTACGCACGGCGACCGGTACCGGTTGTCCGCCGTGCCGTGACGGCGCACACGGTCGGCCCATGGAACGAAAGCGGGCAGCAATGGAGCTGGACGGTGCGATCGGTGGCGACGACGACTCGGAGGAGGCCACGGACCTGTTCCGGGTGATCGGCCGCCAGGTCCGGCTGCTGCGGGAGCGGGCCGGCCTCACCCAGCGGGAACTGGGCGACCGGCTCGGGTACAGCGAGGACCTGATCCGGTCCTTGGAACGGGGGCGCAGGACACCGCAGCCGGATTTTCTGGACGCGGCGGACGACTTGTTTGAAGCGAGCGGGCTGCTGCGGGCCACGAAGGAGGACGTGGCGCGGGCGAAGGCACGGGCCCGGGTGAAGCATCCTGCGTGGTTCAAGGACTATGCGAAGCTGGAGGCGGATGCCGTCGAGGTCCACGAGTACGGCAGCCACGTCGTACCGGGACTGCTACAGACCGAGGCGCACGCACGGGCTCTGTTCGCCATGCGTAAGCCGTTGCTGGACGAAGCGACGATCGAGCAACGGGTGGCGGCACGACTTGCCCGACAGGAGCTGTTGACTCGGTGGCCTGCTCCGATCGTGACGTGCATCATCGAAGAGTCGGTCCTCCGTAGACCGATCGGCGGCGACGCAGTGCACAAGGCACAGCTGGAGCAGCTGATCGATCTCGGACAACTGAGAAGCCTGGAGCTTCAGGTCATGCCCACCAGGCGTAACGAACACGCGGGCATGGGCGGTCCCTTCATCCTGCTGGCGCCGAAGGGTCGGCCTCAGGTGGCATACCTGGAGGTCCAGAACATCAGCAGGCTGATCACCGATCCGGATGAAGTCCGTATCCTGGCCGCACGTTACGGCAGCATCAGGGCACAGGCACCCACACCATCCGAGTCCCTGACCGTTATCAAGGAGTTGCTGAGACAAGCATGAGCATCGATGACTCTGCGGGCATCACGGTGCCCCTCACGTGGATCAAAAGCAGCTACAGCTCCAACGAAGGGGGAGCATGTGTCGAGGTCGCCACTGCCGGACAGGCAATCCTCGTCCGCGACTCGAAGGACACAGCCCTCCCCCACCTGACACTCACCCGCACCGGCTGGACGCACTTCGTGCGGTACGCGGCCGGGGCCTGAGCCGAGGCGTCGCGGGCCCGAAGACGAACACCCTCGCCCTCCGGGCCGGAGGGCGAGGGTGCAGGTGACGGTGAAGGCGTCCGAGCGCTCAGCTGCCGTCGCGCAGGTCGTCAAGTCCCTTCGTACGGAGGGCGATCCGGTCGAACGTCGCCTCGCAGCCATCGCCGGTCGGTGACTGGACCAGGAAGCCGACCGACGCCTCGGCCGCCTGCTCGGGCTCGCCGAGGGCGAAGACGCGGACGAAGGTCCATTTCTCGCCGTCGGCCGAGGCGTGGAAGGCGAACGCGTTGCCCGTGCGGCTGAGGCGGAGCCAGCAGCTGTCGCCGTCGACGACGAAGGAGTTGACGTCGTCGGAGTGGCCACGGGTGACGACCGTGCAGATGGTGGGGCGGTCCGGGGAGAGCTCCAGACAGAGCTTGGCCCACTCCCGTTCCCCGACGTGGAGGTAGAGCACTCCGGCGTCGAAGGCCGCGGCGAAGCCGACCTTCACCCGGGCGATCAGCTGGAAGTCGCCCCGGGGTGCGGGTCCGAGGAGGCGGGGTGCGTCGCTCACGGTGTCGAGGGCGTCGCCGCCCGGCGGTACGAACCGGTCCTGACGGGCGCCCGCCCGGCCGGTCAGTACGCCGTTCTCGTACGTCCACTCGGCCTCGGGGCCGAACGGACGCAGGTCGAAGGGGAGTTCGGGGAGGTGCCGGGTCATGCGCGGCGGCCGTCCACTCGGCGGGGCAGGTTCAGGGGGTTGTCGTCGCGGAGCTCCGGCGGGAGCAGGACCTCGGGGGTCGTCTGGTAGGTGATGGGGCGCAGCCAGCGTTCGATCGCGGTGGCGCCGACCGAGGTGGAGGTGGAGGTGGTGGCCGGGTAGGGGCCGCCGTGGTGCTGGGCGGGGGCGACGGCCACGCCGGTCGGCCAGCCGTTGACGAGGACCCGGCCGGCCAGCGGGGTGAGGGCCGCGAGGAGTCCGGGGGCGTCGGCGTCGGCGCCGTCCGTGGCGGTCTGGAGGGTGGCGGTGAGGTTGCCGGGGAGCCGGGAGAGGACGGCGGTGATCTCGTCCTCGGAGGCGTACCGGGCGACGACGGTGACGGGGCCGAAGCACTCCTCCAGGAGCGCGTCGTGCGGGCCCTCGGTGGTGAGGAGGTGCGCCGGTACGGTCAGGAAGCCGGCCGCGACGGTGTGGTCGCCGCCCGCGCCGGGGGTGACCGGGGCCTCCACGTCGGGGAGTTCGGCCCGTTCGCGTACGCCTGCGAGGAAGGCGTCGCGCATCCGGTGGTCGAGCAGGACGCCCGCCTCGGTGTCGCTGACCGCATCGGTCAGGGACTTCAGCAAACGGTCGCCGGTCTCGCCGGCCGGGGCCAGGACGAAGCCGGGCTTGGTGCAGAACTGGCCCGCGCCCATGGTCATCGAGCCCCCGAGCCCGGCGCCGATCTGCTCGCCGCGCTCGGCGGCGGCCGCCTCGGTGACGACGACGGGGTTGAGGGAGCCCAGCTCGCCGTGGAAGGGGATGGGGGCGGGGCGGGCCGCCGCCGCGTCGAACAGGGCGCGGCCGCCGCGTACCGAGCCGGTGAAGCCGGCGGCGGCGACGAGCGGGTGCTTGATCAGCTCGATGCCCGCCTCGAAGCCGTGGACCAGGATCAGTACGTCCTCGGGCAGTCCGACCTGCGCCGCGGCCCGGCGCAGTACGGAGGCGCACAGTTCGGAGGTGGCGGGGTGGTCGGGGTGCGCCTTGACGACGACCGGGCAGCCGGCCGCCAGTGCGCTCGCGGTGTCGCCGCCGGGGACGGAGAAGGCGAGCGGGAAGTTGCTGGCCGCGTACACGGCGACGACCCCGAGCGGGATCTTGTAGCGGCGCAGGTCGGGCCAGGGCGGGGTCCTGGTGGCGTCCTCGTGGTCGATGTGGATGTCGAGGAAGGCGCCCTCGTCGACGACCTCCGCGAAGGCCCGCAGCTGGGCTGCGGTGCGGGCGAGTTCGCCGGTGAGCCGGGCCGGGCCGAGTGCGGTCTCCGCGTCGGCGGCCTCGATGACGTGCTCCCCGGCCTCGGCGAGCAGATCGGCCGCGGTACGCAGGAACGCGGCGCGTACGGTGCGGTCGGCGAGCGAGTCGCGTACCGCATGGGCGGCCCGGACCGCTCGGTCGACCTCCTCCGCTGTAGCCTCCACCGCAACCTGCTCACGCGGGTTCCCGGTGCGGGGGTCGACGCTCCAGACTGGTGCTGCTGCCACCGTGATTCCTTCCGCTCCACTGCCACACATCAGAAGTTGTTCGGTATTCTGAACAGAGTTCCTGATCGTGAATATGAAGCGACTCTATTTCCGGGCGTTCAGTGTGGCAAGGAGTCGCAGGGTTTCGTAAGTGGGCTGGAAGGGGCGTAGGGCGATGTCGGTTGCCGAGTCTGGTGGGGCACAGGTCAAGTCCGCGGTGCGGACCGTGGAACTCCTCGAATACTTCGCCGGGCGGCCCGGCATGCACTCGCTCGCCGCGGTGCAGGAGGCCGTCGGCTATCCCAAGTCCAGCCTCTACATGCTGCTGCGCACCCTGGTGGAGCTGGGCTGGGTGGAGACCGACGCGACGGGCACGCGGTACGGGATCGGCGTACGGGCCCTGCTGGTCGGCACCTCGTACATCGACGGTGACGAGGTCGTCGCTGCCGCCCGCCCGACTCTGGACCGGCTCTCCGACGACACGACGGAGACCATCCACCTGGCCCGCCTCGACGGGACGAACGTGGTGTACCTCGCCACCCGGCAGTCCCAGCACTATCTGCGCCCCTTCACCCGCGTCGGCCGCCGGCTGCCCGCCCACTCCACCTCGCTCGGCAAGGCGCTGCTCGCCACCCACAGCGACGAGCAGGTCCGCAAGATGCTCCCCGAGACGCTGCCCGCGCTGACCGAGCACACCATCACCGACCGCGAGAAGCTCATCGAGGAGCTGCACCTCATCCGCGAGCAGGGGTACGCGGTGGACCGCGAGGAGAACACCCTCGGGCTGCGCTGTTTCGGCATCGCCATCCCGTACCGCACCCCCGCCCGCGACGCCATCAGCTGCTCGGTGCCGGTCGCCCGGCTCACGCCCGCGCACGAGCAGATGGTGAAGGACGCACTGTTCGACGCGCGGGACCGGCTGACGCTGGCCACCCGGAGGCTCTGATCATGCGGGTTGCCCTGCGCGAGGTGCGCGACAGCGATCTGTCGTCGTTCTTCGCGTTCATGTCCGACCCGGAGTCCGTCAGGACGGCCGCCTTCACCAGCGAGGACCCCACCGACCGGCATGCGTTCGACGCCCACTGGCGACGGATCCTGGCCGACGGCTCCATCGTGATGCGGACGGTGGTCGTGGACGGCGCGGTGGTCGGCAACGCCGGGGCGTACGGGCCGCCGGACGACCGCCAGGTCACCTACTGGATCGACAGGGCGCACTGGGGCCGCGGGCTCGCGACGGCCGCGCTGCGCGCGCTGCTCGACGTCGTACCGGAGCGCCCGCTGCACGCACGGGCCGCGGCCGACAACACCGGCTCGCGCCGAGTGCTGGAGAAGTGCGGGTTCGCCGTCACCGGCAAGGACCACGGGTTCTCGCACGCCCGCGGCGAGGACACCGACGAACTGCTCTTCACGCTGCCGGGGTGACGGGGGCATCGCCCCCGGCCGCCCCGGCCCGATCATGAGGAATCGGTGAGAAGCGGCACAACCGGGAACGCCGCGCGGCGCGCCGCTCGTCCCTCACTGGGATGAACAAAACGATCAGACACGCCTCGGTCTTCTGCCTGCTGCTGGTCCTCGCCCTGCTGGTGCGGGCGACCTGGGTGCAGGCGTACCAGGCACAGGCGCTCGCAGACGACGAACACAACCGGCGGAACACCATCGCGCAGTACGCGCAGCCGCTCGGCGACATCATCGTGGCCGGGAACCCGGTCACCGGATCGAAGAGGACGGTGGGCAGCGACCTCGCGTACAAACGCACATATACGCAGGGCGAGCTCTACTCTGCCGTCACCGGCTACAGCTCGCAGGCGTACGGTGCCACGCAGATCGAAGGGATCTACAGCCATGTGCTGGACGGCACCGACGACCGGCTGAAGAACCCGATGGACATGCTGACGGGCAAGCAGGCCTCCCCCGGCAACGTCCTGACGACGATCGACCCCGATGTGCAGAAGGCCGCGTACGAGGCGCTCGGCGACGACAAGGGTGCGGCGGTCGCGATCGACCCGAAGACCGGGCAGATCCTCGGCATGGTCTCCACCCCTTCGTACGACCCCTCGACGATCAGCGGGACGGCGGACGGCGACGCCTGGAAGAAGCTGCTCGACGACGAGAGCAAGCCGCTGGTCAACCGTGCGCTGCGGCAGCCGCTGGCACCCGGTTCGACGTTCAAGCTGGTGGTGGCGGCCGCAGCGCTGGAGAACGGGCTGTACGGCTCCGTCGACGAGCGCACGGACAGCCCCAATCCGTACACCCTGCCGGGCACCAGCACCGTCCTGAAGAACGAGAGCGCCTCGGCCCCCTGCGAGAACGCCACGCTGCGCACCGCGCTCCAGTACTCCTGCAACAACGTCTTCGCGAAGGTCGCCGCCGACCTCGGCCAGGACAAGGTCAGGGCGATGGCGGAGAAGTTCGGCTTCAACACCGAGAAGCTCGATGTGCCCGTACGGGCCTCCCAGAGCATCTACCCGTCCGGCATGGACAAGCCGCAGACGGCGCTGACGGGCATCGGCCAGTTCGAGGTCACCGCGACACCGCTGCAGATCGCCATGGTCTCGGCCACCCTCGCCAACGGTGGCGAACTGGCCGCACCGCACATGGTGTCCGAGGTGACGGACTCCAAGGGCAACACGCTCGAGGACTTCGCGGACGGGGACACGAAGCGGGTCGTCTCGCAGTCCACCGCCGAGCAGCTGCGCAGTGCGATGGTGACCGTCGTCGAAGACGGCACCGGCACCAACGCCCGGATCGACGGGGCCGAGGTGGGCGGCAAGACGGGTACCGCGCAGAACGGCGTGGGCAACAGCAAGACCCCGTACGCCTGGTTCACCTCGTACGCGAAGGACAGCTCCAGCGGCAAGGAGGTCGCGGTGGCGGTGATCGTCGAGGACTCGGGCGCGGCCCGCTCGGAGGTCAGCGGCAACGGCCTGGCGGCGCCGATCGCGCAGAAGATGATGAAGGCGGCGCTCAAGGAGTGAGGGAGGCGGGGCGACCGCGGCGAGCGGGGTGAGGAAGAGGCCGACCGCGAACAGCGCGCCGTGACCGGGGAAACGAAGCCGGTGCGTGCGCCCTCGCCGGTCGAGCCGCGGTCGCTGATGGAAGCCCAGCATCAGCAGCCCCGCGGGGGCGATCAGCAGATACGGCAGTCGGCGGGGGCTCGCGGAGCGGCGCCGGGGCACCTTGGGCGGTGTGGCCACAGCGGCGGCTTGGGCCATGACACGTCTCCGTTCTGTCTCAGGTGCTGGCGCGATGCGTGTAGCGCGCAAGCGCTTGCCGCACGGCGTTCGGTATCTCGGACAAGCGGTGCGCCGGAAGTTCGGTCGGCGTACGGGTCGCTCAGCCGGCGTATGGGTCGTTCAGCCGGCGTAGGGGTCGGGCACTTCTCCCTGCCGGGCCAGGAAAGCGAAGTCGCAGCCGGTGTCGGCCTGGGTGATCTGGTCGTGGTACAGCGCCCCGTATCCGCGCCCGTACCGGGTGGGCGGCGGCGTCCATACGGCCCTGCGCCGCTCCAACTCCTCATCGGATACGTCGAGATGGAGAAGACGCGCCTGGACATCCAGGGTGATCGGGTCACCGGTGCGGACCAGGGCGAGCGGCCCGCCGATGTAGGACTCGGGCGCGATGTGCAGCACGCACGCCCCGTAACTGGTGCCGCTCATCCGGGCGTCGGAGATCCGCACCATGTCCCGTACACCCTGCTTGAGCAGGTAGTCGGGGATCGGCAGCATGCCGTACTCGGGCATCCCGGGTCCGCCCTTGGGGCCTGCGTTGCGGAGCACCAGCACATGGTCCGGGGTGAGGGCCAGGGCCGGGTCGTTGATGGTGCGCTGCATCTCCTTGTAGTCGTCGAAGACGACCGCGGGGCCGGTGTGGCGCAGCAGTGCGGGCTCGGCCGCGATGTGCTTGATGACCGCACCGTCCGGGCAGAGATTGCCGCGCAGCACCGCCACGCCGCCCTCGTCCGCCAGAGGGTTGTCGCGTTCCCGGATGACATCACTGTTGTGGACGAGCGCCCCTTCGAGCTGTTCGCGAAGGGTGTCGTACGAAACGGTGGGCCGGTCCAGATGGAGTACGTCGGTGAGCCGGTCCAGGAACCCGGGCAGCCCGCCGGCGAAGTGGAAGTCCTCCATCAGGTACTGGCCGCCGGGGCGGAGATTGGCCAGGACCGGCACGGTTCGGGCGATCCGGTCGAAGTCGTCGAGGGTGAGCTTGATTCCGGAGCGGCCCGCCATGGCGATCAGATGGATGACGGCGTTGGTGGAGCCGCCGAGCGCGAGAACGGTGGCGACCGCGTCCTCGTAAGCCTCCGCGGTGAGGATCTGCGACAACTTCCGCTGCTGCATGATCAGTTCGACGATCCGCAGTCCCGACTGGGCGGCCATTCGGTCGTGTCCGGAGTCGACGGCCGGGATGGAGGAGGCCCCCGGCACGGTGACGCCGAGCGCTTCGGCGGCGGCCGTCAGGGTCGATGCGGTGCCCATCGTCATGCAGTGGCCGGGGGAGCGCGCCAGCCCGTTCTCCAGCTCGGCCATCTCGCAGTCGCCGATGAGGCCGGCGCGCTTGTCGTCCCAGTACTTCCACATGTCGGTGCCGGAGCCGAGAACTTCGTTGCGCCAGTGCCCCGGCAGCATCGGCCCGGCCGGTACGAAGACGGTCGGCAGGTCGACGGAGGCCGCGCCCATCAGCAGCGCGGGCGTCGACTTGTCGCAGCCGCCCATCAGCACGGCTCCGTCGACCGGGTAGGAGCGCAGCAGCTCCTCCGTCTCCATGGCCAGCATGTTGCGGTAGAGCATCGGGGTCGGCTTCTGGAACGTCTCCGACAGCGTGGAGACCGGGAATTCGAGCGGGAAGCCGCCCGCCTGCCAGACGCCCCGCTTGACCGCCTGCGCACGGTCGCGCAGATGGACTTGGCAGGGGTTGATGTCGGACCAGGTGTTGAGGATCGCGATGACGGGCTTGCCGAGGTGCTCCTCGGGGAGGTAGCCGAGCTGCCTCGTCCGGGCCCGGTGGCTGAAGGAGCGCAGCCCGTCCGTCCCGTACCACTGGTGGCTGCGCAGCTCCTCGGGGCCGATTCTGCCGTCCCGGGCCGTCATATCGACCACGCGGCGACCTCGTCGGCGACCTCGTCGCGCTGTGCCTCGGGCAGCACCCGGCTGGGCGGGCGGACATCGCGGCGGCAGAGTCCCAGCGAGGCGAGGGCCTCCTTGACGACCGTCACATTGTTGGCGGACTGCCGGTCGGCGCGCAGTTCCTCGAAGCGGCGGATCTGCTCCCAGACCTTCATCGCGGCCGGGTGGTCACCGGCCCGCAGCGCCTCCAGCATGGCGAGCGAGACGCCGGGGGCGACATTGACGAGCCCGGAGGTGAAGCCGGTGGCACCGGCGGAGAAGTAGGCGGGGGCGTACAGCTCGGCGAGACCGGCGATCCAGACGAAGCGGTCCAGGCCGGCGTCGCGGGCGAAGGCGGCGAACCGTGCGGCGTCCGGTACGGCGTACTTCACGCCGATGACATTGGGGCAGCTGTCGGCGAGCGCGGCGAGGTGTTCGCCGCTGAGCTGCGGGTTGCGGATGTAGGGGACGACGCCGAGCCCGGGGACGGCCCCGGCGATGGCCCGGTGGTAGTCGATCCAGCCGTCCTGCGAGACATACGGGTGTACGGGCTGATGCACCATCACCATCTCGGCACCGGCGTCGCGCGCGTGCTCGGCGGCGGCGACCGCGGTCGGCACGTCGTGCCCGACGCCGACCAGGACCGTGGCGCGGTCACCGGTCTCGTCGATGGTCAGCTCGGTGACGGTGCGCCGCTCTTCGGGGGTGAGCGCGTAGAACTCCCCGGTGTTGCCGTTCGGGGTGAGGGTGCGGACACCGCCGTCGAGGAGCCGCCGCAGCAGTCCGCGGTGGGCGGCCGTGTCGATGGTCCCGTCCTCGGCGAACGGGGTCACCGGGATCGCCACGACATCTGCGAGGGCCGCCTTCAGCGGTGTGAAGTCCATGCGGACAGGCCTTTCGTCGGTGTGCTGGTGGTTCATGCCCGGTCCCCCTCGCTCTCCGCTTCCTCGGGGAACGCGCGGCTGACGAACGACGCGATGTGGTCGTGCAGGGCCCGGGCCGCGGCGTCCGCGTCGTCGGCGAGCGCGAGCCGCAGGATCTCGCGGTGCTCGGCCGCCTCCCGCTCCCAGGACGGGATGGTCGCCCAGGCGACCGTCGACACGAGTGCGGCCTGGTCGCGGACCTCGTCGAGCATCCGGGCCAGCAGTGGGTTGCCGCAGGGCATGTAGAGCGCCCGGTGGAAGTCCCGGTTGGCGAGCGACCTGTCCGCCTTGTCGCCGGCCGAGTCGGCCCGCTCCAGGGCCTCCTGGGCGGCATCGAGCGAGGCCCTGCGGGTGATGGAGCGCCGCAGCGCCTCCGGTTCGAGGAGCAGGCGCACGTCGTACACCTCCCGTGCCATGGCCGCGTCGACCAGGCGCACGGTGACGCCCTTGTACTGGCTCATGACGACGAGCCCGGTACCGGCAAGGGTCTTGAGCGCCTCGCGCACCGGCGTCTTGGACACCCCGAACTGTGCGGCGAGCTCGGTCTCGACGAGCGCCTGCCCTGGTCTCAGCTGCGCGGTGAGGATCGCGTGCTTGATCGCCTCCAGCACGTACTGGGTGCGGGACGGAATCGGGGTGGGCGTCGCAAAGGTCATGGGTGAAGGGCTCTCACATCTCGCATATCGCGTCTCATATATGACGTACGAAGTACGACGCGATGAAGCTAGAGGCGCCGTGAATGTTTCGTCAACGCTTCCGACAGAAGAACTTCGCCGGATTACGACGTGTGCCCTACGCCGATCGCGGGGCCCGGCCACCCCCACCGCGCGGCCTACGACATCTTCCCGATGCCCCGCAACAGCCGTACCGGCCAGCCTGACTGCGTAACGGAAGTGCGGGTCAGGGAGGTTCGGTGGGCGCGATGGCAGGGCCGGCGGCAGGGCGGGTACTACGGGACCGGACGGCGGGGCTGTTCCTGGCAGCGGTCGTCGTCTCCGGATTCGGCAGTTCCGCGATGTCGCTGGCGGCGGGGATCTGGGTCAAGTCGCTGACCGGCTCGGACAGTCTGGCGGCGCTCGCCCTCTTCGCCGTCTGGCTGCCGGTGCTCTTCGGGCCGGCCCTCGGGGCGGTGGCCGACCGATGGCCCAGGAAGCCGCTGCTGGTCTGGTCGAACGTCGTCATGGCCCTGCTGCTGACCACCTTGACCGCGGTGGATTCGGCGGGGCGGATCTGGATCCTTTTCGCGGTGCTCGTGCTGTACGGGACCAGCTTCGTGCTGATGGACTCGGCCGAGTCGGCCCTGGTCGCACAGGCCGTGGACGCCCGCCTGCTGGGCGATTTCAACGGCTTGCGGATGATGGCGAATGAGGGCATGAAGCTGCTGGCCCCGCTCACCGGTGCGGCGCTCTACGCCCGCTTCGGGGGCGCCTCGGTGGCCCTGCTGGACGCGGTCTCCTTCGCACTGGCCGCCGGGCTCTACGGACTGCTGCGGGTACGGAAGCAGGACCCGGCGACGGTCGAGGACCGGGAGGGCGGATGGGCCGCCGGGATGCGGCAGGTCTGGGGGTCGCCGGTGCTGCGGCCGCTGGTGCTCGCCGGATCGGTCACGATGCTGTGCGCCGGGCTCAACGGGGCGACGCTGTACGCCGTCGTGGACGGGAGGCTCGGTCACTCCGCCTCGTACGCGGGTGTGCTCTCCGTGGCACAGGGCGTCGGGTCCATCATGATCGGGCTACTGGCCGGGCCACTGCTGCGGCGGCTGCCGGAACGGGTGTTCACGGCGGCGGGGATCGCCGTGTTCGCGGTGGCGGTGGGCCTGCGGGCGCTGCCGTACGACGCGGTGGCGCTGGTGGCCTGCGGCCTGATCGGGGCCGGACTGCCGTGTGTACTGATCGCCGCGATGACGGCGGTGCAGCGGGAGACGCCGGACGCGCTCCTGGGCCGGACGGCGGCGACCGCCGGCACGCTGATGTTTGCGCCCAACGCGGTGGCGCTGGCGCTCGGTGCGGGGCTGGTCGCGCTGGTGGACATCCGGGTGCTGCTGCCGCTGGTGGGCGCGGCGGCGTTGCTGACGGCGGCCCTGCTGGTCACGGGCCGGCGGGGACCGCTGACGGGGGCCCCCACCGGCCCGCTTCCTTCATCGACCGAGGCGTGACAGCGCTCCGGCGACGGTCCTGAGGTCCGGGCCCGAAGCCAGCCCGGCGTGGTACAGGCGCAGTTGATTCGCGCCGCACGATGCCGCATGCGCGGCGTCGCGCTCCAGCGTGGCGGGGCTGCCGCCCATCCCCGTGACCACGGTGAAGTTGGCCGCGAGCACACCCTCGCGCCCGGCGAACGGGCCGAGTACGCCCTCGCGCGCCGCGTCACCGCCGGTGCAGGGCAGCACCACACCGTCCGCCACGGACAGGATGTGCTCCGGGTCGACACCGACGTTGGCACCACAGCGGTACGGCGCGGGGTCGGCGTGCAGCAGCACCTGGAAGCCCGGCTCCGCCGCCGCCCGAACGGCGGCGACCGCGGACTCCTGGAGCGTACGGGCGACCTGGCCGCGCCACCGGAGGGTGGCGGCGGCGAGGTCGGCACCGAGGAGCTTCTCGATGCCCGACCACCCGGTCTCCGGGGAGCCGGAACCGGACCAGGCCGGTTTCAGCGCGCGGCGTACGGTCGCGGCCAGCTCATCGGCGTCCAGGCCCTGTTCGGCGTATCCGGTCCGGCAGTCGGGGCAGAAGCAGAGCGACATCAGATACTGTGCCGCGTCCCCGAGGCCGACGCCCGCGATCTTGTCGTGGGCGTGCAGATGCGCGAAGCCGTACCAGCCGCAGGACTCCAGCTCGGTACCGCGCGCACCGCCTCGTACCGCCGCCTCCGCCGCCAGAGCGACCAGATACTCGCCCACCGCGGGCCGTGCGATGCACGGCGCCCAGGGGTAGCGGTCGCCGTACGCGTTGACCACGGAGGTGTCCGGATGCTCGGCACCCAGCCGGGAGTTGTGCGCCAGGACCACCCAGGTGTGCACCTCGAGACCGGCGTCGGTGAGGGCCTGTGCGGCTTCGGCGTACGGATCGTCCGAGGTCACCCAGGACTGCTCGTACGGACGCAGTTCGCGCCCCGCCCACCGGGCGGCATCCGGCGGGTAGAGCACCGCGGCATGCTCGGCCGTGACGATACGGCGGCCGGGGTGGCGCGGGGTCAGCGCCCGGGTGGAGTGATAGGCGGCGGCGAGCGTCACCTGCTGGACTCCCAGGTCGGCGACGCGGGCGGCCGCGTCCGGGTCGCCGACGACGTCCCACGGATAGAGGAAGGCCGAGGTCTTCACCCGCGCTGCTCCTGCCCGTACTTCTCCAGCAGGGCGCGGCCGCGCGCGATGATCTCGGTGAGCTCCTCGACGTGGGCGGCGGGCGGCTCGCTGAGCGGGGTGCGGACCTCGCCCACGTCCAGGCCGCCCATCCGGACGGCTGCCTTGACGAGCGAGACCGCGTAGCCGCGGCCCTTGGCACGCAGTTCGACGAGCGGCCGGTAGAAGTGGTCGAGGAGTGCGTTGGCCAGGTCGTCGTCGCCGGAGTCCAGCGCCCGGTGGAAGGCGAGCGCGATGTCCGGCGCGAAGGCGAAGACGGCGGAGGAGTACAGCGTGACGCCGATGCCCCGGTAGGCGAGGCCGGTGAGTTCGGCGGTGGGCAGCCCGTTGAAGTAGAGGAAGTCCTGGCCGGGCAGTTCGGTGCGGACGGCGCTGACGATCCGCTGCATCAGGTCGAGGTCGCCGTAGCCGTCCTTGAGGCCGATGATGCCGGGCGTCCCGGCCAGTGCGACGACGGTCTCCGGGGTGAAGACGGCATTGTCACGCTGGTAGACGATCGTCTCCAGACCGGTGGCCGCGGCGAGCGCCGTGTAGTGGCTCAGCAGCCCTGCCTGGTCGGCGAAGACCAGATACGGGGGCATGGCGAGGAGCCCGTCCGCGCCCGCGTCCTCGGCGAGCTTCGCGTACTGGATCGCAAGCGCCGTGCCGTATCCGGCTCCCGCGACGACGGGCACCTCTCCGGCGGTCTCCTCGACGGCCGCGGCGACGACGAGGCGGAATTCCTCCGGCGTCAGGGCATGGAACTCACCGGTGCCGCAGCAGGCGAAGACGGCAGCCGCACCGGCGTCGATACCGGTCCGCACATGCGCGCGGAAGGCGTCGATGTCGATCGCGCCGTCCGGTCCGTACGCGGTGACGGGGAAGAAGAGCGGCCCGGCGACACGGGTGAGTCGGGCGGCAAGAGGGGCTGAGGTCACGGGCGCTCCCTGAGCAGGTTCAGGCGTGCACAATTCTGATCGGTGTCCATATTTATGAACGCTCTCACGCTAAGGCAGCATCCCGGCACAGGTCAAGGCGGGAGCGCGCAACCCGTCCGATCACGAAGACAGAGTTACCGACTCCACGAGAGACTCCGCGAGAGAGGCACCCGACACTTGACGCCGTACGTCATGACTTCTTAGCTTGTCCATCCATATGAATGCTGTCCATGGATTTGACGTCCCACGGGTACATGTCGCAGGTACCGCAGGGGCCGTGCACGCGCGCGCAGGCCGCGCGCGTGCACCTATGTACCGAGGAGATCCGCGTATGCCCGCTCCCCGCACCGTCCTGCTCACCGGCGCCGCCGGCGGCCTCGGCACCCTGATGCGCGGACTTCTGCCCGCGTACGGCTACGAGCTCCGCCTCTTCGACGTCGCCCCGATCGAGGGCGAGCCGGACGCGATCACGGCCGACCTCGGTGACAAGGAGGCGCTGCGCGAGGCCGTGCGGGGTGTCGACGCGATCATCCACCTCGCGGGCATCTCCCTGGAAGCCTCGTTCGACAAGATTCTGAAGGCGAACATCGAGGGGACGTACAACCTCTACGAGGCCGCGCGCGAAGAGGGCGTCGGGCGCATCGTGTTCGCCTCCTCCAACCATGTCGTCGGCTACACCCCTCGCCCGCTCCCCGGCGACCCGCTGATCCCCGTCGACGCCCCGCGCCGCCCCGACACCTTCTACGGCCTGTCCAAGTCCTTCGGCGAGGACCTCGCCCAGCTGTACTGGGACCGGCACGGCATGGAGACCGTCTCCGTACGCATCGGCTCCTGCTTCCCGGAACCGACATCCGTACGGATGCTCTCGGTCTGGATGAGCCCCGAGGACGGCGCCCGGCTCTTCCACGCCGCACTCACCGCCGGGGACGTGCGGCACACCGTCGTCCACGGCTCGTCCGACAACACCCGGCTGTGGTGGGACCTGACGACGGCCCGCTCGCTCGGATACGAGCCGAGGGACGACTCGGAGCCGTACGCGGCCAAGCTCATCGCCGAACAGGGTGAGCTGGACCCGGACAACCCCGACCACGCCCACCTCGGCGGCCACTTCTGCACCAACCCGCCGATCTGGCCGCACTAGCCGGTCCGGCCGGGCCGGCTAGCCCGGCAGCGCAGCCGCGCAGCCGCGCAGCCGCGCAGCCGCGCCAAGAGTGCGCCAAGGCGGGTGAAGGTAAGGGAACGGCAAAGCCCGGTCGTTCGTTACCCCGTGCATGACCGCTATGACCCCCGGCTCGAACATCCCTCTCTCCGCCGCCCGCGTGGCAGTGGACGTCTCCGCACCGGTGCGGCTCGACGTTTCGGGCCTGCTGCTCACCGCCGACGGCAAGGTGCGCTCCGACGACGACTTCATCTTCTACAACCAGCCCGCCGGCCCCGGCGTGACGTATCGCTCCGGCGGCGGCACCGCACCGGACGCGATCGTGGTGGACACCACCGCGGTCCCGTCCGGCATCGAGAAGATCGTCGTCACGGCGAGCCCGGATGCGGCGGGCCAGACCTTCCAGGGCATCGAGCCCACCGCGACCGTGCGCAACGCCGACGACGGCAGTGTGCTCGCCACGTTCACCCCGCCCCAGCTGGGCGCCGAGACGGCGCTCGTGGTCATCGAGGTCTATCTCCGCAACGGCGCCTGGAAGGCCCGCGCGGTCGGCCAGGGCTATGCGAACGGACTGGCCGGTATCGCCACGGACTTCGGCGTCTCGGTCGAGGAGGAGCCCGCCGCCGCTCCCGCGCCCGCCCCCGTCGCACCCCCGATGCCCGCCGCGGCCCCGGTGGACCCGCGGATCGCCGCGCCTGTGGCCCCCGCGGCCCCGCCGGCCCCGCCCGCCGCCGCTCCCGCGCCCGCCGCCTCCGGCAAGATCAACCTCGACAAGGGCCGGGTCAGTCTCCAGAAGAACCAGACGGTCTCCCTGGTCAAGGGCGGCCGCCCATTGCTCTCCCAGGTCAAGATGGGCCTCGGCTGGGAGCCCGCGTTCCGCGGCAAGGACATCGACCTCGACGCCTCGGTGATCGCCTACGGCCCCAACCGGAACCACCTGGACAGCTGCTACTTCGGCAAGCTCTCCATCCTGAACGGCGCGGTCAAGCACTCCGGCGACAACCTCACGGGCGAGGGCGCGGGTGACGACGAGGTGATCGTCGTCGACCTTGGCCGGATCCCGGCCGAGGCGACCGGTCTGGTCTTCACGGTCAACTCGTTCACCGGCCAGAAGTTCACCGAGGTCGCCAAGGCCTACTGCCGGCTGATCGACGCCACCACCGGCGAGGAGCTGGTCCGCTTCGACCTGACCGGCGCCGAGCCGCAGACCGGCGTGATGATGGCCAAGCTGATCAAGCAGTTCTCCGGCGAGTGGGAGATGACGGCCATGGGCGACTTCGTGAAGTCGCGCACCGTCCGGGGCATGGTGAAGCCCGCCGCCCAGGCGCTGTAGCGCCGCAAAGGTCCCCGACACGGCTTCAGGGGCACCTGCGGGTGCAGGTGCCCCTGAAAGCCGAAGAGCGTGACGGGGACGCGGACGCTGCGCGTGCTCGCCGCCTCTCTCAGAGCTTGGTCAGCTTGGAGTACGGGCTCAGGATCCTCCCCTGTCGCCCCGAGAAGTCGATGAGCACTGCGTCGTTGTCGCCCTCGACAGCCAGGACTCGACCGAGTCCGAACTGGTCGTGCGACACCCTGTCGCCCACATCGAACAATTCGACCGGTGGGGCCGCCTGGGCCGGGCGGTTGAAGGGACTGGAAGGCAGGTATCGCCGGGCTGACTGTTTCATTACCTTGAGTATGCGCCCTGGGAACGCCCGACGCCATGCCCGTCGACTCCTGGGGGCGCACTGATGCCGGATTCGTAATCAGCGATTCCAGGGCCAGTCCGCGTCCCGGCCCGCTTCCAGCAGGGGCACCATGCGGAACGCCGCGTCCGAAAGACCCCCGAAGGTGTGGCGGTTCCCACCTCCCGACGGGGCGTGCCCGACCCGGTATCCGGCCAGGTTCCAGGTGTAGACGGGCACGCCGGCCGGCACGGCCGCGGTGGCATCCGCGGCGTACGAGAACGACGCCTGCTCATCGGTGACGATCAGTACCCGGTCATGGGCCCGGTAGTGACGGCGCACCGCCTCCGCGGTGTTGGTGCCGCCGAGGTCACCGAAGCGCTCCAGGACCTTCAGCACGGACTCGCCCCGGCGATACGTCACCGGTGCGCTGTTCGTACCGAACTGCACCAGATCGGCGTCGGCTGCCCGCAGCGCCAGCGCCGTACCGAAGATCGCGGCGGCGTCGGCCCGGTTGAGCTGTGAGCGGTCCGAGAGCGGCGACCACATCGAGCCCGAGCGGTCGACCAGGACCAGCGTCCGCCCCGGCAGCGCGGGCACACTGCCCAGGGAGTGGCCGAGCGCCTTCTCCAGCGGGTGTGCCCAGCGCAGCGAGGGCGCGTGCTGATAGGCGGCGAGGTAGCGGAACGGGAACTGCCGAGATGCGGCGACCACGGCCGGGTCGCAGATCTTCGCAGCCACCTGCGCGGCGACCTCGTCCGAGACGCCCGCCTCGTCGAAGTTGCGCAGATTACGGACGAGCGCCATCGCGCCCATCGACGGAATCACCGCTTCCCAGGCCTTGGCGTCCATCGGCCCCTGCAGCCAGCCCGCCAGGGCCTCCCAGGTCATGCCTGCGGCAGCCAGCCGGTCCGCACCGTCCGCACCTACGACCACGGCACGCCGCTCCTCGACCGGCAGCTCCATCAGCGCACGGTGCGCGGTGAGGGTGCGGTCGGAGACCGGCACCACGGCCGCCTCCGGGTGGTGGCGGCGGTCGAGGGCGTACCGGAACAGCTCGCCCTGCCACGGCTTCTGCGGGTCGGGCGCGGCGTGCACCAGGTTCAGGATGTCGCCGAAGCGGTAGCCCTTGGACGCGGTGTCGTACTTCAGCAGCGACTTGCCGTTGTAGAGGCGGCGCACGGCATCGGCGATGCCGCGCTTGACGGGCTTGGGCACGGCACGGCCGTAGCGCGAGGTCCAGTACCCGAGGAGTTCGCCGGGCTCGTCGGCGCGCAGCAGAACGGAGTCGACGACCTGCCGGTTGGACGGCCCGTCCTCGGCACCCGCGTCGAGCCGTGCCTTCACGTACTCGGCGGCGCCGACGATCGAAGCGGTACGCATCTGGCCGTCGCGGCGCAGCCAGTGGAGCAGACCGGCGGTCCACTCGGGGTCGGCGACGGCAAGGACCCGCACCAGTTCGGCGAATCGGCTGTCGCGCTGCTCGCCGTCCTCGTAAAAGGTCTGCTGCGAAACGAAATTGGCGACGGCGAGCAGAAAGAGCTCGGATCGATTGTCACGGAGATGTCCACGGCCGCCCTGGTGGGTCGGTGCGGTGCGCCCGGTCGACTTCACGGGCGAGGTGGCGCGGGGCTTGATGATGCGGATGTTGAAGCGTGCCATGTGAATTCCCCCGAATTCATTGGGAGAAGGCACAGCGGGAAAAGGGTGCCCGAGATCAGGAGTCGGCGACGGGCTTGCCTGATGCTCTACCGCTTGAGCTACCGGCCGTGGCCGGACGGGACTTGAACCCGCAACCGTCAGATCCGAGAAGTATCCGTCACCTGCGCACCGGGCACCCCCCGATGTCTGTGCCTCCCGAGATCAGAGTCGGCGGCGGCGATTTTCGTTTCAAGAAGTAGCCGCAGCCTGCGCACCGGGAGGTGCATGCAGTACTTGCCTGTGAAGTTTTGATGTCCAGAGATCGGAGTCGGCGGAACCGACGAAGGCGCTCTGCCTCTGAGCTACGCCTGTACGAATACGGGCGGCGGGACTCGAACCCGCGACATCCTCCTTGGAAGTAGGTCCTGCCTGCGCACCTGGACACAGACAGGACTCTAGAGGGGTGGTTCCGCGGCGCGCGAGGGAATTACGTGCGAAGGGTGGACGCGCACGGGATCACGCCCGAGGAGGATTCCGCGCGGACGGCTTCCGGCGGTGCCGGCCTTCAGTGGCGGTTCGGCTGGCGCTTCCACGGACCGGTGATGGCGAGCATGATGCCCGGCGTCTGGATGTTGGCGTACAGCGTCCTGCCGTCGGGCGAGAACGTGACACCGGTGAACTCGCTGTACTCCGGCTCCTGTTCGCTGCCGATGTTCAGCTCGTTGCGGGCGATCGGGTACGTGCGGCCGCTGTCGGTCGCCCCGAACAGGTGCTGGATGCCGTTGCCGTCCTCGGCGATGACCAGACCGCCGTACGGCGAGACGGTGATGTTGTCCGGGCCGTCGAAGGCGCCGTCCTTCGACGGGTCGGCGTTCACACCGAGGAGCACCTTCAGTGTCAGCGTGCGGCGCTTCGGGTCGTAGAACCAGACCTGGCCGTCGTGCTGGACCGGGCTCTCCTCGCGGGCGAACGAGGAGACGATGTACACGCCGCCGTCACCCCACCACATGCCTTCGAGCTTGCGCGCGCGGGTGACCTCGCTGTCCGCGAACTGCTTGCGCACCGAGACGGTCTTCGCGTCACGGTCGGGTACGTCGACCCAGTCCACGCCGTACACCGTGCCGATCCTGGTGGCGCGGGACAGGTCGTCGACGAACTTGCCGCTGCTGTCGAAGCACTTGGTGGCCTGGAGGACACCGGCGTCGTCGGCGAGCGTGCGCAGCTTGCCGCGGCCGTGCCGGAAGCCGTGCGGCGGAACCCAGCGGTAGAGCAGTCCGTTGGGGCCCGCGGCGTCCTCGGTCAGGTAGGCGTGGCCGCGCTTGGGGTCGATGACGACGGCCTCGTGGGCGTACCGGCCGAGCGCCTTGATCGGGCGCGGGTCGCGGTTGGCGCGCTTGTCGTACGGGTCGACCTCGAAGACGTAGCCGTGGTCCTTGAGCAGGCCGTTCTTGCCGGCCTTGTCCTCGGTCTCCTCGCAGGTGAGCCAAGTGCCCCACGGGGAGGCGCCGCCCGCACAGTTGGTGGACGTACCGGCGATGCCGACCCACTCGGCGGTACGGCCGTCGCGGCGGGTCTCCACCACGGTGCAGCCGCCGGCCGCGACCGGGTCGTAGACGAGACCCTCTGCCAGCGGCACCGGGTGCTCCCAGCCGGCGCGGGTGCCGCTCAGCTCGTGGTTGTTGACGAGCAGGGTGACGCCGCGCGGGCCCTCGAAAGTGGCCGTGCCGTCGTGGTTGGAGGGGGTGTACTCGCCGGACTCCAGCTTGGTGACACCGCTGTGGGTGATGACCTTGTAGGAGAAGCCGGCGGGCAGCGCGAGGAGTCCCTCGGGGTCGGCGATCAGGGGCCCGTAGCCGGGCTCGTGGCTGTGACCGTGACCGTGGTCATGACCGTGGCCGTGGCCGTCGTGGCCGTGCTTGGAGTCCTCTGCGGCCAGGGCACCGGGCGCGGTGGCCAGCGCGGCGACCGTACCGGTCAGGGCGATGCCGGCACCGGTGAGGGCGGACTGTCTGGTGAATTCCCTGCGCGTGAAGGGCATCACGTACTCCTGGAGCAACTGGACGGGTTGTTGGTGCGCCCACAATCGCGCTCCTGTGCCAACACCAGTTGAACTACGGACGACGTCGAGGGGCATCCTTCCTGTGCAGTTGGCCGGATGCGGTCGGCCGGAGTGGATGCCGCGCCCGGTCCGTGCCGTCCGCCGCGAACCGCCACGCTCACGCCGCCCGCGTGAGCGGGCGGCGCAACCGCCCGGGTCTCAGGCCCCTGTCCGCGACCGCGCCTTGAAGGCCGCCTTGCGGGCCTCCTTGGCCTTCTTCTTGTCGCTGTGCAGCCGCCCCATCGCTTCGAGGACGTCCGCCGTCGCCGGGTGTTCCACCCGCCACGCCTCGTCGAAGAAGCCGCTGTGCTGGCCTGCCAGGCCCTCGACCAGGCTCTGGAGCTCTTCCAGCTCGCCCTCGGACTCCAGCTGGGCCGCGATCGTGTCGATGGTGAGCCAGAAGATCATCGACTCCGGCGGTGCGGGTACGTCCGCCGCGCCCAGCTCCGCGAGCCAGACCCGTGCGAGACCGCCCAGTTCCGGGTCGTCCAGCACCGCGCGCACCGCGGGCTCCGCCTCCGCGCCGACCAGGGCGAGCGCCTGCTGGCAGTGGAGGCGGCGCAGCGGTGCCTGCTGGTCCGCGCCGCGTGCCGCCGCGAGGAGTTCAGCCGCGGCGCCGTCCGCGCCGCGCCGGGTGAGCCACAGCTCGACCTCGCTGCGCGCCACCGTCTCGGGGTAGTACGCGATGCCGCCGAGGAGTGCGTCGGCGCCCTTGTCCGCGAGGTCGCCGATCACCGGGGCGTCCACTCCGGCCTCCAGCATCCGGGCCCGGATGCCGTACAGGCCGAGCGGGGTCAGCTTCACCATTCCGTAGCGGGTGATGTCCTCGTCGTCGGCCTGCGGGGCGGCGTCCTCGCCCGCCTCGACCAGCAACGTCTCGTCCACCGGGCGGTATTCGACGATCCCGATGGGTTCCAGGACCCGGAACTGGTCGTCGAGGCGCATCATCGCCTCGGACACCTGCTCAAGGACGTCGTCGGTGGGCTCGCCCATGTCGTCGGGCACGATCATCGACGCGGCGAGCGCGGGCAGCGGAACGGGCGCCGTGTCCGCTCCGCCGTCGCCGACGGTGAGCAGATACAGATTGCCGAGGACCCCGTCGAGGAATTCCGCCTCGACCTCCGGGTCCCAGTCCAGGGCTTCGAAGTCGACCGAGCCGTCCTCGCCGACCAGATCGGCGAGATCATCGAAGACGGGCGCGGTGGCGTCGGCATGGACGGCCTCCAGACCGTCGAGCCAGATCGAGAGGACGTCCTGCGGTGAACCGCCGGTGATCAGCGCCAGATTCTCACCGGCGGCGGCGGTCCCCTCCGCGCCCTCTCCCGCGGCCTCCTCCGGGTCCTCGATGTCGACGAGCCCCGCGTCGACCGCGAGCCGCCACGCCTCGCTCGCCTCCGCCGCACCGTCCTCATCCGCCGTGAGGCCGAGGTGCTCGGCCGCCGCGGGCAGCTGTTCCTCGACGAGCTCGCCACCGGCGCCGACCCGGGTCTCCGGGCCCGCCCAGCGGGCGAGCCGGACAGCGCGGGCGAGCAACGGCGCGGCGAGCGCGTCCCGTGCCAGCTCGGCCTCGGTGTGCAGCCGTACGGGCGGCAGGGTGGGGCGCTCTGCGGACATCAGGTGGTTCTCCTCGGGACGTACGGGGCGTACGGGTTCAGGCGGCCCAAGCGTAGACGCATTTCGCCCCATGCCACCCGGTTCATGCGACGGACAGCGGCAGTCCACCCGGGGGACCTTGACAACTGCCTTGCCCACACAAGAGATTGACGCGCGTAGACCTCCACTCCTGACCCTCGATACCCCCGGAGCCCGTGATGCCCGCCGCATCGTCCAGAACGACCGCTGTCTCCGCCGTAGTCACCGCTGCGCTCGCCGCGGGCCTGCTCACCGGCGCAGCCACCGCCTCCGCGTCCGCCTCCCCGTCCGCCGACGGCCAGGTCCGTATCCACGACATCCAGGGCGCCACCCGGATATCCCCGCTCACCGGCCGGCAGGTCAGCGGTGTCACGGGCATCGTCACGGGTGTGCGGACGTACGGCTCGAAGGGCTTCTGGTTCCAGGACCCCGAGCCCGACGCCGACCCCGCCACCAGCGAGGGCGTCTTCGTCTTCACCGGCTCCGCACCGACCGTCGCGGTCGGTGACGCGGTCACGGTCTCCGGCACGGTCACCGAGTACGTCCCGGGCGGACTCTCCTCCGGCAATCAGTCGCTCACCCAGATCAGCAGGCCCACCGTCGCGGTGATGTCCTCCGGCAACGCCCTGCCCGTGCCGGTGACGGTCTCGCAACGCTCGGTCCCCTCGCGGTACGCCCCGGAGGGTGACCCCGCGGCGGGCGGCTCCATCGATGCGCTCCCCCTCGCCCCGGCCCGCTACGCCCTGGACTACTACGAGTCCCTGGAGGGCATGAACATCCGCATCGGCACCTCTCGGGTGGTCGGCGCCACCGACCCGTACGCCGAGCTGTGGGTGACGGTGAAGCCGCACGAGAACGCAAGCCGCCGCGGCGGGACGGTCTACGGCTCGTACACCGCGCAGAACACCGGCCGGCTCCAGATCCAGTCGCTGGTGCCGCTCGCCGAGCAGCCGTTCCCCACCGCCGATGTCGGTGATGTGCTGTCCGGTACGACCGAGGGTCCGCTCGACTTCAACCAGTACGGCGGCTACACGCTGACCGCCCGCACCCTGGGCACCGTCACCGACAAGGGCCTGCGCCGGGAGACGACCCGCAAGCAGCGCGGCGGCGAGCTGGCGGTGGCGACGTACAACGTCGAGAACCTCGACCCGGGCGACCCGCAGGAGAAGTTCGACGCGCTCGCCGCCGCCGTGGTCGACAACCTCGCCTCGCCCGACATCGTGGCACTGGAGGAGATCCAGGACAACAACGGCGCGAAGAGCGACGGTACGGTCGCCGCCGACCGGACGGTCCAGAAGTTCACCGACGCGATCCTGGCGGCGGGCGGCCCGGCGTACGAGTGGCGTTCCATCGACCCCGAGGACAAGAAGGACGGCGGCGAGCCCGGCGGCAACATCCGCCAGGTGTTCCTCTTCAACCCGGAGCGGGTGTCGTTCACCGACCGCGCGGGCGGCGACGCGACGACGGCGACCGATGTCGTTCGGGAGCGGGGCCGGGCGGCCCTGACCCTCTCCCCCGGCCGGATCGATCCGGCGAACGCGGCGTGGCAGGACAGCCGCAAGCCGCTCGCCGGAGAGTTCAGCTTCCGCGGCCGTACGGTCTTCGTCGTCGCCAACCACTTCGCGTCCAAGGGCGGCGACGAGTCCATCGTCTCGCAGCACCAGCCGCCGGCCCGCTCGTCGGAGGTCCAGCGGCACGCGCAGGCCGAGGCGGTCAACACCTTCGTCAAGAAGCTGCTGAACGTCCAGAAGAACGCGGACGTCCTGGTCGTCGGCGACATCAACGACTTCGAGTTCTCCGGCACGACAAAGGCGCTGACGGCCGGTGACGTGCTGTACCCGGCGGTGAAGTCCCTGCCGCGCCCGGAGCGCTACTCGTACGTCTACCAGGGCAACACCCAGGTCCTCGACCAGATCCTGACCAGCCCGTCGATCGACGGCTTCCACTACGACAGCGTGCACATCAACGCCGAGTTCGCCGACCAGAACAGCGACCACGACCCGCAGGTGCTCCGCTTCCGCCCGTAGCCCGCTCGACGCCAGGGCCTGTCCCGCCCCGATCCGCTGGACAGGCCCTACGCGCCCGCCCTCGGCCTCATGCCGAGCGCGGGCGTGTACCGGTGCACGCCTCCGCCGACGACCCCCGGGTACGACTGCACCCGCTCCCACTGCGGCGTCCTCGACCCGACCCCGTCACCGGGCCCGGCCAGCGCGTCGACATGGGCCTGCGCGCTCTGCCATTCGGCGTAATTGAGTACGCGCGTTCCATCGGTGCTCACATGGAAGTGTCCGGAGATGCCGCCGGGGGCGTGCGCCGGATCGGTCCCCAACGCCTCGAACACGGTGTCCACCCAGTCCCGCTGCCGCGCCTTGTCCGCCCCCTCGAACTCGACGTCGACGATCACGATGCACCCCGGCTCCCGCCCCTCCCCCTCCCGCAGCAGCGCGGAGCGGTACAGCTCAAGGGTGTGCAGCCCGAGCCGCTGGATGCCCGGCACCGCGGCGTCGATGTCCGCGTTGCGCTCGTCCCGGCCGTGCCGGAAGAAGTCCTGATACGCCTGCTCCCCACTCCACTGGGTGTAATGGAACAACGTCTTCCCGTCCTCACCGGCATGGACGGTGTACGAGAGCAGCCCCGGGTGCGGCCACTCACGGCTGTCCCACGCCTTGCGAATGGCCTCGACCGTCTGCCGCTGCCGCTCGGGGGTGCCGACATCCCAGGTGCTCGCCTTGACCAGTCCGACGTCATTACGGGCAAGATCGGGACGGGATTCGAATTGCACGCTCATGCCGGGTCCTCCTGAATGGTGCACCCATGCGGTGCGCCGCTGCCGACCACACTGGTACGTCAAGTGCGCTTGAGGTCAACAACACTCCCCGTTGACGCCGTCAGGCCACCGACAGGACAACGAACGGAGTACCTCATGAAGCTGCGCCTCAAAGCGATCACCCGGGAGGAACATCTGGCGTTCGTCGCGAGCCGGCCCGCCGTGAGCCATATGCAGGTTCCGTCGTGGGGCGATGTGAAGCCCGACTGGCGCGCGGAGAGCATCGGCTGGTTCCACCGGGACGGCGCCGGCCCGGAACGGATCGTCGGAGCCGGGCTCGTCCTCTACCGGCCGATCCCCCGGGTGAGACGCTATCTGGCCTATCTGCCGGAAGGCCCCGTCGTCGACTGGCACGACGCCGGTCTGAGCCGGTGGCTGGATCCGATGCTGGCGCATCTGAAGGCGCAGCGTGCGTTCTCGGTACGCATGGGCCCACCCGTGGTCGCCCGGCGCTGGGACGCCGGGACCGTCAAGGACGCCATCGCCGACCCGGCCACCGGACGGCTGCGCGACGTGGAGGCGGATGTGAACGAGCCGCAGGCCGCCGCGCTCGTGGAACAACTGCGCCGACTGGGCTGGCAGCAGGGCGAGGAGGGCGGCGAGGACGGTTTCAGCGCCGGACAGCCCAGGTACGTCTTCCAGGTGCCGTTCGCCGAGCAGCCGCTGGAGGAGATCCGGAGCAATCTGAACCAGCAGTGGCGGCGCAACATCAAGAAGGCGGAGAAGGCGGGCGTCAAGGTCGTCGAGGGAGGCTACGAGGACCTTCCGGCCTTCTACGAGCTGTACCGCGAGACGGCCGAGCGCGACCGCTTCATCCCCCGCCCGCTCGTCTACTTCCAGCGCATGTGGACCGCGCTGCGGACCGAGGACCCCGACCGGATGCGGCTCTATCTCGCCCATCACGACGGCGAAACGCTCGCCGCGGCGACGATGCTGACCGTCGGGAACCACGTCTGGTACTCCTACGGCGCCTCGACCAGCCGCAAGCGCGAGGTCCAGCCGAACAACGCCATCCAGTGGCGCATGATGAGCGACGCGCACGAGAGGGGCGCGGCCGTCTACGACCTGCGCGGCATCACCGACACCCTGGACGAGAGCAACCATCTCCTGGGCCTGCTGCGCTTCAAGGTCGGCACCGGCGGCCGGGCAGCCGAGTACATCGGTGAGTGGGACTACCCGATCAACAAGGTGCTCCACAAGGTCTTCGCGCTCTACATGGCGCGCCGCTGACCTCACCGTCCCCAAAGAGCGTCGAGCCTTGCTGCTCGGCCTCGGCATGATCGCTTGCCGCGTCCGGGCGGCAGCGGGAACGGTGGGAGATGCTCTCCGTGGCGCACCTCAGCGATCCGCATCTCACCACCGGCGCCCTGGCCGGTGAGCCGGCGGCCGGGCCGAACCCGGCCCTGCGCCGGGTGCTCGCGCTCGATCCGCGGCCGGACGCGGTGGTGATCACCGGTGATCCGGCCGAGTGGGGGCGGTCGGACGAGGGCTCCCCGGGTCACGCGCACGGTGCCGGCCGGCCACGCAGCCGCACCGGTGCCCGGGTACTGAGCGCTCCGGCGCCCGTGCCAGACTCCGGAGCGTGATCCTTCGTACCGCCACCCGCGCCGACCTGCCCGCCGTCCTCGCCCTCCTCGAAGACGAGGAGCGGGTCGTCGACCCGGCCTCGGTCGTGGTCGACGACACGTACGAGAAGGCCTTCGCCGCCATCGAGAGCGACCCGCGCAACGAGATGCTCGTCCTGCTCGACGGCGACACCGTCCTGGGCTGTCTGCAGGCGACCTACATACCCGGGCTCGGCAAGCACGGCGAGGAGCGGGCGCTGATCGAGGCGGTACGGATCAGGGCCGACCGGCGGGGCGGCGGACTGGGCCGGGAGCTGATGAAGCAGACCGTCGACCGGGCCCGGCTGCGGGGGTGCGGGCTGATACAGCTGACCAGCAACAAGCGGCGTACCGACGCACACCGGTTCTACGAGTCGCTGGGCTTCGCCCGCAGCCACGAAGGCTTCAAGCTCGCTCTCTGATTCCCCTTTTCGCCGGGCTACCGGGACGGTTCGGTCCGCCAGGCGGTCATGTTCAGCTCGTCGAGCAGCCGTACGTCGCTTCCCTCCAGCGGGAAGGTGCGCGCCTCCAGGCCGGGGGCCGGTGCGATCTCCAGCGCGTCGCCCTCGATGAGGTCGCCGCCTGTCGGGGTGGAGACCCAGGCGAGGAGCGACCGCATCGTCTCTCCCGGCTTCAGCATGACCTCCTTCGGCCCCGGGTCGCTCCCCATGTAGGAGGAGCCCGGATTCACTGGGACCGGCAGCGGGTCACCGGCGTCGTCCAGGGCCCGGACGGACGGATATCCGTCGACGCGGTACGGCTTGCTGCCGCAGTTGGTGAGGGTGAGGCCGACGGCCCGGTGGCCCAGCGCGGCCTGTACCTCGCCCATGTCGACGACCACCCCGGAGGACGGGCAGCCGGCTCCGCCGACGCCCGCGGTGGGCGTGGGGGCGGGCCCCTGCGCCGACGGGGGCGGCGGCCGGTCGGGGAGCGCGGCGGGGATGCTGGGCAACGGTGACGGCAGCTTGTCGGCGTGCACCCCGTACGAGGCGCTCGGTGTGGGCTCCGGCTCGCCCTCGCCCGCCGGCACGAGAAATCCGGCGCATCCCGAGAGCGACAGGCCCAGCGCCCCGGCCATGAGCACGGCGGCCGTCGGCCTCCGTCTCCCGGTCCTCGCCCGATTCGGTTCCCGCACGCTCATGACCCCGCCCCCGTGTCGGTCCGCCGCATGGATGTTCGATCATGCCAGAGCGCGGAGCCCCCTCCCACAATTGTTGAGCATTTCTTCCTCTTGACCCCAAGAAGAACTAAGTGGACCTTCACGGTCCGGCCGACCGACACTTCAGGGATGACAGCACCCGTAGCCCCCTTCGGCCGCGCGCTCTGCGCGATGATCACGCCGTTCACCGCCTCCGGCGCGTTGGACCCGGACGCCGCCCAGAAGCATGCCGCCTCTCTGGTCGCCGACGGCTGCGACGGTCTGGTGCTCAGCGGCACCACCGGCGAGTCCCCGACCACCACCGACGCCGAGAAGACCGCACTGCTGCGGGCGGTGAGGGCGGCGGTCGGCGACGGCGTGCCGATCGTCGCCGGGGTCGGCAGCTCGGACACCCGGCACACCGCGGCCCTCGCCCAACAGGCCGAACAGGCGGGCGCGGACGGCCTGTTGGTGGTGACGCCGTACTACAGCAGACCACCGCAGGCCGCCGTCGAGGCGCACTTTCGTCGCGTCGCCGACGCGACCGGACTTCCGCTGATGCTGTACGACATCCCCGGCCGCACCGGCACCCGCATCGAGCCGGAGACCCTGCTGCGGCTCGCGGAGCACCCGCGCATCGTGGCCGTGAAGGACTGCGCGTACGACCTGCTCGGCTCCACGAAGGTGATCGGCGCAACCTCGCTGGCGTACTACTCGGGCTGCGAGGAGCTGAATCTGCCGTTGTACGCGGTGGGCGCGGCGGGCTATGTCAGCACGGTCGCCAATGTCGCGCCCCGGCAGCTGAGGGCGGTCCTGGACGCCTTCGATGCCGGGAACACCGCGGGAGCCGCCCGGCTCAACCGGCTGACCGTCCCGCTCGCCGAGCTGATGATGGCCTCCGGACTGCCCGGCACGGTCACGGCGAAGGCGCTGCTCGACGCCGGACCTGTCCGGGAACCGCTGCAGCCCGCCGGGCACGAGGCGACCGACGGGCTGCGAAGGGCGTACGAGGAACTCCTCGCCGCTACGAGCTAGTTGTGGCTGTGCAGGATGTCGTTGAGACCGCCCCAGACCGCGTTGTTCGGGCGGGCCTCGACGGCGCCGGTGACCGAGTTGCGGCGGAAGAGGATGTTCGAGGCGCCGGAGAGCTCACGGGCCTTGACGATCTGGCCGTCCGGCAGCGTGATGCGGCTGCCGGCCGTGATGTAGAGCCCGGCCTCGACGACGCACTCGTCGCCGAGCGCGATCCCGACACCGGCCTCGGCGCCGATCAGGCAGCGCTCGCCGATGACGATGCGCTCCTTGCCGCCGCCGGAGAGGGTGCCCATGGTGGAGGCGCCGCCGCCGATGTCGGAGCCGTTGCCGACGACGACACCGGCGGAGATCCGGCCCTCGACCATCGACGTGCCGAGGGTGCCCGCGTTGAAGTTGACGAAGCCCTCGTGCATGACGGTGGTACCGGAGGCGAGGTGCGCGCCGAGCCTGACCCGGTCGGCGTCGGCGATCCGGACGCCCTTCGGCGCGACGTAGTCCGTCATCCGGGGGAACTTGTCGACCGAGGTGACCTGGAGGTGCAGGCCCTCGGCGCGGGCGTTCAGCCGCACCTTCTCCACGTCGTCGACGGCGACCGGGCCGAGCGAGGTCCAGGCGACGTTGGTGAGGAGACCGAAGAGGCCGTCCAGGTTCTGGCCGTGCGGCCGGACGAGGCGGTGCGAGAGGAGGTGCAGGCGCAGGTACGCGTCGTGGGCGTCGAGCGGCTTGTCGTCGAGCGAGGCGATGACCGTACGTACGGCAATGATCTCGACACCGCGGCGGGCGTCCACGCCGACGGCCTTGGCGGCGCCCTCGCCGAGGAGGTTGACGGCCTGGTCGGGGGTGAGCCGTTCGGTTCCGGCCGGTCCGGGCTCTGCGGTGAGCTCGGGGGCGGGGAACCAGGTGTCGAGAACGGAACCGTCGCCGGCGATGGTGGCGAGGCCGGCGGCGACGGCGCCGGTGGTGCGAGCAGGAGTCGTGTCGGTCATGACACGAACCTAACCGGCGAGGCACCGCCGGAGCCAACCGGTCTCGCCGGATGGTCGCGCGCGGTCCCCGGGAGCCCAGGACCAGCCGGTCAGCCGGGCTGCGCCTGCCGTTCGGGTGCCGGTGCGGGTGCCTCCTCGCGCACCGGCCCGCGCAGCCGCCGCGCCGCCAGCACCGCCGCCCCCGCACCGCCCGCCAGCACCGCGCAGGCCGGCCAGAGCAGTCCGGGCGCCGCGGCGTAGAGGGCGCCGCCGATCGGCGGCGCCAGCACCTGGCCGCTGATGGAGGCGCCCGCGTACAGGCTCTGGAAGCGGCCCTGCGCATGGGAGGGAGCCTGGTCGGCGACGTACGCCGTCGCGGTGGTCTTGTAGAGGATCTCGCCCGCGGTCAGTGACGCCATCATGGTGACGGCGAACAGCGCCCCGGCCCCCGGGATCAGCACCGCGTATCCCAGCCCCACGAGCAGCAGCCCGGTGCCCACGATGCTCAGCGGTGCGCGCCGGCGCAGCGCGTGGGCCGCGGGGAGTTCCAGCAGCAGGATGAGGCCGCCGTTGACGGAGAGCAGCCAGCCGTAGAACTGGGCGCTGTGGCCGTGCTCGGACAGGAAGACGGGCAGCGTCGAGTACTGCTGCCGGTAGACGAGGTCGACGCAGAGGATCGCGGTGAGCAGGACCAGCACGGCGTGCCTGGCCCGCAGCTCCCGCCAGAGCCCGGGCGCACCGGGCTCGCGCACCGGCCGGTTGTGCGCGGTGCCGTGCGCCGGGAGCACCATCGACGCGTATCCGGCGAAGAGCAGCGTCCCGAGGCCGTCGGCGACGAACAGCCAGTCGTACGAGAAGCGGGCGGCGATCAGCGCACCGAGCGGCGGGCCGACGGCGAACGCCGCGTTGCTCCCGGCCCGCACGAGGGCGAAGCTCTGGCGCCGGCCGCCCTCGGGGACGGAGACGGCGACGAGTGCGGCGTTTGCCGCGCGTACGACACCTGCCGCGTACTGCGCGAGCGGCAGCACGCCGTACATCGCCGCGACCGGCAGGACCGGCAGGACGGCAAGCGCCGTCCCGCTCACCAGCGAACCGGTCAGGAGCATCCGGCGGTGGCCGTAGTGGTCGCCGAACCAGCCGCCGGTGAAGTTCCCCGCGACCAGGCCGATGCCGCCGACACCCGCGATCACTCCGGCCTGTGGGACGGTCAGTCCGCGCGGGCCGGTCAGATAGATGAAGAGATAGACGAAGGTGAAGCTGACGACTCCGTTGAGAAAGGAACCGAAGGCCAGCAGCCGTACCGTGCGCGGTACGTCCCGCACGATCCCGAAGAACCTCATTCGCAGCACCCTCCCCGGTGAGTTTCTCTTGGGAACTGACTATGGCATCATGATTTCCTGCAGGTCAATCAGGTGGGAGACGACCGCGGGAGACCGACGGAGGAGAAGCCCATGCCCCAGCGCACCAGCCTGGCCGACGCCGACTGCGCGATCGCCCAGGCGCTCGATGTCGTCGGCGACTGGTGGACCCTGCTGATCGTGCGGGACACGGCGCGCGGGGTGCACCGCTTCGACGCGCTCCAGGAAGAGCTGGGCGTGTCCCGCAAGGTGCTGACCGAGCGGCTGCGGCTGCTGGTCGACGCGGGAGTGCTGTCCCGGGAGCCGTACCAGGACCGGCCGCCCCGGTACGAGTACCGGCTCACCCGGCGTGGACGCGCACTGCTGCCCGTACTGATCGCGCTCCAGGACTGGGGCGACACCTGGGTGATGGGAGACGGGGAGATGATGGCAACGGCCACGGAGGCGTCGAAGGAGGCGGCCCGGGTGCACGCCCTGGTGGGCACGCGCCTGCCCGAGCTGCAACTGCTCGACTACGACGGCGTGTTGCGCGACCCGGTCGCCGGCACCCCGTACACCGTCCTGTACTGCTTCCCCAGCGCCTACGCCCGCCGGGACGCCTATCCGCCGGGCTGGTCCGAGATCCCGGGGGCGAGCGGCTGCACCCTCGAATCCTGTACGTATCGCGACCGGTCGGCCGAGTTCACGGCGGCGGGCGCGACCGTGCACGGGGTGTCCACCCAACGCCCGGACGAGCAGCGGGCGTTCGCGGACGCGGAGCGGCTGCGCTTCCCGCTGCTGTCCGACGCGGAGCTGGAGCTGACGGCGGCGCTGCGACTGCCGACGTTCCGTGCGGCGGGAACCAGCCGGCTGAAGCGGCTGACGCTGGTGGTGGACAGGGGCCGGACGATCCGCGAGGCGTTGTACCCGATCACGGACATCGAGGCGAGCGTGCAGGCCGCGCTGACGGCGATCCGAGGGGCCGGCCCGTCCGGCGGGTGAGGGGCACTTGAGGCCGGAGCGGCCCGGAAGCCCGGCCGCTCCGGCATCCGAGAACAGAGCGGCCCGGCAAACCTGAGCCGTCGGGCTCGATCGAGGGCGGAGCCATCAGCCGACGACGCGCCCCAGCATCTCCCGCGCATACGCCTCGTCGTACTCCCCGCCGGTGAGCAGCACCTGCAGACAGATCCCGTCCATGAGCGCGATCAGCGCCCTCGCCGTGGCCGGATCGGTGCGCCGGGACAGCAACTCGGCCGTGCCGTCGGTCCATTCGGCGGCCACGGGCCGCAATGCGGGCCTGCGGAGCGCGGCAAGATACAGCTCGTACTCCAGCTCGGCCCGCCCGCGCCCACCGGAGAAGTACTCACCCAGCAGCCCGGCCAGTTCCCCGGCGAGGTCGGCGGCCGGGTCCGTCAGGGCCCCGCACTCCCGCATGACCTCGGCGAAGTTCTCGTTCGACCGGCGCAGGGCCGCGATCAGCAGCTCGTCCAGCGAGGCGAAGTGATACGTCGTCGAGCCGAGCGGCACATCCGCCTCGGCCGCGACGGAGCGGTGGCTGAGCCCCGCGATGCCCTTGGCGCCGACCACCCGGATCGCGGCATCGATGATGCGGTCGCGCCGCTCGGGGTCGTAACGGCGTGTCATCAGTGGGCTCCTCCCAGATTCAGCACCACCACTCCGGCGATGACCAGCGCTATGCCCGCCAGCTTGACCAAATTGCCGGACTCCCCCATGAAGAGGATGCCGATGGCGGCGACCGCGGCTGTCCCGATTCCGGCCCAGATGGCATAGGCGGTGCCCATCGACAGCGTCTTCAACGTCTGGGCGAGCAGCGTGAAGGCTATGAGATAGCCCGCGACGGTGATGAGCGAGGGCCAGAGCCGTGTGAAGCCCTCGCTGTATTTCATGGCCGTCGTGCCGGCCACCTCCGCCGCGATCGCCGCGGCGAGCAGTCCATATCCCATGTGTACGAGTGTACGCATCGCTGCGCGCGCCACAGTACGGCAGCTTTGCGCCACCCGGGACGCTACGGTGTCCCGACCAGCACACAGGACGACAACACACAACGGAGCAGCAGTGGCGCAGGACGCAGGGTGGGGCGGCGGTCCGCCGTACGGCGGAGCACCGTACGCAGGGCCACCGGGATGGGGCGGCTGGATGCCGCCGCCGAAGCCCGGAGTGATACCGCTGGCACCCCTCAAGCTCGGGGACATACTCGGCGGCGCCTTCAGCACGATGGGGCGCTACTTCAAGCAGCTGTTCGGCATCGGTGCGGCCGTGTACGGCGGGGCGCTGGTCGTCGTGGGGGCGGCGGCCCTGATCGCGTACTCCGCGGTCAGTGACCCTCTGCACCGGGTCCTCTCGCTCAGCGCCGATGAGGACCCGGCATCGAAGGACCTCACACCGGTACTGATCGCCTTCGGCGCCGTCTGGCTGGTCGCCATGGTCGCGCTCATGATCAGCACAGCCATGATGTACGCGGCCGTTCCCTCGGTCCTGCAGGAGGCCGTACTGGGCAGGCCGACGACCTTCTCCGTCATCTGGCGCCGGGCCTGGGCCCGCGTGCCGGCGTTGATCGGAACGGTGATCCTGACGGCCCTGATCGCGGCGATCCCGGTGGTACTGGCGATGATCGGCTTCCTCGCCCT
Organism: Streptomyces sp. NPDC058239; assembly: GCF_042882185.1. NCBI lineage: Bacteria > Bacillati > Actinomycetota > Actinomycetes > Kitasatosporales > Streptomycetaceae > Streptomyces > Streptomyces sp. NPDC058239. Next base: position 142,512 of record NZ_JBHVWS010000001.1, read on the forward strand.
CATGATCGGCGCGATCGCACTGACGGACGGACCCGGCGCCGCGGTGTGGACCTCGCTCGGCTTCCTGGGCGCCCTGGCCACCGCACCTCTGGCGGCCTGGCTCTGGGTGAAATTCAGCCTGGCCCCCTCGGTCGTGGTCTTCGAGGGGCAGCGCCCTGTGGCGGCACTGCGCCGCTCGTCGCAGCTGGTGCGCGGCGACTGGTGGCGGATCTTCGGGATCAGCCTGCTGGCCTTCGGCATGGCGGCCGTGGCGAACTACTTCATCCAGATCCCGTTCTCGTTCCTCGGCATGTTCTCCGGCGTCATCGGCGGCTCGACCCTGGACGACGACCCGAACCCCGCGGCGATCGCCTTCGCCATGAGCGGCTATGTGGTGATCCTCTTGCTGGGACAGCTGATCGGTCAGCTCGTCTCGGCAACGTTCCCGCAGCTGGTGACCGGACTCCTCTACGTCGACCGGCGCATGCGTACGGAGAACCTGGGCCCGGTCCTCGCCGAGGCGGCGGCCGTACCGCCGCAGTACGGCCACTAGGGCCCCTCAGTCGATGAGCGAGTTCTTCGGGCTCAGCACACAGAACTCGTTCCCCTCCGGGTCCGCCAGCACCACCCAGCTCACATCAGCCCCCTGCCCGATCTCCACCCGCCGTGCCCCGAGCCCGATGATGCGCTCGACCTCGACGGCCTGGTCATCGGGGGCGAGGTCGATGTGCAGCCGGCTCTTGGCCGTCTTCTTCTCCGGCACGGGGACGAAGGTGATACCGGGAACCGCGGACTTGTCGGCGCCGATGACGATTTCGTCGTCGGCCTCGAAGAGCACCTTCCAGTCGAGCACTTGGCACCAGAAGCGGGCGAGCGACGGAAGATCGTGGGTGTCGACGACGATGCTGTAAAAGGAAACGGCCATGCCCGCCGGTCTGCCTGGCGGGCATGGCCGTTCACCACACCGAATCGCGAAGCCGCCCGATGCGTCAGCCGCCGACGGTGAACCAGACGGCCCGGGACTTCTTCCACTCGGCGTGGTCGAGGTCCTTCGCCTCCGTGCCGTCCCCGTACAGATCGGCCGATCCCGCGTCCGTGATCACCTGTGCCCGGGCGCCCGGAACCGTCAGGTCCGGAACGTCGACGACGGCCTCCCAGCCGCCCGGTTCGGCGGTCGGCAGATCGGCCCGCTTGACCGGCGCGTGTGAGGCGACACCGTCCCATGTGTAGAGGGCGTACGGGTCGGAGTTGTCGTCGGCCGCCCAGGAACCGGCCACGATCAGATACTGATCGGCGGCGTTCTTGCGGATGTCCCGGATGCTGAGCCCGCCGAGGTCCAGCTCGATCGGCGTACCGATGACCGCCTTCGCCCCGATGCCGGCCACCTTGTCGAAATTGGTGACAGGCACGATCAGGGCCTTGCCCCCTTCCTTCGGCGGCACGAGAGGCGCCCGGAAGCCGAGGTACGCGGTGGTCGTCGAGCCGGGCGCGAACTCCAGACCCTCGATGTTGAACCCGTCGATCTGCTTGGGCACTTCACCGTCCGCCGTACCTGCGGCGAAGCCGTACCGGTTGCCGTTCGCCCTGTCCCAGGCGACGAGGTCGTCCCGGAGCTTCTTGTACGAGCCGCCGACCGTCAGCTGGGTGGCGGCGCCCGACCCGGTCACCGTCGTGGTGAAGACGGTGTTGCGGTCGGACTTGTACTCGCCGTCCTTGTTGTTGCCGAGCGAACCGGTCCAGTAGACGGTGTTCCCGACCCGGGCCGCGCCCTCGATGTCGATCTCCTTGTCCGCCCCGAGCGCCGAGCCGACGTCCCAGCTCCTCACGGGCGCACCGGATGCCGAACGGCTGTACAGCCGCAGCGTGTTGGACTCGTCGTCGGCCACGACCGCGTACCCGCCGCCGACATCGACGGCGGCCGAGGCGTCCGAGGACCCGGTGAGGTAGCGCGTGTCTGCGGAGTTCTGCACGGCGGCGGACGCTGCGTAGTGCAGCGTCTTGGTGGCGGTCTTGCCGCCGAGCCCGGTGACCTTGATCGTGAGGTCCGTGTAGCCGCGCGCGTGCGCTGCGACCGAGAGCTGCCGGGTGGCGCCGGTCCCCGTCACGGTCACATCACCGGTTCCGGCAACGGACGACTTGGAGCTGGCGGACGCCGCCACACCGAGCGCGGTGACATCGGCGCCGCTCTGCGCGACGCTGACGGTGACCACGGGGTCGCCGGTCGCACCGACGGCACCGGAGAGGTAGGAGACCGAGAGCCCGATCGTCGGCGTTCCGTAACTCGCAGCGTGCGCGGGGGTGTTGACCCCCAAGGCGGCCAGCACGAGCACACCGCCCGCGGCGGCGGCCGCCCGGCGGTTCTGGAGCGAAAGCTGATGCAGCACAGCGTGCCTCTCGTCGGCGTGATGTCGAGGAGCAGGTTGCGGTTCCCGCGCCAACGGCAAAGACACGTCATGCGTACAGCAGACGAACAACGCGGAACGGCCCCCGGCAGAAGCCGGGGGCCGTTCCGCGTTGCAGATGGCTCAGACGTTGAAGCCGAGCGCGCGCAGCTGCTCGCGCCCGTCGTCCGTGATCTTGTCCGGGCCCCACGGCGGCATCCAGACCCAGTTGATCCGCAGCTCGCTGACGATGCCGTCGGTCGCGGACTTCGCCTGGTCCTCGATGACATCGGTCAACGGGCAGGCCGCAGACGTCAGGGTCATGTCGAGGGTGGCGATGTTGGCGTCATCGATATGGATGCCGTAGATCAGGCCCAGGTTGACGACGTCGATGCCCAGCTCGGGGTCGACGACGTCGTACAGGGCCTCGCGGACCTCCTCCTCGGAGGCCGGCTTGGTCGTCAGGCCCTCGTTGGATGTCACCGTGTTCTCGCTCATGCCGTCTTCCCTTCGGACAGCGCTTTCGCCGTCGCGTCCTTCCACGCCATCCAGCTCAATAGCGCGCACTTGACCCGGGCCGGGTACTTCGAGACACCGGCGAACGCGACCGCGTCCTCCAGTACCTCCTCCATCGCGTCGTCCGGCTCCAGCTGGCCCTTCGACTGCATCAGTTCCAGGAAGGTCTCCTGGATCTTCTGCGCCTCGCCCAGCTCCTTGCCGACCAGCAGGTCGTTCAGCACGGATGCGCTGGCCTGGCTGATGGAGCAGCCCTGACCCTCGTACGACACATCGGTGATGGTCTCGCCGTCGTACTTCACCCGGAGAGTGATCTCGTCGCCGCACGTCGGGTTGACGTGGTGCACCTCGGCGTCGCCGTCCCGCAGGCCGCGCCCGTGGGGGTGCTTGTAGTGGTCCAGGATCACTTCCTGGTACATGGAATCAAGCTTCACCAGTCAACCCTCAGCCGCTATGCCTATTAACCGAAAAAGTTCCGTACGTGTTCCAGACCGTCCACCAGGGCGTCGACCTCGGCGGGCGTGGAGTACAGATAGAACGACGCTCGCGTCGTCGCAGGAATTCCGTACCGCAGGCAGACCGGCCGTGCGCAGTGGTGTCCGACCCGGACCGCGATGCCCTGCTCGTCGAGTACCTGGCCCACATCGTGGGGGTGGATGTCGCCGAGCGTGAAGGAGATCGTGGCACCGCGGTCCTCGGCCGTCGCAGGACCGATGATCCTGAGGTCCGGGACCTCCAGGAGTCGCTTCACCGCGTATTCGGTGATCGCGTGCTCGTGCCGGTAGATCTTCTCCATGCCGATCGCCGAGAGGTAGTCCACGGCCGCGCCGAGGCCGACGGCCTGGGCGATCGGAGGCGTACCCGCCTCGAACTTGTGCGGCGCGGGGGCGTACGTCGACGAGTGCATCGACACGGTCTCGATCATCTCGCCGCCGCCGAGGAACGGCGGCAGGTCCTCCAGGAGCTCCTGCCGTCCCCAGAGAACGCCGATGCCGGTCGGGCCGACCATCTTGTGACCGGTGAAGGCCACGAAGTCCGCCTGCAGCGCCTGCACGTCGAGCACCATGTGCGGGGCGGCCTGCGATGCATCGATGCAGACCAGCGCGCCGACCTGCTGGGCACGGCGGATGATCTTCTCGACCGGGTTGATCGTGCCCATGATGTTCGAGACCAGGGTGAAGGAGACGATCTTCGTCTTCTCCGTGATGATCTCGTCGATGTTGGACAGGTCGAGACGGCCGTCGTCGGTGATGCCGAACCACTTCAGCTTCGCGCCGGTGCGCTGCGAGAGCAGCTGCCACGGCACGATGTTGGAGTGGTGCTCCATCTCCGTGGTGACGATCTCGGTGTCGTGGTCCACCCGGTAGGGCTCATCGGCCCAGCCGAGCATGTTCGCCACGAGGTTGAGCGACTCGGAGGCGTTCTTGGTGAAGATCACCTCGTTGCGGCTGGGCGCGTTGATGAACGCGGCGACCTTGTCACGGGCGCCCTCGTACAGCGCCGTGGCCTCCTCCGCGATCGTGTACACACCGCGGTGCACATTGGCGTTGTGCCGCTCGTAGTACTCGTTGAGGGCGTCGAGCACCTGGCGCGGCTTCTGCGAGGTGGCCGCACTGTCCAGGTAAACGATCTTCTTCCCGTCGTGGACCGTACGATCCAGCAGGGGGAAGTCCTTGCGGATCGCCTCGGTGTCGAGGAGGCCCGGCAGCTGTGTCACGCGGAAGCGCCACCCTTCACATATGCCTCGTAGCCCTCGTTCTCCAGCTTGTCGGCGAGCTCGGCGCCGCCGGACTCGGCAATGCGGCCGTTGGCGAAGACGTGCACGAAGTCGGGCTTGATGTAGCGGAGGATCCGCGTGTAGTGCGTGATCAGCAGAGTGCCGACCTCGCCGGTCTCGCGGACCCGGTTGACACCCTCGGAGACGATGCGCAGGGCGTCGACGTCCAGACCGGAGTCGGTCTCGTCGAGGATCGCGACCTTCGGCTTGAGGAGCTCCAGCTGAAGGATCTCGTGGCGCTTCTTCTCACCGCCGGAGAAGCCCTCGTTGACGTTGCGCTCGGCGAACGCCGGGTCCATCTGGAGCTGGGACATCGTCTCCTTGACCTCCTTCACCCAGGTACGCAGCTTGGGCGCCTCGCCGCGGACGGCGGTGGCGGAGGTACGCAGGAAGTTGGAGACCGAGACACCGGGGATCTCGACCGGGTACTGCATCGCGAGGAACAGACCGGCGCGAGCGCGCTCGTCGACGGTCATCTCCAGGACGTCCTCACCGTCCAGGGTCACCGAACCACGGGTGATCGTGTACTTGGGGTGACCTGCGAGGGAGTACGCGAGGGTGGACTTACCGGACCCGTTGGGGCCCATGATGGCGTGGGTCTCGCCCTGCTTCACGGTCAGGTCGACGCCCTTGAGGATCTCCTTCGTGGCGTTGTCGGCCTCGACGGAGACGTGCAGGTCGCGGATTTCAAGCGTTGCCATGGGTGACTCAGGACTCCTGGGTGACGGAGACGAGCACATCGTCCCCTTCGATCTTGACGGGGTATACGGGGACGGGGCGCGTCGCGGGAAGGCCGGACGGCTTGCCGGTGCGGAGGTCGAAGCTGGAGCCGTGCAGCCAGCACTCGATCATGCAGTCCTCGACCTCTCCCTCGGACAGTGAGACGTTCGCGTGCGAGCAGATGTCGTTGATCGCGAACACCTCGCCCTCGGTACGGACGACGGACACCGGGATGCCGTCGAGCTCCACCCGCTTCGGGGTGTCGTCCTCCAGCTCACTCAGCGCACAGGCTTTGACGAAGGCCATCAGACGGAAGCCTTCAGCTCGGTCTCGATCTTTTCGAGCAGCCGCGCCTCGACGTCCGGCAGACCGATCTGCTGGACGAGCTCGGCGAAGAAGCCGCGCACGACGAGCCGCCGGGCCTCCTCGGCCGGGATGCCGCGGGACATCAGGTAGAAGAGCTGCTCGTCGTCGAAGCGGCCGGTCGCGGAGGCGTGACCGGCGCCGACGATCTCGCCGGTCTCGATCTCCAGGTTCGGCACCGAGTCGACCCGCGCGCCGTCCGTGAGAACGAGGTTGCGGTTCATCTCATAGGTGTCGGTGCCCTCGGCCCTGGCCTGGATGAGTACGTCACCGATCCACACCGCGTGTGCGCCTTCGCCCTGGAGCGCGCCCTTGTAGGCGGCGTTGGACTTGCAGTGCGGGGTGTTGTGGTCGACCAGGAGGCGGTGCTCCTGGTGCTGGCCCTTGTCGGTGAAGTACAGACCGAAGAGCTCGGCCTCGCCGCCGGTGCCCGCGTAGCTGACGCGCGGGTGGAGACGGACGAGGTCGCCGCCGAAGGTGACGACGATCGACTTGAACGAGGCGTCCCGGCCGACCAGCGCATTGTGCTGGCCGACGTGGACAGCGGTCTCGTCCCAGTCCTGCACGGAGACGACGGTGAGCTTCGCGCCGTCACCGAGGACGTAGTCCACGTTGGCGGCGAGCACCGCGTCACCGGTGTGGTCGATGACGACGACGGCCTCGGCGAAGGCACCCAGCTCGATGACCTGGTGGCCGTAGGCCACGCCGCCCTCGCCGTGCACCGCGATGCGGATCGGCTCGGTGAGCACGGCCTCCTTGGCGACCGTGACGACGGACGCCTGCTCGAAGGACGTGTACGCCTGGGCGGCGACGCGGTCCACCGGGGTGCCGGCCTTCCCGAGCCGGGAGTCGTCGCGGCCGACGGTCTCGACCGTGACGCCCTCGGGAGCCTCGATCGCGACCTTCACACCGCCACCGGTGGCGACGGCCGTGCCGTCGTGCAGGCCGCGCAGCCGCTCCAGCGGCGTGAACCGCCACTCCTCCTCACGGCCGTGCGGGACCGGGAAGTCCGCGACGTCGAAGGACGGGGGCGCGCTCATGCGCGTGGCGACGGTCGACTCGGCGGCCACCGCGATGGACCCGGTGGTGGTGGACCCCGCCGGAATGTTCTGAGCCTCAGCCATGGCTGTCGTAGTGCTCGCTTTCTCTGTCAAAAGTCGGGGAATTCGGTCGTCAGGCTGTGCTAGCCGACCGAACCCTCCATCTGCAGCTCGATCAGCCGGTTGAGCTCGAGGGCGTACTCCATCGGCAGCTCCTTCGCGATCGGCTCGACGAAGCCGCGCACGATCATCGCCATCGCCTCGAACTCCGTCAGACCACGGCTCATCAGGTAGAAGAGCTGGTCCTCGGAGACCTTGGAGACGGTCGCCTCGTGCCCCATCGACACGTCGTCCTCGCGGACGTCGACGTACGGGTAGGTGTCGGAGCGCGAGATCGTGTCGACCAGCAGCGCGTCACAGAGGACGTTGGACTTCGCGCCCGGCGCGCCCTCGCCGATCTCGATCAGGCCGCGGTAGGAGGTACGGCCGCCGCCTCGCGCCACCGACTTGGAGACGATGTTGGAGGAGGTGTTCGGCGCCATGTGGACCATCTTGGCGCCGGCGTCCTGGTGCTGGCCCTCGCCCGCGAAGGCGATGGACAGGGTCTCGCCCTTGGCGTGCTCGCCCATCAGGTAGACGGCCGGGTACTTCATGGTGACCTTGGAGCCGATGTTGCCGTCGACCCACTCCATGGTCGCGCCCTCGTAGGCCACGGCGCGCTTGGTGACGAGGTTGTAGACGTTGTTCGACCAGTTCTGGATCGTCGTGTAGCGGCAGCGGCCGCCCTTCTTCACGATGATCTCCACGACCGCGGAGTGCAGCGAGTCGGAGGAGTAGATCGGCGCGGTGCAGCCCTCGACGTAGTGGACGTAGGCGTCCTCGTCGACGATGATCAGCGTCCGCTCGAACTGGCCCATGTTCTCCGTGTTGATACGGAAGTAGGCCTGCAGCGGGATGTCGACGCGGACACCCTTGGGCACGTAGATGAACGAGCCACCGGACCACACGGCCGAGTTCAGCGAGGCGAACTTGTTGTCGCCGACCGGGATGACGGTGCCGAAGTACTCCTTGAAGAGCTCCGGGTGCTCCTTCAGCGCGGTGTCGGTGTCGAGGAAGATGACGCCCTGCTCCTCCAGGTCCTCACGGATCTGGTGGTAGACGACCTCGGACTCGTACTGCGCGGCGACACCGGCGACCAGGCGCTGCTTCTCCGCCTCCGGGATGCCGAGCTTGTCGTAGGTGTTCTTGATGTCCTCGGGCAGGTCCTCCCAGGACTCCGCCTGCTTCTCCGTGGACCGCACGAAGTACTTGATGTTGTCGAAGTCGATGCCCGACAGGTCGGAGCCCCAGTTCGGCATGGGCTTCTTGTCGAACAGCCTGAGGCCCTTGAGGCGCAGCTTCAGCATCCACTCGGGCTCGTTCTTCTTCGCCGAGATGTCGCGGACGACATCCTCGGAGAGCCCGCGCTTGGCTGCGGCGCCTGCCGCGTCGGAGTCGGCCCAGCCGAATTCGTACGTACCCAGACCCTCGAGCTCAGGGTGGGCAGTCTCCGTAGGGAGCGTCATGCGGGGTTCCTCCCGGCCGTGCTTGCAGATGCTGAATTGGTGGTCTGTGGTGCTGAGTGGCCGCTGCGCGGAATGTACGTCGTACACACACCGTCGCCGTGGGCGATGGTGGCCAGACGCTGCACATGCGTCCCGAGGAGGCTGGAGAAGAACTCCGTCTCCGCCTCGCACAGCTGCGGATACTGCTCGGCGACATGAGCGACCGGGCAGTGGTGCTGGCACAGCTGCTCGCCCTGCTGCGGGCCGGGCGCGCTACGCGCCGTAGCAGCGTACCCGTCGGCCGACAAGGCCTTGGCCAGCGCCTCGGTGCGCGTCTCGGGATCCGCGGCCTCCATCGCCGTGCGGTACACCTCGGACTGGGCCGCGAACCTGGCCCGGGCGAAAGCGACGACCGCTTCGTCGCCCGAGGTCTCGGCGATCCAGCGCAGCGCGTCCGCGGCGAGCTTGTCGTAGGACTGGTCGAAGGCGTCCCGCCCGCAGTCGGTGAGGGCGAACGCCTTGGCCGGGCGGCCACGGGTCCGCGCCCCGTACACCCGCTGCTCGCGGGCTTCGACGACGCCGTCGGCGACGAGGGCGTCGAGATGGCGGCGGACCGCGGCCTGAGTGAGGCCGAGGCGCTTCGCCAGCTCGGCGACGGTGGACGGGCCGTGGTCCAGGATGGAGCGCGCGACCCGGTTGCGCGTCGAGCGCTCTCCGGTCGCGAGTTCCTCCTGCGGAGCCTCGCCAACGTATTTCACAACGCCATTGTTGCGTAATTCATCGGCCCCTGACAACCACGGTCCGGAACGATCTACGGTGCCGTTCATCACTTAGGGTTACCTAATTCGGCCCCGGGGGACTCACCCGCCGGGCCGCTGCCTAGACTTACCGGCCATGAAGAACGAGCCGGTCGTGCAGATCCGGGGCCTGGTGAAGCGGTACGGCACCAAGACCGCCGTGGACGGCCTCGACCTGGGCATACGCACCGGTACGGTCACCGCCGTCCTCGGCCCCAACGGCGCCGGCAAGACCACCACCATAGAAACTTGCGAGGGCTACCGCCGCCCGGATGACGGGACGGTACGGGTCCTCGGACTCGACCCGGTCACCGAGGCCGCGAAGCTCCGCCCCCGGATCGGCGTGATGCTCCAGTCGGGCGGCGTCTACTCCGGTGCACGCGCCGACGAGATGCTCCGCCACATGGCGAAACTCCACGCCGATCCGCTGGATGTCGACGCCCTGATCGAGCGCCTCGGCCTCGGCAGCTGCGGCCGTACGACCTACCGTCGGCTCTCCGGCGGCCAGCAGCAGCGGCTCGCCCTGGCAATGGCCGTCGTCGGCCGCCCCGAACTGGTCTTCCTGGACGAGCCGACCGCCGGCCTCGACCCGCAGGCCCGCCGCTCCACCTGGGATCTCGTACGGGAACTGCGGGCCGACGGTGTGTCGGTCGTCCTCACCACGCACTTCATGGACGAGGCCGAGGAGCTCGCCGACGACGTCGCCGTCATCGACGCGGGCAAGGTCATCGCCCAGGGCAGCCCCGAGGCGCTCTGCCGCGGCGGCGCCGAGAACACCCTGCGCTTCACCGGCCGCCCCGGTCTCGACCTCGGCTCCCTCCTGAAGGCACTGCCCGACGGCACGGAAGCGGCCGAGCTCACTTCCGGCACGTACCGCATCACCGGCGACGTCGACCCGCAGCTGCTGGCCACCGTCACCTCCTGGTGTGCGCAGCACGGAGTGATGCCGTCCGGCATCTCCGTGGAGCGTCGCACCCTGGAGGACGTCTTCCTGGAACTGACCGGCAAGGAGCTGCGCGCATGAGCGCCGGTACGTACACCCCGCAGGCGGGCGCCGCCCCGCTGTCCCGCATGATCACCGCGCAGACCGCGCTGGAGACGCGGATGCTGCTGCGCAACGGCGAGCAGCTGCTGCTGACCGTGATCATCCCGACGCTGCTGCTGGTGCTCTTCAGCGCGGTCGACATCGTGGACACGGGGGCGGGCAGGTCCGTCGACTTCCTGACGCCGGGCGTTCTCGCGCTCGCCGTGATGTCCACGGCCTTCACGGGCCAGGCCATCGCCACCGGTTTCGAGCGGCGGTACGGGGTGCTCAAGCGGCTCGGCGCCTCGCCGCTGCCCCGCTGGGCTCTGATGACCGCCAAGACGCTTGCGGTACTGGTCACCGAGGTGCTGCAGGTGGTCCTGCTCACGGTGATCGCGTTCGCGCTCGGCTGGTCGCCGCACGGCAACCCCTTCGCCGTGCTGATGCTGCTCGTACTCGGCACCGCGGCCTTCTCCGGGCTCGGGCTGCTGATGGCCGGGACGCTGAAGGCGGAGGCGACGCTCGCCGCGGCCAATCTGGTCTTTCTGCTGCTGCTGGTCGGCGGCGGGGTGATCGTGCCGCTGGACAAGTTCCCGGGCGTGGTGCAGTCGGTGCTGGGGCTGCTGCCGATCGCGGCGCTGTCGGACGGACTGCGGGATGTGCTCCAGCACGGCGCGTCGATGCCGTGGAGCGACCTCGGCATCCTCGTGGTGTGGGCGGTGCTCGGGCTGGGCGCGGCGGCGAAGTTCTTCCGCTGGGAGTGAGCCGGCGGACGCGCTCCGTCGACGTTTCGGGGTAACTCGTCCCCCTCGTGAAAGCTTGCACAAGCCTCCGCCTACGATGGTGCGCGTGCCCAAGCTGACCCGAGCCGAAGTCGCTCAAGCCGCGCGGAACCCGCTCCTGTGCATCGCCGAGCGATGGACTCCGTCCCCCCGCACGGTCCGCCGTGCGGCCATGTCGGCCGTCGTCATGGCCGTGCTCATCGTCGTGACCGGCGGCGCGGTACGGCTGACCGGCTCCGGCCTCGGCTGCCCGACCTGGCCCAAGTGCACCGACGAGAGCCTGACGGCGACGAGCGCGATGGGCTTCCACGGCGCCATCGAGTTCGGCAACCGGATGCTGACGTACGTCCTTTGCGCGGCGGTCGGGTGGGCGATCATCGCCGCCCGGTCCGCGAAGCCCTGGCGGCGCAGCCTCACCCGGCTCGGCTGGGCGCAGTTCTGGGTGGTCATGGGCAACGCGGTGCTCGGCGGCATCGTGGTGCTGGTCGGCCTCAACCCGTACACCGTCGCCGCGCACTTCCTGCTCTCCACGGCGCTGCTCACCGTCGCGATGGTGACCTGGCAGCGGGTCCGTGAGGGCGACGCGGCGCCCCGTCCGCTGGTGGGCAGGGCGGTGTCCCAGCTGACCTGGCTGCTCGTGGTCGTGGCGGGGCTGCTGATCGCGGTCGGCACGGTCGTCACGGGCGCCGGACGGCACGCGGGTGACTCCAGCGACGTCCACCGCATTCCGATCGACTGGAAGATGATCACGCAGCTGCACGCCGACCTGGCCTGGGCCGTGGTGGCACTGACCGTCGCTCTCTGGTTCGTGCTGAAGGCAGTGGACGCGCCGGTCGGTCCGCTCCACCGCGCCCGTGATCTCTTCCTGGTGCTGCTGGGGCAGGGCGTGATCGGTTACGTCCAGTACTTCACGGACACCCCGGAGATCCTCGTCGGCCTGCACATGTTCGGCTCGTGCCTGGTGTGGATCGCGGTCGTGCGGGTGCTGCTGTCGCTGCGTGAGCGCCCGATGGCCGTCGCCGCGGTGCCCGGTGCTGCTGCCGAGCAGCCGGAGCCCGCCGCGGCGGGCTGAGCCTGCGGCTGTGACCCCGGCGTTCGAGGCCGGGTCCACGGCAGCCCGACCTGCCCGTGGACCGGTCCGGCGGGCGGTCGCCACCCGGTGACCGAGCGCCGGGGACGGGCCCGGCCCTCGGTGTCGTGGCGCCGTCGTTGCCCACCCCGCCCGCGGCCGGGTCACTGTCCTCGGGCCCAGTCCTCCGGCGCCGCGTCCAGCAGTTCGGCGATCCGGGCGCGGTCCGGCAGCGGCCCGTGGTCACCGGTGACCCGCAGCGCGGCGCCCGCGGTGAGATGCCCCAGCCGCAGCGCCCGTACGGTGTCCCCGCCGCGCAGCAGCCCGGCGAGGTACCCGGCCGCGAACGCGTCGCCCGCGCCCACCGGTTCGACGACCTCGACCCCTGGGGCGGGCACGGTGTGGACCCGGGCGCCGTCGAACGCGGTGGCGGCCCGCCCGGCGTCCTTGACGACGAGGATGCGCGGCTGGGGCAGCAGCTCCCGCACGGCGGCCGCGTCGGCCAGTCCGTCCCCCCACAGGGCCTGGGCCTCGTCGAGACCGACGAAGGTGATGTCGGCCCGCCGGGCGAGGGCGAGCAGTACGGCGGCCGCCGTGCCGTCCGTCCACAGGGCGGGCCGGTGATTGACGTCGAAGCTGACGGGACAGGGGCGATCATGGGTGGCGGGCTCCAGCAGCGCGGTGACCAGCTCGCGGCAGCCCTCGGAGAGTGCCGGGGTGATGCCGCTGAGGTGGACGAGCCCTGCGGTGCGCACGGCGTCGTCGTCCAGCAGCTCCGGGGTCAGGGCCGAGGCGGCGGAGCCGCGGCGGTAGTAGTGCACCCGGGTGCCGTCGGTGCCGGGGTCCTTGACGAGGAGTCCGGTCGGGCGGTGCGGGTCGGTGCGCACACCGCTGATGTCGACGCCGGACGCGGCCACTTCGGTACGGATCCGGCGGCCGAACGGGTCGTCGCCGAGGGCGGAGACCCAGCGGGCGGGCACTCCGTGGTCGGCGAGGTACATCGCCACATTGGATTCGGCGCCCGCGATCCGTACCCCGAGCTGTCCGGCCCCCTCCAGCGGGGCGGCCGGTTCCGGCACCAGCGCGGCCATGGTCTCCCCGATGCAGGTCACCGGGGGCCGGGCGGGCCATCGGCCCCCCGGACGGGATGCCGGGGTCATGCGGAACTCCCCGGCCGGTAGGCGGCGGTGGGCAGGCCCGGAACCTCGACCCGCACGGCGAAGACCGCGCCGTCCAGCGGTCCGGGTGCGGCGAGACCGTGCCGGGCGCTGGCGACGTACAGGGTGTCCCCGTCGAGGCACAGCCCGGCCGGCTGCACCGCGGGAAGCCGGATCTGCCGGTCCAGGGTGCCGTCGGCGCGGTAGCGGTGGACGGTACCGGTGCCCCAGACCGCGGTCCACAGGGCGCCCTCGGCGTCGACCGTCATGCCGTCCGGGCTGCCCCGGTCGAGCACGGCGAAGGTGTCCGGCGCGCCCGGCAGCCCGCTGTCCGGGTCGACCGGGTAGCGGCGGATGACGCCCTTCGCGCTGTCGGCGAGATACATCACGGTGCCGTCCGCCCCGAACGCCGGGCCGTTGGGCACGGTGAGGCCGTCCAGCACCCGGGTCACCGTTCCGTCGTGGCCGACCCGGTAGAGGGAGCCCGCTCCCTCCTCGGCGTCGTACGCCATGCTGCCCGCCCAGAACCGCCCCTGTGGATCGGCGGTGGCGTCGTTCATCCGCATCGGCGTGGCAGCCCCGTCCTCGGGGCGGCCGAGCCACTCGGGGCGGCCGTCCGGGGTGATCAGGCAGATGCCGGTCCCGGCGGCCGCGATCCAGTGGCCGGGGTGCCCGTGGACGGGGGCGACCGCGCCCAACGGCTCGGTCAGCCGGGCCAGTTCGGTCAGCGGGGCCGTGCGGTCGGCAGGGCCGGTCAGCAGCCGTCCGGTGAGGATGTCGACGAGGACGATGCGGCCGTCGACCGCGCGGATACCCTCGCCGAGCCCGAGCCGGTCCTGCCACTGGACGGCCGGTGCGCCGGCGCTCATCGCCCGGCGTCCGCGGGGAGGCGTACGGCATCGAGGAAGGCGCGGGTGCGTTCGCGCAGCGCGTCGAGGCTGCCCCCGTCGGCCGCGTCGCCGACCAGTGGGGAGCCGACGCCCACGGCGGTCGCGCCCAGGGCGAGATAGCTACGGGCCAGTTCGGCGTCCACTCCCCCGACCGGCACGAACGGCGCGTCCGGGAACGGCCCGCGCAGCGCCTTCAGATAGCCGGGGCCACCGGCCTGCTCGGCGGGGAAGATCTTGTACGCGTCGGCGCCGAGCCGTTGCGCGGCGACGATGTCGGCCGGGGTCATCACTCCGGCCAGTACGGGCAGCCCGAGGCGCTTCGCCTCGGTGACGCCCTCGCAGACGGCCGGGGTGACGACGAAGTCGGCTCCCGCGTCGCGTACCGCCTGTGCGTCCTCGGCGGTCAGGACGGTGCCCGCGCCGAGCGGCGCCGTCGGGCCGAGGGCGGCGCGGGCCCGGCGGATGACGTCGAGCGTGTCCTTTCCGCTGAGGGAGACCTCGATGAGGGCAAGGCCCTCATCGGCCAGGGTGAGTACGGTCCTGAGCGCGGCATCCGCGTCGGCGCCGCGCACGATGGCGACGATCCGGTGGGTGCGCAGCGCGGTCAGCAGATCCACGTGCGGTTTCCCTTTCCCTTCTGTACTGCTGTTGCTGTCTCTGTCTGCGTTGCCGCTTCCGCCGTCACGGTGAGGCGCCAGCGGACCTCGCCGCTGTCCGGGACGCGGGCGGCGTCCCCGTCCCCTGCGGCTGCCAGGTCGAAGACCCGGCCGAGCATCGGCTCGACCCCGATGGAGCGGTACGGCTCCTGCTCGGGAAAGCCCCCGAGGTTGCGCCACAGCGCGACGGACACCGGCTGGCCCTCGGCCTCGACGGCCAGCCGGAGAGTGGCCGCGCCGTCGTGGACGTACACCTGCGGGGTGTCGACGATCGCGCCGACGGCCGTCCCGTCGTCCGGACCGAGCCGGTCGAGCCCGCCGTCCCGGCCGGGCTGCGAGGGCCAGGAGCAGGGGGTCCACTCCGCGCCGCCGTCCGGGTAGAGGCGCATCGGCGCGCCGTCCCTGATCCCGATGCGGGCACCCGGCGCGAGGTCGAGCAGGGCGTGGGCGGCCCACAGGAAGCGGTAGCCGGGGTCCGCCGTGAGCCGGTAGTCGACCACCACCCCGTCCCCGTCGGCATGGATCAGACGGCTGAGTCCGAAGTCGGGGCAGTCGACGGACTCGGTGCCGTCGGCGGCCCGTTGCCAGGGCCGGGCCCAGGCGTCGCCGTGGTCGGGAGTGCCGCGCACCGTCGGTACGCACTCCTCCAGTCCACCGGCGTCGGCGAAGGCGTCGCCCGGACGGACGCCGGGACGGCGCGGCTCCTCGCGATGCCAGAGCCATTCGCGTCCGGCCGCCCGCAGGGACGTCCACCGTCCGCCGTGCGCCGGGTCGGTCCCGATCCGCGGCGGGGTCATGGCGCTCACCACTCGGCGAAGGCGCCGTCGTCGTGCCGCCACACCGGATTGCGCCAGGCGTGTCCGGCGCGGTCGGCCGCGCGGACGGCGTTCTCGTCGACGGTGATGCCGAGCCCCGGCAGGTCCGTCCGCCGGGCCTGTCCGTCGTCGAAGCGGAACGGTTCGGTGTCGACGACGTACGAGAGCAGGTCGGCGTCCTTGTTGTAGTGAATGCCCCGGCTCTGCTCCTGGATGAGGAAGTTCGGGGTGGCGAAGGCGATCTGGAGGCTGGCCGCGAGGGCGATGGGGCCGAGCGGACAGTGCGGGGCGAGCTGTGCCCCGTAGGTCTCGGCGAGCGAGCCGATGCGGTGGACCTCGGAGATGCCCCCGGCGTGCGAGAGATCCGGCTGGGCGACCGCGATCCCGGCCGTCAGGGCGGGCAGGAACTCGGCGCGCCCGTAGAGCCGTTCGCCGGTGGCTATGGGGACGGCGGTGGCTCCGACGAGGGCGGGCAGCAGATGCCCCTGCTCGGGCAGGAGGGGTTCCTCCACGAACAGCGGGTGCAGCGGCTCGATGGCGTGCAGCACCCGGCGGGCCCCGGCAGGACCGAATCTTCCGTGCATGTCGATGGCGACATCGCGGCCGGGACCGAGCACCTCGCGGGCGGCGGCCACCCGTTCGACGACGGCGGCGGTCTCGGCGGGGGTGGCCAGCGGTGAGGTGCGGCCCGCCGCGTTCATCTTGACGGCGGTGAAGCCGGCCTCGACCTGGGCGGTGATCTCCTCGGCGAGCCGGGCGGGTTCGTCGCCGCCCACCCAGGCGTAGACCCGGACCCGGTCGCGCACGGGGCCGCCGAGCAGCGCGTGCACGGGGGCGCCGTAGGCCTTTCCTGCGATGTCCCACAGGGCCTGGTCGATTCCGGCGACGGCGCTGGAGAGTATCGGGCCGCCCCGGTAGAAGCCGCCCTTGCTGAGCACCTGCCAGTGGTCCTGGATGCGCAGCGGGTCCTGTCCGATCAGATATTCGGCGAGGACGTCGACGGCGGCCCGGACCACCTCGGCCCGGCCCTCGACCACGGGTTCGCCCCAGCCGACGACTCCTTCGTCGGTCTCGATCCGGCAGAACAGCCAGCGGGGCGGGACGAGAAAGGTCTCGATGCGTGTGATCTTCACCGGGTCCCGGTCCCCTCGTCGGTGGCCGCGCCGGTGCCGTGGACCCGGTCGAGGTCGCGTACGGCCTGGTCGAGCAGGGCACGCATGGCGCGTTCAGCGGCGGCCGGGTCCTGCGCCCGCACGGCGTCCAGGACGGCACGGTGACTGGGTACGGGGTCCTCGCCGTGCAGCGAGCTGTGCACGATCTCGTCGCGGTGCGCGAGGCCGGACTCGATGACCATCTCCATGCGTTCCAGCAGTTCGTTGTGGGTGGCCGCGAGGAGCGCGCGGTGGAAGGCGAGGTCCGCCTCGACCGCGTGGGCCGCGCCGCCCTCCTGCTCGCCCATCGCGGTGAGGGCCGCTTCGAGTGCGTCGAGGTCGGTGTCGGTGCGGCGTTCGGCGGCCAGCCGGACGGCGGCCGGCTCGATGATGCCGCGGACCTCGCCGAGGTTGCGCAGCAGCGCCAGGTCGGCGCCGGATTCGGGGCCGCCCGCGAACTGCCAGCGCAGCACGTCCGCATCGAGCAGATTCCAGTCGGAGCGGGCTCTGACGAAGGTGCCGCGCTTCTGGCGCGCGTCGACCATCCCCTTGGCCGCGAGGACCTTCAGGGACTCCCGCAGGGCGGTCAGGCTGACGTCAAGTTCGCCCTGGAGCGCCACGAGGTCGAGTGTCGCCCCTTCGGGGATCTCGCCGCTCAGGACCCGGCGCGCAAGAGTCTCCACGGTCTGGCCGTGCACTCCGCGGCGCGCGTATGGCGTCATGTCTGTGTGCCTTTCTGCTGTGCGATGGGTACGGCGGCGCTCAGGCCGAAGCCTTGACGACGGACCAGCCGCCGTCCACGACCAGGCTCGTTCCGGTGATGTAGGACGCTTCGTCGGCGGCGAGGAACGCGATGGCCGCCGCCGCCTCCTGCGGGGTGCCGAACCGGCCCGCGGCGGTCTCGGTGACGCTCTTTCGGCGGTCCTCCTCCGCGACCCGGTCCCAGGCCGCGGTGAGGATGGGTCCGGGCAGCACGGCATTGACCCGCACCTCGGGTCCGTACTCCACCGCGAGCTGTCCGCACAGGGAGAGCAGCGCGCCCTTGGACGCCGCGTAGGCGGGGTGTCCGGGGATGCCCTTGTGGGCGTGGACCGAGGAGGTCAGCACCGCGGCGCCGCGGTGTTCGCGCAGGTCGCGCAGGACCGCCCGGAAGCCGAGGAAGCTTCCGGTGAGGTTCACCGCGAGCTGGCGCTCCCAGGAGGCGACGGTCATCTCGTGGGCGGGGGTGACGTCGACCGTGTAGGCGTTGCTCACCAGGACGCCGACGGGTCCGAAGGTGTGCGCCGCGGCCACGGCCCGCTGCCAGTCGGCCTCGTCGGAGACGTCCGTACGGACGAAGAGGGCCCGGCCGCCCCCGGCGCGGATGCCCTCGGCGACGCTCTCGCCGGGGCCTTCCGCGATGTCCGCGAGGATCACCGCGGCGCCCTCCGCGGCGAGCCGTTCGGCGGTGGCCGCGCCGATGCCCGAGGCGGCTCCGGTGACGACGGCCACCTTGTCTGCGAAGCGGGGGTTCTGGTTCATGGGGCGGGTCGACTCCTCGGGGTTCCTACGTGTTGCCGGCTTGTCGGCGACTCTAGTGACGGCATGTCAGGCGGGTGGCCACTGAACGGTGACCACTGGTCCGTGGCTACTGCCTGATCAGGACGACGAGTTCAGCGTCGTACTGCGCGGTCCAGGCGAACGGCAGTCCGTAGTGCAGCAGATGGGCGCCGCTGTGGACGGCCTCGGTCCGCTGATCGGTGTAGCGGGCGGCCGGGTCCAGGCCGCGCAGCCGCAGCCGGGCGGCACGGCCGGGGACGAGCGGCGCCCCGTCCAGACGTCCGGTGTTCCAGGCGGTGACGGCGATGCGTGTGCCGCCCTCCTCCTCGTACTGGATGCCGCAGGTGGCGTCGGCCGGGGTGCCCAGCAGCCGGACCTCGCCGTGGTGGAGGAGGTCGCGGATCTCCTTGTAGCGGCTCACCCACCCGGCCGCTTCGGTGCGCTGTCCGGCGGACCAGGTGCGGATGTCGGCGCCGATGCCCAGGACCCCGGCCATGGCGGTGACGAAGCGGAAGCCGAGGGAGCGGGGCCGGGGGTCGAAGACGCCGGGCGAGTCGGTGACCCAGGAGCTCATGGTGTGCGGGGCGTGTGCGTGCAGATAGCCGTACTGGATGGCGAGGCGGTCCAGCGGGGCGGTGTTGTCGCTGGGCCACACCACGTCCGTACGGGCGAGGGTGGCGTGTTCGATGCGGCCGCCGCCCCCGGCACAGCCCTCGACGGTGACGTGCGGATGGCGGTCGCGCAGATGGTCGAGCACGCGCAGGTATCCGGCGACGTGGGCGGCGTCCAGGTCCTGTTCCTCGACGGGGCCGCCGCCCGGCCGGCCGCGTTCGGTGGGCGGGCGGTTCATGTCCCACTTGAGGTAGCTGACGGCGTGGTCGCCGAGGAGCCGGTCGAGGGTGGCGATGACGAAGTCCTGGACGTCCGCGCGGCCGAGGTCGAGGAGCAGCTGCTCGCGCACCAGCGTGGCGGGGCGGCCGTCGATCCGGTAGACCCACTCCGGGTGTTCGGCGTACAGCCGGGACGCCGGGCTGATCGCCTCGGGTTCGACCCACAGGCCGAAGTCCATGCCGGTGGCGCGGACCTCGTCGATGAAGTGGTCGAAGCCGTCGGGGAAGTTCGCCGGGTCGGGGTGCCAGTCGCCGAGGCCGCCGGTCTCGTCGTGCCGGCCGGTGAACCAGCCGTCGTCGACGACGAAGAGCTCGGCGCCCATGTCCGCCGCGATCCGGGCGAGTTCGAGCTGGCCGGCGGCGTCGACGTCGAAGCCGGTCGCCTCCCAGGAGTTGTAGAGGACCTTGCGGGTCCGGTTCATCCGCTCGCCGCTGAGCCGGCGCTCGAAGCGGTGCCAGACCCGGGCCAGGCCGTCGAGGCCCTCCGGGCTGAACGCGCAGGCCAGCCGGGGGGTGGTGAGGGTGGTGCCGGGGGCGAGCCGGACGGCGCCCTCGTGGGGCACCCGGCCGGCCGCGACCCGTACCGCGCCGCCCGGTTCGGCATCAACTGTCAGGTGCCAGTTGCCCGACCACTCCAGTGCGACGCCGTACGTCGGGGTGTCGCCCCCGTCCGGGGCTGCGGCGTCCTGGACGGCGAGCCAGGGCGCGTAGGCGTGGCCGGGGACGCCCTGCGTGGAGGCCATCTCGAAGCGGCCACGGGTGAGTTCGAGCTGGGTGCGGGTGAATTCCTGGGACCACTGGCCGGTGAGGTAGGTGAGCCGGGCGCCGTCCGTGACGGGGACGGTGACGGCCGCGGAGTCGATGCGTTCCAGCCGCAGTTCCTCCTCGCCGGTGCAGCTCAGCTCCGTCCAGCGCAGGATCACATCGGTGCCGGGCACGGTCTCGTAGCAGAGGACCGCGCGCAGTCCCTGCGACTCGTCGGTGAAGTCGAGGCGGAGCGCCCGGTCGCCGTCCCGGGTGGCGGAGTCGAAGGTCCACCAGGTGCCGCGCTCCTGCCCCGGGCGCCGGGCGACGAGTTCGGCGCCGGTGAAGGGGCGCAGCCCGTACGGGAGGTACTCGGCGGGGGCGGCGTCGGCGGGGGTGATGAAGTGGGTGCGGTGCGGCCGGTCGAAGGGGGACTCGCCCGTCTCGACGCCGTGCGGACCCCAGGCGACGAGTTCGGCCCAGCGGCCCCCGCCCGCGATCCGTACCGCGTAGGTGGTGTTCTCGGTGCGCAACAGCCACCGGTCGTGCGGGCTCACTTCACTGCTCCCAGATTGAGTCCGGCCACGAAGTGGCGCTGGAATTTGAGGAATACGACGACGGTCGGGGCCGCGGCGATGACGGAACCGGCCGCGATGACGTTCCACATGGAGACGTACTGGCCCTGGAGTCCGATGAGCGAGGCGGTGATGGGCATCTGGCTGTCGGTGCGCAGCACGGTGATGGCCCACAGCAGATCGTTGAAGATCCAGGTGAACGACAGGGCGCTGAGCGCGGCCATGGCCGGCTTGGCGAGCGGCAGGATGATCCGGGTGTAGATCTGCCAGGGTCCGGCGCCGTCGATGACCGCGGCCTGCTGGATCTCCGGCGGGATGGACCGCATGAAGCCGTGCAGCACGAAGACGTAGAAGCCGATACCGAAGCCGACCTGGACGCCGATGAGGGCGTACAGCGAGTCGTACAGGCCCAGCAGCTCACTGAGTTTGGAGACGGGGACCAGCAGGATCTGCGGGGGCAGCAGGTTCCCGCCGAGCATCAGCAGCAGGAGGGTACGGCGCAGCGGTACGTCGTAGCGGCTGAGCGCGAAGGCGGCCGTCGAGGCGAGCAGCAGCGACAGCAGCACCGTCGGCACGGTGACCAGGAGGCTGTTGATCAGGGCGCGCTGCTGTCCGCCGTCGACCCAGGCCTGGCGGAAGCCGTCCAGGGTGAAGGAGTGCGGCAGGCTGCCGACTCCGTGGGCGGCGACGTCGTCGAAGGACCGGACGCTGGTGACCAGGACCAGCGCGATGGGCAGCAGCCACAGCGCGGAGAGCAGTCCGGCGCCGATGTGGAATCCGGCGGTGCCCCAGATCCGGCGTCGTTCGCGCGGCACGGCCGGGGCGGTGTCCTGCGGATCCGTGCGCGGCGTCGGGGCGTGGGCGGCGGTCATGCGTCGGCCTCCCGGAAGGCGCGGACGAGGTAGGACGCGATCACGCCGAAGGCGAGTACGAAGATCACGACCGCGAGGGCGGAGCCGTAGCCCAGTCGCAGCGACTGGAAGGCGGTGGAGTACATGTAGGTGCTGAGGAGTTCGGAGGAGTGGTACGGGCCGCCGCGGGTGAGCGCCCACACGACGTCGAAGGAGCGCAGCGAGTCGATGACGATCACCGACAGGACGACGGCGTTGACACTGCTGAGCTGCGGCAGGGTGATGTGGCGGAACTGCTGCAGGCGGGTGGCGCCGTCCACCTTCGCCGCTTCGTAGAGCACCGGGTCGATGCCCTTGAGGCCGGCCAGGTACAGCACCATCACATAGCCGATCTGGCGCCACAGCGCGGGCACGATCACGGCGTACAGGGCGGTGTCCTGGTCGGCGAGCCAGGCGTGGGTGAGGCCGGAGAGCCCGACCGCTTCGAGGGTCTTGTTGATCAGCCCGTCCGGCTGGTACATCGCCTGCCAGACCAGCGCGGTGGCGACGAGCGAGAACACCACGGGCAGGAAGAGCGCGGCCCGGTAGAAGCCGACGCCCCGGCGCTCCTGCTGGAGCAGGAGCGCCGCGCCGAGGCCGAGGGCGGCCGAGAGACCCCCGAAGAGGAGCAGCCAGATGACGGTGTCCAGGGCGGCGGTCCGGAAGACGGCGTCGCCGAACATCTCGCGGAAGTTGGCCAGTCCGACGAACTCCGGGGCGGAGACCCCGTCCCACTTGGTGAACGAGAGGTAGAAGCCCTGGAGCGCCGGCCAGAACACCCAGAACGCCTCGGCGAGCAGCGGCACCAGGACGAATGCCAGGACGACGGGCGGGACCCGGGTCGCCCGCTTGCGGGCCGGAGGCCGGCCCGCGGTGTGCTCCCGGGTCTCCTTCCGTGCTGCGGTGAGTACCGCCATGTCACTGGCTCCAGATCTTCTGCGCGTCCCGCTGCCAGGTGGTGAGGATCGAACCGATCTCCTTGGGCTTGGCCAGGAAGCGGGTGAGTGCGGTGTCGGCAGTGGGGGCGAGGGCGTCGCTGGAGTCGCGGTTGAAGAACTGCGTGACGTCCGCGGCGCTCTCGATCAGCTTGCGGCCCTTGATGACCAGCGGGGTTCCGCTGTCCTTCGCGTCCGGGTGGGTGGGCAGCGAGGTGCCGGAGGAGCCCTTGAGGTAGATCTCCTGGGCCTCGGCGCCGGCGAGGTAGCGCAGCAGTTCCTTGGTCTCGTCCTTGCGGCCGGTCCGGGCGCTGGCGAAGTAGCCGTCGGTCGGGGCCTCTTCGGCGAGCGGTACCTTCGGGTCGATGACGGGGAACCGGAAGAAGTCGATGTCGCCGAGCTGGTCCTTGGGGGCGGCGTCGGCGAAGAAGGTGCCGATGAGCATCATGCCGGTGCGGCCCTGGAGCAGTGCGGTGGTCGCGTCCTGGAAGGGCAGCGCGGTCCCGTTGGGGTCGAAGTAGGGCAGTGCCTCGCTCCACCGGTCGAAGACCTTGCGGACCTCGGGGTCGTCGAAGCGGTGCTTTCCGGCCAGCAGGTCGCGGTGGTAGGCGGCCCCGTTGATGCGGATGTTGAGGTAGTCGAACCAGGAGGAGGCCACCCAGGGGGTGTTGCCGCCTGCGCCGAGGCCGATCGGGGCGACGCCCTTGCTCTTGAGCTTGTCGCACAGGTCGAGGAACTCGTCCCAGGTGCTGGGCTCCTTGACGCCCCACTTGGCGAAGTTGGACTTGCGGTAGAAGACGCCCCACCAGTAGTAGGTGGTCGGGACGAAGACCTTCTTGCCCGCGGAGTCGGTGCACAGCTTCTTCAGCGCGTCCGAGTAGCCGGCGAGCTCGGGCTTCTCCCAGATGTCGCTGACGTCGAGCAGCAGGTTCTTCTTGGCGTACGACTCCGCCACCGATCCCGGGTACCAGGTGTAGAGGTCCGGCGGGTTGGCCGAGGTGAGGTAGGTCGGCAGCTGCGTACGGAAGGTCTCCGAGGCGACGGTGTTGAGCGAGCCGCGTGCTCCGCCCCGCTTGTTGAAGGCGTCGATCACCTCCTGCATCGCCGACTTGGCCTGCGGTGAGGAGAGGTTGGACTGCAGGGTGACCGCTCCGCCCGAACTCCCCTTTCCGCCGCTCGACGACGAGGCCACGCAGCCGCTGGTCAACGCGGCGGCGCCGACGGCCGCGGCACCGGCGAGGAAGGTGCGGCGACTCTGTGCTGTGGTGTTCATGGGTCTCCCTGTGCGCCCACGGAACGGGGCCCGGCCCCCTGACGGCCGGGCCCTCGTCCGGCTGATACAGACTGACGGGGCACTGGGCCACCGTCAAGATTAATTACTAATTTATTTTTTCTTGCTCGGACCGGACCTGCATCAGGCCTCGCCCTCGCTCAGATCGCGCCCTGGCGGACGAGCCCGGCGACACCGCGGAAGGCCGTCAGCACTCCGCCGTCGGTCCCTGCCACGGCGCCCAGTTCCCCGTCGAAGGCCCCGCTGGCGAAGGTGTTCTGCCGGGACCAGTCGCCCCAGCCGCCGACGGTGGCATAAGTGCGCTGCCACAGGGTGTAGTCACCGGAGCGGGCATAGAGCCGCACCTGGTCCCCGGTGGCGACGAGCGTGGGGCTGCCGCTCACGGTGCCGCCCAGCGAGGTCCAGTCCGACCAGGTTCCGGACGCCTCCCGCACCCGGGTGCGCACCGAGTCGTCGTCGGTGCGGACAGCCAGATGCGTACGCCCCGCCGCATCGGTGACGGCCGAGGGCCGCCCGTACAGCGCCGAGCCCTCCGGGCCCTGGAACGCGGTCCAGCCGGTCGCGGCCCCGCGGGTGTGGATCCGCCCGTCCGTGCCCCGGGCGAAGAGGGTCCAGTGACCCGAGCTGTCGTAAGCGGCGGCCGGGGTGTCGGCGAGCGCGCCGCCGAGCTTCTGCCACCGGCCCCAGCGGCCGTCGGCGTAGGAGATCCGGTAGGCGGCGTCATCCGTGCCCCGGGCGAAGACGTCGATCCGGCCGGGCCCGGCCGAGTACGCGGCGGGCGCCCCCACGATCCTGCCGTGCGTCGGCCCGCCGAGGACGGTGGTCCCCGCGTTCCAGTGCCCGTCGCGCCCGCTGAGCTGCCGCAGCGAACCGTCCGCACCCCGGGTGAACACGCTCAGCCGGTCGCCGTCGCGCACCAGTGCGGGGCTCGCGTCGGACCGGGTGCCCAGCGAGGTGCCCGGGGCCTCGTCCCGGCCGCTCAGCGCGAGGAAGGCGGTGCCGTGCGCGGGCACCTCCACGGTGTACGAACCGGTGTGCGTGCCGCGGCCCTTCCTGGCCCGCAGGTCCCGCACCCCGACCGGGCCGCCCAGTCCGGTGTCGGCGAAGCTCACGGTGCGCTCGGCGGCCCGGTCGGAGCGGTTGAGGAGCACCACCGCCCGCTTGCCGGAGCCCTTCAGCACCTTGCTGTAGACATCGCCGGTGGCGTCGGTCGCGACGCGCACGCCCTGGATCGCCAGGGGGTCCTGGTCGACCGCGATGATCTCCGGGTTGCGCAAGGTGTCGATCATCTGCCTGGGCAGGGTGCGCGGGTCCGAGCCGATGACCAGCGGAGAGCCCATCTCGGCCCACATCACCAGCTGGGTGGTGGACTCCTCGGCGGTCAGCTCGTACGAGCCGTCCGTCAGCTTGCGCATCGGGATCAGGTAGTCGGGGTCGTTGTAGTGGCCCGGCCCCTGCGCCTCCGGGTGCCAGGCGTTGGCGTCCATGCTGCGCAGGATGTTGGGCCACTGACCGGCGGTCGGGGTGCCCCAGGCGATGTCGGTGCCGGTACGCCAGGAGTCACCGGTCGCCGGACCGTACACATAGGCGTTGTGGGCGTCCTGCGCCGGTGTGTGCGGCAGGCCCCAGTCGTCGGTCAGCGGGTTGCAGAGATTGAGCAGCATGCGTCGGCCGGACTTGGCGACGGCATCGCTGAACTCCTTGAACGCGGGCCCCGGATCGGCCTTCTCGGTGATCCCGCAGAGGAAGTCGACCTTGATCGCATCGACCTTCCAGCCGGCGAACTGCTCGGCGTCCTCCCGGTAGTGGCCGCGACTGCCGAGGCCGCACGTCCTGCCGCCGTCGTAGGTCCCGGCGTCGGTGTAGATACCGGCGCGCAGTCCGCGCCGGTGCAGATAGTCCACCAGGGCGGGGATGCCGGAGGGGAACCGGTCCGGGTGCGCGACCAGCCGCCCCTGACCGTCCCGCGGATCGTCGGCCTGCCATCCGCCGTCCAGCCAGACGATGTCGTAACCGCTGCTCTTGAGACCGCTGCCGACCAGGTAGTCGGCGACTCCCCTGACCTGGTCCTCCGTCGGGGCGCCCAGACCGTAGTAGGTGTTCCACCCCATGTACGGGGTCGGCGCGAGGCCGCTGTCGTAGTACGGCGGCGCGCCCTGGGCGGGCCGCTGGTCGGCGTGTGCGGCCGGCGCCGACACGGCGAGCAGTACGGCCGCACCCACGGCGGCCGCGGCGCGCCGGGCAGGCGTCATCCTTGCACCTTGCGAAATCAACTGGTTCTCCCAGGAGTTGGGGATGTCCGGCGTCCGGCCTCCGGAGATCAAGGGGCGGCGCCATGGACAGGACTGTGGCGGTCTCGCCCGACTCCCGTCAATATTTATTACTAATTAAATAAAACTTGATCCCCTCAGGGCATCCGGACCGGATGCGCCGCCACGCCCGCCCAGCCCGGCGCCGGCCCGCGCACGCGGTGACCGGCGACCGGTGACCTTCCATCCGAAGGCGCGGGCGCCGTCGGCGAAGCGCACCCGCAGCGAGGGGGTCCGTACCGCGGTCCGCCGTCGACGGGCGGTTCGTCACCGCGACCGCAGACATCGATCCTCGCGTTCAGGTTGCGCCACGAAGGCAGCGGGCCGCCAACTCCACCTCTGATCAAACGTCAGCTCCACGTCTCAGCATGCGATTTGCATGGATCTCTCATGCGGAGTTGAGATTTCGAAAGAGCCTGCTTCTTTCATTGACAGCAGAAAACAACGCCCTCTACGTTTCGGCCATGCACTCGTCCCCTGGTGCGGAGGCAGTCCCGGTCCCGACTCCGGCCGCTTCCCTGGTCTTCACCACCACGCTCTCGCACGGCCCTCTCACCCGTGCCGAGATCGGCCGTCGGACCGGTCTGTCACCGGCCGCGGTCACCAAGGCCGTACGGCCGCTGATGGCAGCGGGCTATCTCGTCGAGGGGGTGGACGAGGAGGCGCCGCCGTCGCTCGGACGGCCCGCCAACCTCGTACGGGTGGACGGCGGCCGCGCACTGTTCATCGGGGTCAAGGTCACCGGGGACGAGATCATCGCGGTACTGACCGACCTGTGCTGCCGCATCCGGGTCGCCCGGCACGTCCGGATCACCACCCGTGATCCCGGTGCCGTGCTCGCCTCGACCGCCGCACTCGTGCAGGAACTCCTCACGGAGGCCGAAGGGTTCGGGGTGCGGGTGAGCGGCATGGGTCTCGCGGTGTCCGGAGATGTGGACCGCGCCGCCGGAGTGGTCCGCTACTCACCGTTCCTGGACTGGCGCGATGTTCCGCTCGTCGAGCTGGCACAGACCGTGACGGGCCTGCCGGTCACGGTCGACAACGACGTCCGGGCACTGACGGTGGCCGAGCAGTGGTTCGGGGCCGGCGTGGGGGTGCCGGACTTCGCGCTGGTGACCGTCGGCGCGGGCATCGGCTGCGGCCTCGTGGTGCACGGCAGGGTGGTCTCCGGTGCGCACGGGGTGGCCGGCGAGATCGGGCATCTGTCCATCGACCCGCAGGGGCCGCCGTGCCACTGCGGCAACACCGGGTGCGTGGAAGCCATCGCGGGTGACGCCGCGATCATCCGCCGGGTGGCCGAGGTGACCGGGCTGCCGGTCACCGACTCCGCCGAGGCGCTGCGGCTCGCGCACCGGGGCGACCCCGGGGCCCGGGAGGTGTATGCCAGGGCCGGGGAGGCGATCGGCCGCGCCATCGGGGCCGTCGTCAATGTCCTGGGACCCCAGCGGGTGATCATCTCGGGCGAGGGCCTGGCGGCGTACGACCTGTTCGCCGAGCAGATCCGCGACACCTTCGCCGCGGCCGCCTTCGGCACCGCCGCCCAGTGCGACGTGATGACCCGCCCGCTCCCCTTCGAGGTATGGGCGCGCGGGGCCGCGGCCACCGCGATCCAGTCCTTCATCGGTACAGAACACGTATGAGGAGCAGTAATGACGACGCAGAGCCGCACCTCGCCCGCACCGGTCACAGCCGCCGTTGAGTGGTGCGCGGCACGCCCGGAATCGGCGCGGCGGCACCGGCCGCACACCTGCTGACGGCCTGCGGCGGCCCTTCGTCGGCCCCGAGGACGGTGACCTTCGGATCCGAGGGAGACCACGGAGGCGGCGCTGGTCGACGGCGCCCCGCACGGCGCCGGTTCTTCCGGATCGCGCTGCCGCTGTGCCGCCCCGCGTTCGCGGCGCTCGCCACCCTCGAATCGATCCGGATCCACAACGACTTCTCCTCATCGCTCGCCCTGATCGAGACCGGCGACAAGCGCCCGGTCACCTCCGCGCCCGCCAACCTCCAGGGCCAGTACTCACCGATCCCGACCTCATCGCGGTCTGCGCGCTGATGAGCGCGATCTCGACGCTGCTCGTGCATTTCGCGCTCCAGCGCCAGTTCATCAGCGGCCGGCCATCGGCTCGGGCAAGTAGCGAACGGCCCGGCCCGCACCCGGAACACCGCACCACCGCCGAATCCCCTTCCCTTTCGCCGAGAAAGCAAAGAGGTCCCCTCCCATGCGGTCACCCACCCGCCCCGCCGCAAGATCCCTGCGCTCCGCGCTGGTACTCGCAATCACAGCCGGCCTGGCCGTCGCCGTGCCGACGGCGCAGGCCGCACCGTCCACAACCCCCATCATCACCACCGCTGTGGCCGACGCAGCCGGCCCCGTTGAGGACGGCCCGGCCCAGAAGCCGTACATGGGCTGGAGCAGCTGGAGCCTCCAGACCACCTCGTACCCGGGAATCAATCCCGACGGCAACTACAGCTATCTCACCGAAGCCAACGTCAACAAGCAGACGGACGCCCTGGCCTCCAAGCTCAAGAAGTACGGCTACGAGTACATCAACATCGACGCCGGCTGGTGGCGCGGCTGGGACTGGACGCCGGAGTTCGACGCGTACGGGCGCCAGAAGGCCGACAAGGCACGCTTCCCGAGCGGGATGAAGGCGGTCGCCGACCGTATCCACGGCAAGGGCCTCAAGGCCGGCATCTATCTGCCCGTCGGTCTGGAGAAAGAGGGATACGGCGAGGGCAAGCTGCCCATCTGGAACACCGACAACTGCACCACCGGTGACATCGTCTACAGCGATCTGCGGACGACCAACGGCTGGGACAGCTCGTACAAGATCGACTTCTCGAAGCCGTGCGCCCAGAAGTACATCGACTCGCAGGCGCGGCTCATCGCCGACTGGGGCTACGACTTCCTCAAGCTCGACGGCGTGGGTCCGGGGTCCTTCAAGAGCGGCGACAACTACGACAACCGCGCGGACGTCGCGGCCTGGCAGAAGGCCATCAAGAGCACCGGACGGCCCATCCATCTGGAGATCTCCTGGTCGCTCGACATCAACTACGCCAAGGACTGGAAGGCCACGTCCAACGGATGGCGCGTCGACACGGATGTCGAGTGCTACTGCAACACGCTGGTGTCGTGGGAGAACTCCGTCGAGGACCGGTGGCGTGACACCCCCGGGTGGACGCGGTACGCCGGTCCCGGCGGCTGGAACGACCTCGACTCGATCAATGTCGGGAGCGCCGCCATGAGCGGCCTGACCAAGGCCGAGCGGCAGAGTTACATGACCCTGTGGGCGATCGCCAAGTCGCCGCTGTTCAGCGGGGACGACCTCACCCGGATCGACGACTACGGCCTGTCGCTGATGACCAACCGCGACGTGCTGAAGATCAACCAGCAGCCGGGGAAGCCCGCCAAGCCCGTCACCTCGGTCGGTGACGAGCAGGTCTGGGCGTCCGAGAACCCCGACGGCAGCTACACCGTCGCCCTGTTCAACCAGGGTGACTCCGCCTCCCCGGTGACCGCCGACTGGTCGGCCCTCGGCTTCACGGGCCAGGCGTCCGTACGTGACGTGTGGAACAGCGAGAACCTCGGCCGGTACAAGGACGGCATCACCCAGGCCCTGCCGGCCCACGGCTCGCGTCTGTTCACCGTCACCCCGCAGGGTCCCGCGCTGAAGACGACGGCGTACGAGGCGGAGTCCCCGGACAACGTCCTGACCGGTTCCGCGTCCGTCGCCGACTGCGCCGAGTGCTCGGGCACGAAGAAGGTCGGCAACCTGTATCTGGGCGGCACGCTCCAGTTCACGCAGGTCGTCGTCAAGCAGGCCGGCCGCTACCTGATCAACGTCGCCTACACGTCGGGTGATCCGCGGTCGATCGGCGTGTCGGCAAACGGCAAGGCGCCTGTCGCGACAGCCTTCCCGTCCACCGGTGGCTGGGGTGCGGCCGACACGATCAGCGTGCCGGTCACGCTGAAGGCGGGCAGCAACACCGTCACCTTCGACAGCGGTACGGGCTACTCACCCGACATCGACAAGATCGACGTTCCGCTCCGGTAGCCCCGTCGCACAACCGCAGTCGGGGGCGCGTCCCGATCGGCGCGCCCCCGTCCCGTGCTGACCCTGCCCGCGCTCCCGCCCGGATCCCCCGACGCCGTACCGCGTCCTCCACCATGTCCGCAGGAATGGAGTAGTCCCGTGAACGACCAGCATCCGCACACCCCTGCGCAGCCCAGCACCAGCACCAGCCGCCGTCGCGTGCTCTCGCTCGCCGCCGCCGTCGGATCGTTCACCGCTCTCGGCGGCCTCCCCGCCTTCGCCGCCACCGCCCCGCCGAAGCGCCCCACCACGTCCCCGATGCTTGCCGAGGGCCAGGGTTCGACGACGCGGATGTGGTACCGCGCACCGGCCGGCGAGAAGACGATGCTGGAGCGGGCACTGCCGGTCGGCAACGGCCGGCTCGGCGCTCTCGTCGGCAACGACCCCTCGCACGAACTGCTCTTCGTCTCCGACGCCACCATGTGGACCGGCGGGATCAATGACGTACTGGAGCAGGACGGGCAATTCCCGTACGGGCGGGCCGATTTCGGCAGCCTCACCCAGCTGGCGCACGTGACGGTCGACATCCCGGAGCACGATCTCGGCACGGTCAACAGCTACCGCCGCGAGCTCGATCTCGCCCAGGGCCTGGTCACCTCCAGCTACATCCGCTCGGGTGTGTCCTTCGAGCGCCGCGTCTTCGCAAGTCAGCCGGACGACGTGATCGTCGTGCAGTTCTCCCAGCGCGGTGGCGGTCACTACACCGGCACCGTCTCGCTCGACGGCACGCACGACGAGACGACATCGGCGGACGGCGCGCACGACAGCCTTTCTTTCGGCGCCGAGTTCGCCAACGGGCTCCGTTACGGCGCCGCGGTCACCGCGCACAGCATGAGCGGATCGGTCACCACCCAGGGCTCGAAGATCGTCTTCACCCGGTGCGCGGATCTGACGGTCGTGATCAGTGGTGGTACGAACTACTCCCCCGACGCGCAGGCCGGCTACCGGGACCCGGACCTCGACCCGGCCGCACTCGCCAGGACCAAGGTGGGCAACGCCGTACGCCATTCACCCACCACACTGCTGCACACCCATGTGGCCGACTACCGCGACCAGTTCGACGGCATGCAGATCTCGCTGGGCCCTTCCACGGCCGAGCAGCGGGCGCTCGACACCTGGGAGCGGCTGAAGGCACGGACCCAGCAGGACGAGCCCGACCCGGAGTTCGAGGCGCTGTACCTCCAGTTCGGCCGCTATCTGATGATCAGCAGCTCCCGGGGCGGCCTTCCGGTCGCCCTCCAGGGACCGTGGCTGGACGGCAACGACCCGGACTGGATGGGTGATTACCACACCGACATCAACATCCAGATGAACTACTGGATGGCCGACCGCACCGCGCTCTCCCGCAACTTCGGCGCGTTCACCGACTACTGCCTCTCCCAGCTCCCGGTCTGGACGGAACTCACCCAGAGCCTGTTCAACGATCCACGCAACCGGTTCCGCAACTCATCGGGCAAGATCGCCGGCTGGACCGTGGCGTACTCCACGAACATCTACGGCGGCCTGGGCTGGTGGTGGCATCCGTCGGGCAATGCCTGGCTCTGCAACACCCTGTGGGAGCACTACGAGTACACCCAGGACCGGCAGCATCTCGCGAAGATCTACCCGCTCCTCCAGGGCGCCTGCGAGTTCTGGGAGACCCGGCTGCTGACCATGACGGTCACCGACGCGGACACCGGCAAGGAACGTGAGGTCCTCGTCGCCGACAAGGACTGGTCGCCGGAGCACGGCCCCCAGGACGCGAAGGGCATCACCTACGCCCAGGAACTGGTGCGGGACCTCTTCGCGCACTACCGCGAGGCCAGTGCGCTGCTCGGCAGGAACGCCGCGTACAGCAAGACCGTCGCCGGGCTCCAGGAGCGGCTGTACATGCCCGAGGTCAGCCCGAAGACCGGCTGGCTCCAGGAGTGGATGTCCCCGGACAACCTCGGCGAGACCACTCACCGCCACCTCTCCCCGCTGGTGGGCCTGTTCCCGGGCGACCGTATCCGCCCCGACGCCTCGCCCGCGGCGCTGGTGAAGGGCGCGACCGAACTCCTCATCGCGCGTGGGATGGAGAACTTCGGCTGGGCGAACGCCTGGCGGTCCCTGTGCTGGGCGCGACTGAAGCACGCGGAGAACGCGTATCAGCTGGTGGTCACCAATCTGCGGCCGTCCGTCGACGGCAGCAACGGCAGCGCGATGAATCTGTTCGACATCTACGAGACCGGGAAAGGCCGCGGGATCTTCCAGATCGAGTCCAACTTCGGTACTCCCGCCGCCATGATCGAGATGCTGCTCTACTCGCGCCCCGGGCACATCGAACTGCTCCCCGCGCTGCCCGCCGCCTGGGCGCGCTCCGGCTCGGTCACCGGCATCGGGGCGCGCGGCGGTTTCGTCGTCGACCTGAGCTGGCGCGACGGCAGGGTCCGCGAGGCCACCGTCCGCAGTGTCGGCGGGCGCAGGACGACGGTGAGGGCGGGCGGCATCTCGCACGACGTCGACCTCCGCTCCGGGGAATCCGTCACGCTGCGGAACTTCCGGTGAGCGGCGCAGCGCACCGCACCGCGCCGTGATCGCGGTCGTGGCCCTCGCCGCCGCGGTTGAGGTACTGCGCAGTCCGTACGACCCGGAGCGGATCCTGCCGACGTTCGACGGGGGCGACCATCTGCACCCGAGCGACAAGGGGATGCAGGCGCCGGCGGACCCGGTCCGGCTCGGTGGTCCGGAGTGCCACCGCACCGGCGGGTGAGCCGGTACGGGGCCGAAGGGCGGCACGACAGCATCGAGGCCGGTCGGACAGTTGTCCGACCGGCCTCGGTCCGTTCCGCCCGCTCGGGCTCAGCCCTTGTCGGACGGGCCGCCGATCTGGATGCCGGCCATCCGGGTCCACTCGTACGGGCCGGTGTGGACCTTCGCGGCGAACTCCCCGTCGAAGGACTCGTGCATCGTGATCCCGGCCTTCCGAGTGGCGCTCTCGGCGATCGCGTACGACGGGGCGACCAGATCGCCCCAGCCGCCGTCCTCGCCCACGAGAACGATGCGGGTGCCCATCTGCCCGATGTAGGCGAGCTGTCCCTCCGCACCGCCGTGTGCCTTGGAGAAGGCGCCGATCTGCTTGGCGAGCTTCGCCGCCCTGCGCTCCGCGCGGGCCGCCTGCTTGCCGCTCTCCACCTGGGTCTCTGCCGTCTCTGCCATGCTCAAGATGCTACCGACGGGTAGATCAACGTGCGACGGGCGGGACACGTGGCATGGGCCACGTGCCCCGCCCGTCGGCAGGAATCGAGGGAGCGGGACTACCTGAGGAAGGGGTCGACCGCCACGGCGACGAAGAGCAGCGAGACATAGGTGATCGACCAGTGGAACAGCCGCATCTCCTTGAGCTTCCCGCCGGTCACCCCGGCCTTGGCCCGGTTGAGCAGGCCGTGCGCCTCCCAGAGCCAGAACCCACCGGTCAGCAGTGCCACCGCCGTGTAGAACCAGCCGGTGTAACCGAGCGGGGTGAGCAACAGCGAGACCGCCACCATCACCCAGCTGTAGACGACGATCTGGCGTGCCACCACCCGGTTGGAGGCAATGACCGGGAGCATCGGGACACCGACCCGGGCGTAGTCGTCCTTCACCTTCATCGACAGCGGCCAGTAGTGCGGCGGCGTCCAGAAGAAGATGACGGCGAAGAGGATGACCGCGGCCCAGGACATCGAGTCGGTCACGGCTGACCAGCCGATGAGGACCGGCATGCAGCCCGCGATGCCGCCCCAGACGATGTTCTGCGAGGTGCGGCGCTTCAGCAGCATCGTGTAGACGACGACGTAGAAGAGCAGCGCACCGAGCGACAGCGCCGCCGACAGCCAGTTGACCAGCAGTCCGAACCAGACCGTGGAGATCACCGCGAGGGCGATGCCGAAGGCCAGGCACTCACGCGGGCTCACCATTCCGGTGACCAGCGGACGCTGCGACGTACGGTCCATCAACGCGTCGATGTCGCGGTCGATGTACATGTTCAGCGCGTTGGCACCGCCCGCGGAGAGATATCCGCCGATGGTGGTAGTGAGAACGAGCCACAGATCGGGTACACCCTGAGCGGCCAGGAACATCACCGGAACAGTGGTGATGAGCAGCAGCTCGATGATCCGGGGCTTGGTCAGTGCCACGAATGCCTTGACACGGGCCCCGAACGGGCGATGGCCCCTTGGGCTGGGAGTCAAGGCGACCCCTGCGGGTCGGGACTCGACGGCCGTCACGCACACCCCTGACAGAGAAATCCCAGCAAGCTCCGGGCGTGAAGGCCCGGTAAAGACTTGCGCGAACCAGACCACTGTAGACGTTGGGGACAGGCCGCCCTTCGCGGGGGTGGGGTCGTGTTGAAGTGGCGCAGAAGTAAGCAGAAGTAAGGGACGCGCTCATCGGAGTGGCGCACAGGGGGTCTCGCTCACCGGAGTGGCGCAGAAGTAGGAGGGCGCGCTCATCGGAGGGCGCAGGAGTAGGGGGACGTGCTCATCGGAGGGCCCAGAAGTAAGGGGGCACGCTCATCGGAGTAGCGCATAAGTGAGCCGTTGCGCTCATACGGGAGGCGAACTCCGCGGACCGCCTGCACCCTGGAAAGCAGCCGGAAAATGCGCGTTCTGACGGGGGTAGGCTCGACAACGCCCGGTGCGGTAACCAGTCACCGGTTTACAACAGTGGAGAGGAGCCCTGACTCAGGGTGAGCACCAAGCCGACCACCACAGACCTCCAGTGGACCGAATTGGACCAGCGGGCCGTGGACACTGTCCGCGTCCTTGCCGCCGACGCCGTACAGAAGGTCGGAAACGGCCACCCGGGCACCGCGATGAGCCTGGCTCCCGCCGCGTACACCCTCTTCCAGAAGGTGATGCGGCACGACCCCGCCGACGCGGAGTGGACCGGTCGCGACCGGTTCGTGCTCTCTGCGGGTCACAGCAGTCTGACCCTCTACATCCAGCTCTACCTGGCCGGCTACGGCCTGGAGCTCGATGACCTCAAGGCTTTCCGTACCTGGGGCTCGAAGACCCCCGGTCACCCGGAGTACGGCCACACCACCGGCGTCGAGACGACCACGGGCCCGCTGGGCCAGGGCGTCGCCAACGCGGTGGGCATGGCAATGGCCGCCCGCTACGAGCGTGGCCTGTTCGACCCGGAGGCGGCCCCCGGCACCTCCCCGTTCGACCACATGGTCTGGGTCGTCGCCGGCGACGGCTGCCTCCAGGAGGGCATCTCGGCGGAGGCGTCCTCGCTGGCCGGGCACCAGAAGCTCGGCAACCTGGTCCTGCTGTGGGACGACAACCACATCTCCATCGAGGGCGACACGGAGACCGCGGTCTCCGAGGACACCCTGAAGCGGTACGAGGCGTACGGCTGGCACGTCCAGCGCGTCGACCAGCTGCCCAGCGGGGACCTGGACCCGGCGGGTCTGTACAGGGCGCTGCAGGCCGCCAAGGCCGAGACCGGGCGTCCGTCGTTCATCGCGGCCCGCTCGATCATCGCCTGGCCCGCCCCGAACGCCCAGAACACCGAGGCCTCGCACGGATCTGCGCTCGGTGACGAAGAGGTCGCCGCGACGAAGAAGGTCCTCGGCTTCGACCCCGAGAAGTCCTTCGAGGTCTCCGACGAGGTCATCTCCCACACCCGTGAGGCGCTGGACCGCGGCCGCGAGGCCAAGGGCGAGTGGGAGAAGGCGTTCGCCGCCTGGCGCACCGCCAACCCGGAGCGCGCCGCCGAGTTCGACCGGATCTCCGCGGGCGAGCTGCCCGCGGACTGGATGGACAGGCTTCCGGTCTTCGAGCCGGGCAAGAGCGTCGCCACCCGCGCCGCCTCCGGCAAGGTGCTCCAGCAGCTCGGCGAGGTCATCCCCGAGCTCTGGGGCGGCTCCGCCGACCTCGCGGGCTCGAACAACACCACGATCGACAAGACGTCGTCGTTCCTCCCGACGGGCAACCCGCTGCCCGGCGCGGACCCGTACGGCCGCACGATCCACTTCGGTATCCGCGAGCACGCCATGGCCGCGGCCATGAACGGCATCGCGCTGCACGGCAACACCCGCATCTACGGCGGCACCTTCCTGGTCTTCTCCGACTACATGCGCAACGCCGTACGCCTGTCCGCGCTGATGCACCTGCCGGTGACGTACGTGTGGACGCACGACTCGATCGGTCTCGGCGAGGACGGCCCGACCCACCAGCCGGTGGAGCACCTGGCCTCGCTGCGCGCCATCCCGGGCCTGAACATCGTCCGCCCGGCCGACGCCAACGAGACCTCCATCGCCTGGCGCGAGATCCTGCGCCGCCACACCAAGGTGTTCGGCAAGGGAGCCCCGCACGGTCTGGCGCTGACCCGCCAGGGCGTGCCGACCTACGAGGCGAACGAGGACGCGGCCAAGGGCGGCTACGTGCTCTTCGAGGCCGAAGGGCCCGAAGGGCAGAACACGCCGCCCCAGGTCCTCCTGATCGGTACGGGCTCCGAGGTGCACCTCGCCGTCGAGGCGCGCGAGGAGCTCCAGGCCGCCGGTATCCCGACCCGTGTGGTCTCGATGCCGTCGGTCGAGTGGTTCGAGGAGCAGGACCAGGCTTACAAGGACAGCGTTCTGCCGCCGTCCGTGAAGGCCCGGGTCGCGGTCGAGGCCGGTATCGGTCTGACCTGGCACCGGTACGTCGGGGACGCCGGCCGGATCGTCTCGCTGGAGCACTTCGGTGCCTCGGCCGACGCCAAGGTCCTCTTCAGGGAGTTCGGTTTCACGGGCGAGCACGTCGCCGCCGCCGCGCGGGAATCTCTCGCCGCCGCCGCACGCTGACGCCGTTATACGACTAGTAGGAGATGCAATTCTCATGACAGACGCACTCAAGCGCCTCTCCGACGAGGGCGTGGCGATCTGGCTCGATGACCTGTCGCGCAAGCGGATCACCTCGGGCAACCTTGCCGAGCTGATCGATCAGCAGCACATCGTGGGCGTCACCACCAACCCGTCGATCTTCCAGAAGGCGATCTCGCACGGCGACGGTTACGAGCAGCAGCTCACCGACCTCGCCACCCGCAAGGTCACCGTCGACGAGGCCATCCGCATGATCACGACGGCCGATGTACGGGACGCTGCGGACATCCTGCGTCCTGTCTTCGACGCCACGGACGGCCAGGACGGCCGGGTCTCCATCGAGGTCGACCCACGCCTGGCCCACCACACCGATGCCACCGTCGCCGAGGCCAAGCAGCTGGCCTGGCTGGTGGACCGGCCCAACACGCTCATCAAGATCCCGGCGACGAAGGCCGGTCTCCCGGCGATCACCGAGGTCATCGGCAAGGGCATCAGCGTCAATGTCACGCTGATCTTCTCGCTGGAGCGCTACCGCGAGGTCATGGACGCCTACCTGGCGGGCCTGGAGAAGGCGAAGGCCGCGGGCCTGGACCTCTCCAAGATCTACTCGGTGGCTTCGTTCTTCGTGTCCCGCGTGGACTCCGAGATCGACAAGCGGCTCGACGCGGTCGGCACCCCGGAGGCCAAGGCGCTCAAGGGCAAGGCGGCTCTCGCCAACGCCCGGCTCGCCTACCAGGCGTTCGAGGAGGTCTTCTCGTCGGACCGCTGGGCGGCCCTGGACAAGGCGCAGGCCAACAAGCAGCGTCCGCTGTGGGCCTCGACCGGTGTCAAGGACCCCGCGTACAAGGACACCCTGTACGTCGACGACCTGGTCGCCCCCGGCACGGTGAACACCATGCCCGAGGCCACCCTGGACGCCACGGCGGACCACGGGCAGATCACGGGCAACACCATCGCCGGCACCTACGAGCAGGCCCGTGCCGAGCTCGACGCCGTCGCGAAGCTCGGGATCTCCTACGACGACGTCGTCCAGCTACTTGAGGACGAGGGCGTCGAGAAGTTCGAGGCGTCCTGGATCGACCTGCTCAACTCGACCGAGGCGGAGCTCAAGCGCCTCGCCCCTTCGGAGGGCTGACCACCTTGTCTGGTGTTCCCGGAGCCAACCCGCTTCGTGACCCCCAGGACCGACGGCTCCCGCGCATCGCGGGACCGTCGGGCCTGGTGATCTTTGGCGTCACGGGCGATTTGTCCCGTAAAAAGCTGATGCCCGCCGTCTACGACCTGGCCAATCGCGGCCTGCTGCCGCCGGGCTTCTCCCTCATCGGTTTCGCGCGCCGCGAGTGGCACGACGAGGACTTCGCACAAGAGGTCCACGACGCCGTCAAGCAGCACGCCCGTACACCGTTCCGCGAAGAGGTCTGGCAGCAGCTCATCCAGGGGATGCGCTTCGTCCAGGGCAACTTCGACGACGACGAGGCCTTCGAGACACTGAAGGCCACGATCCAGGAGCTCGACAAGGAACAGGGCACGGGAGGCAACTTCGCCTTCTACCTCTCCGTGCCGCCGAAGTTCTTCCCCAAGGTCGTCCAGCAGCTCAAGAAGCACGGACTCGCCGACCAGAAGGAGGGCTCCTGGCGGCGTGCCGTCATCGAGAAGCCCTTCGGCCACGACCTGAAGAGCGCGCAGGAGCTCAACCAGATCGTGCACGACGTCTTCCCGCCCAACGAGGTCTTCCGGATCGACCACTACCTGGGCAAGGAGACGGTCCAGAACATCCTGGCGCTGCGGTTCGCCAACACGATGTTCGAGCCGATCTGGAACCGGAGTTACGTCGACCACGTCCAGATCACGATGGCCGAGGACATCGGCATCGGCGGCCGGGCCGGCTACTACGACGGCATCGGCGCCGCTCGTGACGTCATCCAGAACCACCTGCTCCAGCTGCTGGCGCTGACCGCGATGGAGGAGCCCGGCTCCTTCCACCCGAAGGCCCTGGTCGCCGAGAAGCTCAAGGTGCTCACGGCGGTGGAACTGCCGGAGGACCTCGGCAAGCACACCGTGCGCGGTCAGTACGCGCACGCCTGGCAGGGCGGCGAGGAAGTCCCCGGCTACCTCGAAGAGGACGGCATCGACCCCAAGTCGAAGACCGACACCTACGCCGCGATCAAGCTGACGATCAACAACCGCCGCTGGGCGGGCGTGCCGTTCTACCTCCGTACCGGCAAGCGGCTCGGCCGCCGGGTCACCGAGATCGCGGTCGTGTTCAAGCGCGCCCCGTATCTCCCCTTCGAGTCCGGCGCCACCAAGGAGCTGGGCGGCAACGCCCTGGTCATCCGGGTCCAGCCGGACGAGGGCGTGACCGTGCGGTTCGGCTCCAAGGTGCCGGGCACCTCGATGGAGGTCCGGGACGTCACGATGGACTTCGCGTACGGCGAGTCCTTCACCGAGTCCAGCCCGGAGGCGTACGAGCGGCTCATCCTCGATGTGCTGCTCGGTGACGCCAACCTCTTCCCGCGGCACCAGGAGGTCGAACTCTCCTGGAACATCCTCGACCCGATCGAGGAGTACTGGGACAGGCACGGCAAGCCCGCGCAGTACCCGGCGGGCACCTGGGGCCCGGCCGAGGCGGACGAGATGCTTGCACGAGACGGACGGAGCTGGCGCCGGCCATGAAGATCGATCTCACGGAAACCACTTCCAGCAAGATCAACCAGGCGCTGGTGTCGGCCCGCCGTGCCATCGGCACCCCCGCCATCGGCATGGTGCTCACCCTGGTCATCGTCACCGACGAGGAGAACGCGTACGACGCCCTCAAGTCGGCCGGCGACGCCTCGCGCGAGCACCCCTCGCGGATCATCGCGGTGATCAAGCGGGTCAGCCGCTCGCCGCGCAGCCGCCGGGACGCCCGGCTCGACGCCGAGGTGCGGGTCGGCTCCGACGCGGGAACCGGCGAGACCGTCGTCCTGCGTCTCCACGGCGAGCTGGCCAACCACGCCCAGTCGGTGGTCCTGCCGCTGCTGCTGCCGGACGCCCCGGTCGTGGTCTGGTGGCCCGAGGGCGCCCCCGACGATCCGGCGAAGGACCCGCTGGGCGCGCTCGCCCAGCGCCGGATCACGGATGCGTACTCGGCGGAGAACCCGGGTGACGAACTCGCGGTGCGTGCCCGGTCGTACACCCCGGGCGACACCGATCTGTCCTGGACCCGCATCACCCCGTGGCGCTCGATGCTGGCGGCCGCGCTCGACCAGCAGCAGGTCGACGTCGTCTCGGCGACGGTCGAGGGCGAGTCGGAGAACCCGAGCTGCGAGCTGCTCGCCATGTGGCTCGCGGACCGGCTCAAGGTTCCGGTGGAGCGCACCCAGTCCGCCGGCCCCGGTCTGACGGCCGTGCGGATGCAGACCAAGAACGGCGTCATCGTCCTGGACCGGCCGGACGGTTCGCTGGCCACGCTCTCGATGCAGGGCCAGCCGGACCGTGCGGTGGCGCTCAAGCGGCGGGACACCGCCGAGCTCCTCGCCGAGGAGCTGCGGCGCCTGGACCCGGACAACACCTACGAGGCGACGGTGAAGTTCGGCGTGGAGAAGCTCGGCGGACCGGCGGAGCCGAAGCCGGCCGAGCCCGCCCCCGCTGCCGCCCCTGCCGCCCCTGCCGCCGCGAAGAAGACCGCGGCCAAGAAGGCGGCGGCGAAGTGAGTGCTCCTCAGCTTGTCGTGCACCGCGACAAGGAGCTGATGGCGCAGGCCGCCGCGGCCCGGCTGATCACGAAGATCGTGGACGCCCAGGCCGCGCGCGGTCACGCCTCGGTGGTGCTCACCGGTGGGCGCAACGGCAACGGCCTGCTGGCCGCACTTGCCGAGGCGCCCGCCAGGGACGCGATCGACTGGTCGCGGCTCGACCTGTGGTGGGGCGACGAGCGGTTCCTGCCGGAGGGCGATCCGGAGCGCAATGTCACGCAGGCCCGCGAGGCCCTGCTGGCCTCGGTGCCGCTGACCCCGTCCCGGGTGCACGCGATGCCCGCCTCGGACGGCCCCTGCGGCAACGACGCCGACGCGGCAGCGGCCGCGTACGCCTATGAACTGGCCGCGGCGGCCGGTCCGGAAGACCACGGTCCGGTGCCGACGTTCGATGTGCTGATGCTGGGCGTCGGCCCGGACACGCATGTCGCGTCGCTCTTCCCGGAGCTGCCCGCGGTACGGGAGACCGAGCGCACCGTCGTCGGCGTGCACGGCGCTCCCAAACCGCCGCCCATCCGCATCTCGCTCACGCTGCCCGCGATCCGGGCGGCGCGCGAGGTGTGGCTGCTCGCCGCGGGCGAGGACAAGGCGGAGGCCGCGGAGATCGCGCT
Source organism: Streptomyces sp. NPDC058239 (assembly GCF_042882185.1). Classification (NCBI taxonomy): domain Bacteria; kingdom Bacillati; phylum Actinomycetota; class Actinomycetes; order Kitasatosporales; family Streptomycetaceae; genus Streptomyces; species Streptomyces sp. NPDC058239. Next base: position 183,589 of record NZ_JBHVWS010000001.1, read on the forward strand.
CTCGGGCGCCGGGGAGATCCAGGCCCCGGCAGCCGGTGCGTACGGACGCAGCCGCACTCTGTGGCTGCTGGACGCGGCGGCGGCCTCACGGCTGCCGCGCGCGCTGTATCCGCCGGCCTCTCCCTGAGTGGTCGTCAGCACCATTGTGCGCAGGCCCGGTTGACTCCTCGGAGTAGCCGGGCCTGCGGCATGAAAGGCTCGGCCCATGGTGCGTATCAAAACCGTGGTGATGGGTGCGTCGGACGTGCGGCGCGCGGCGGCCTTCTGGAAGGCGGCGCTCGGCTATGTGGAGCGCGAGCCCTCGCAGGACGACTGGGTGGTGCTGGTCCCGGCCGATGGACACGGCGTCGGGCTGTCCCTGGGGCGGAGCGGTACGCCGGTGCAGGAGGTCCCCCGGGTCCATCTCGACCTGTACACCGAGGAGCAGGACGCCGAGGTGGACCGGCTGGTCGCACTCGGCGCGGCGCGGGTCGACTGGGAACTGTACCCGGACGACCCGGATTTCGTGGTGCTCGCCGACACCGAGGGCAACCGGTTCTGCGTCATCGACACGACGCACGGCTGAGCGTCGCGGTCACCGGACCGGCGGGGTGCGCTCCAGGAAGGGCTCCAGCAGGCCGGGCACGGCCTCGGACGCGAAGTCGAGGCCCTCGCTCGCATCCGCGTCGTACGCCGTGTACGCGCCCGCTCCGGCGGCCGTCGTCGCGGTGAGGCTCAGCACCCCGGACCGCCGCTGGAAGTACGTCTGCCTGACCGTCCAGCCGATGACACCGGCCCGTTCCAGCGCGGCGGTCGAGCGCCGGACCGTGCCGGACCGCACCACCAGGTAGTCCCCGCTGATGGCGTGTCCCAGACCGCGGTACGCGTCCCGGGCGAGGAACACCCCGACCGGCAGCCCCACGACGGCGCAGGCGAACGCGATCCAGAGCAGGACGGGTGTCAGCAGCACACCCAGGAGGGCCAGGACGAGTACGGGGGCGGCGGTGGCCCAGAACGCCCGGCGCAGCCGGCGCCCGCGGGCCGCGAGGGGGTGTCCGGTCAGCGGGGCGCCGGTCGGGGACGTGGTCTCACGCAGGACGTCGGCGGCGACCGTGTCGGCGAAGGGCCGGGGCGCGGCGGGCAGCAGGGTGCTGTGGTCGCCGTGCTGCTCCTCGTCGTCCTTGGCCAGTCCGGTGGTGATCGCGTCGACCCGGGCTGCGCCGAACAGCCGGATGCCGAGCGGTTCGACGAGGTCGACGCCGCGCAGCCTCCGCTCCTCGATGGAGACGGACCGCGAGGTCAGCAGGCCGCGCCGGATGCGCAGCGTGCCGCCGGGTTCGCGCTCCAGCCGGTAGCTCCACCACATCTCGATCCACAGGCCGAGCGCGCCGACGACACCGGCGGCCACCGCGGCGACGGCGAGGATCACGATCATGGCGAGCAGTGAGGTGTCCCGGAACCGGTCACCGATCCAGTCGATCACCTGCCCCTGGGCGCCGAACCAGTCGCTGACCTGCATCACGGCGCCTACCGCCGCACCACCGAGCGCGGGGGCGACGAAGGAGACCGGTGCGTAGCGGATCCAGCGCGGGTCGAGGGCGGCGAGCTCGCCCTCGCGATGGGTGCCCGGGATGCCGGTGGCCGCACGTTCCAGCAGCTGGCGGCGGAGCCGTTCGCCCTCGGACCTGGGGACCGGGTCGAGTTCCAGGGTGGATTCGTTGCCGGAGTGCTCGCCGGTACCGATGCGGACGGTGACCAGGCCGAGGACCCGTTGCAGCAGATGGGCGGTGAGGTCGACGCTGCGGATGCGTGTCCGGGCCAGTGAACGCTTCTTGACCAGCAGCAGTCCGGTGTGGAGCTCGACCCGTTCGGCGCCGATGCGGTAGCGGGTGCGGCGCCACCGTACGTAGTCGCCGGCCGCGGCGCAGCCGATCAGCACGATCGCACCGGTCAGCACCCAGGCGACCGCGGGCCCGAACCCGAACCGTCCGGAGAGGCCGAGAGTGGTGGGCACGGCCGCACCGGCCGCCACCCCGGCCGTGACGAGTGCGCTGACGAGGACCGTACGCCGGTCCAGCCGCCGCCAGTCGGCGGCGGTGGCCGCCTCGGGGCCGGTGACGCCGCCCCGGCCCTCGGCATCCGGGGCAACGGCCGCCTCGGAGCTCATGTGGCGTCCCCGGGGGTGTCCCGGGTGATCCGGGTCAGCCGCTCGGCCAGCTCGGCCGCCAGTTCATGGCCCAGTCCCTCGATCCGCACCGCGCCCTTGGACGATGCCGTGGTCACGGTGACCGTGGCGAGCCGGTAGAGCTGTTCGAGCGGGCCGCGCACGGTGTCCACGGTCTGGATCCGGGACATCGGGGCGATCCGCCACTCCTGCCTCAGGACACCGGTTCTGACGTACACCGCTTCGTCGGTGACCTCCCAGCGATGGGTGCGGAACCACCAGAGGGGGAAGAGGACGGCGCAGCCGATGCCGAGGACCGCGAGGATCGCGGCGGGCAGCAGCAGCCAGAACCGGGCGGGCTCGATGAACGCGCCCAGCACGGCCAGCACCACTACCGGCACCGCGGTCAGCAGCAGCCACTGGGCCCGCCACCAGCCGACGGCCCTCGGGTCCAGTGTGTTGTTCGGCGGCCTCAGCCGCACCGTCCGCTCCCCCGTGGTCATCGGTTCAGCGCCCCCTGCGGGCGCGGTACGCCTGGACGAGCGCGGCGGTCGAGCTGTCCAGCTGCTCGCCCCCCTCCGCCGCGGCGGCAGCCGATGTCGACGTCTCGGTCAGCACCGGCTCGATCTTCTTGGCGAGGACCTTGCCGAGTTCGACGCCCCACTGGTCGAAGGAGTCGATGTTCCAGATGGCTCCCTGGACGAAGACCTTGTGCTCGTACAGCGCGATCAGCTGGCCGAGGACGGACGGCGTCAGCCTGTCGGCCAGGATCGTCGTCGTCGGGTGGTTGCCCCGGAAGGTCTTGTGCGGCACCAGCTCCTCGGCGACGCCCTCGGCGCGGACCTCGTCCGGCGTCTTGCCGAAGGCCAGCGCCTGGGTCTGGGCGAAGAAGTTGGCCATCAGCAGATCGTGCTGGGCGACCAGACCGGGCAGCAGGTCGGCGACCGGCTCGGCGAAGCCGATGAAGTCCGCCGGGATGACCTTGGTGCCCTGGTGGATCAGCTGGTAATAGGCGTGCTGCCCATTGGTGCCGGGGGTGCCCCAGACGACCGGTCCGGTCTGCCAGTCGACCGGATTGCCGTCCCGGTCCACGGACTTGCCGTTGGACTCCATGTCCAGCTGCTGCAAGTACGCGGTGAACTTGGACAGATAGTGGCTGTAGGGCAGTACGGCATGCGACTGCGCGTCGAAGAACGCGCCGTACCAGACGCCCAACAGGCCCAGCAGCAGCGGGACGTTGTCCTCGGCGGGGGCGGTGCGGAAGTGTTCGTCGACGAGGTGGAAGCCGTCGAGCATCTCGCGGAACCGGTCCGGTCCGATGGCGATCATCAGCGAGAGTCCGATGGCGGAGTCGTACGAGTAGCGGCCGCCGACCCAGTCCCAGAACTCGAACATGTTGGCGGTGTCGATGCCGAAGTCCGCGACCTTCTCGGCGTTCGTGGACAGCGCCACGAAGTGCTTGGCGACGGCGTCCTGATCGGCCTTCAGACCGGTCAGCAGCCAGTTGCGGGCCGAGGTGGCGTTGGTGATGGTCTCGATCGTGGTGAAGGTCTTCGACGCGATGATGAAGAGCGTCTCGGCCGGGTCGAGATCGCGCACGGCTTCGTGGAGGTCGGCGCCGTCGACGTTCGACACGAAGCGGACGGTGAGCGAGCGGTCCGTGAAGGAGCGCAGCACCTCGTACGCCATGGCGGGGCCGAGGTCGGAGCCGCCGATGCCGATGTTGACGATGTTCTTGATGCGCTTGCCGGTGTGACCGGTCCACTCCCCCGACCTGATGCGGTCGGAGAAGGCCGCCATCCTGTCGAGTACGGCGTGCACGGCGGGCACCACGTTCACGCCGTCGACCTCGATCACCGCGTCGCGCGGGGCACGCAGCGCGGTGTGCAGAACGGCGCGGTCCTCGGTGGTGTTGATCTTCTCGCCGCGGAACATCGCGTCCCGCAGCTCGGCCACGCCGGTGGCCACGGCGAGCTCGCGGAGCAGCCGGAGCGTCTCGTCGGTGACCAGGTGCTTGGAGTAGTCGACATACAGATCGCCGACCCGGAGGGTGTATCCGGTGCCGCGCTCCGGGTCGTCCGCGAAGAGCTGCCGCAGATGTGTCGCCCCGAGCTGCTCGCGGTGCTTGCCCAGAGCGGTCCACTCGGGCGTCTGGTTGAGCCTGGTTCGGCTTGGAGTATTCATCCCGGATATCAGCCCACTTCTTCTCGTGCCTGCAGATGCCCCGCTGCCCTTCCAACTTAATTGATCAGAGGGGTTGACGAGGCAATGGCGAGCTGCGGCACGGCAAAAGCAGTCCGGCCGGACACCCCGTGAGGTGTCCGGCCGGTGAACAACAACTAGATCTCACCCCGGAGTTTTGCCAGGGCCTCGGCGAGAATGGCCTCGCCGTCCGCATCGCTGCGCCGCTCGCGTACGTATGCGAGGTGCGTTTTGTACGGCTCGGTGCGCGGCGGGTCCGGCGGGCTGTCCCGGTCCTGGCCGGCCGGGAAACCACAGCGCGGGCAGTCCCAAGTCTCCGGTACCTGCGCGTCACTGGCGAAGCTCGGCTGCGTCTCGTGCCCGTTCGAGCACCAGAAGGAGATGCGGAGGCGCGGCGCGGACTCGCCCCGCTCGGCCTCCCCCATCGGCCCCGCTCCGACCCGGCTTCCCCGGATCGCGTTGCCACTTGCCACGGTCGTAACTCCCTGCGTGATGGTGCTCGAAGATGCCCCAGTCTACGTAAGGCCCAACGCGCGTCCAGTGAAAGGAGTTACACCCTCACCGGGAATCGCGTACGACGGGTCAACTGTCCAGCTTGATCAGCAGACCAAGCACAACAATGCACGCGAACCAGGCCAGACCGATGAACACGGTGATCCGGTCGAGGTTCCGCTCGGCGACCGAGGAGCCGCCCACGGACGACTGCATACCGCCACCGAACATGTCGGAGAGGCCGCCGCCCTTGCCCTTGTGCATCAGCACCAGCAGCATCAGCAGCAGGCTGAAGACGATCAGGGCGATCTCGAACGCCAAAATCACGGCTGGTCCCTACTTTCCGGAATTCTCTGGACTGCATGTGCGAACAGCGGGGGCCGGGAGGCTACACCCTCCTCGGCCCCCGCAAGGGTACGACGGATCCGCGCTACCGCATACTCACTGGTCGCGGAAGCGGACGATCTTGACGAACTCGTCGGCGTCCAGTGCGGCCCCGCCGATCAGCGCGCCGTCCACATCGGGCTTCGACATGATCTCGGCGACGTTCCCGGACTTCACCGAGCCTCCGTACTGGATACGGACCGTGTCGGCCAGTTCCTGCGAGTACAGCTCGGCGAGGCGGCTGCGGATCGCCCCGCAGACCTCCTGGGCGTCGTCGGCGCCGCAGACCTTGCCGGTCCCGATGGCCCAGACCGGCTCGTACGCGATCACGATCGACTCGGCCTGCTCGGCGGGGATGTCCTTGAGACCACCGTCGACCTGCGCGAGCGTGTGTGCGACGTGGTTGCCCGCCTCACGGACCTCCAGCTCCTCGCCGACGCAGAGGATCGGGGTCAGGCCGTGCTTGAAAGCGGCCTTCACCTTGGTGTTGCAGATCTCGTCGGTCTCGCCGTGGTACTGGCGGCGCTCGCTGTGGCCGACGGCGACATAGGTGCACTTCAGCTTGGCGAGCATCGGGCCGGAGATCTCACCGGTGTACGCGCCGGAGTCGTGCGCCGAGATGTCCTGGGCGCCGTACTTGATCTTCAGCTTGTCGCCGTCCACCAGGGTCTGCACGGAGCGCAGGTCGGTGAAGGGCGGCAGGACGGCGACCTCGACGGCGTCGTAGTCCTTGTCGGCCAGGGCGAAGGCGAGCTTCTGGACGTGTGCGATGGCCTCGAGGTGGTTGAGGTTCATCTTCCAGTTGCCCGCCATCAGCGGGGTACGGGTGCTCATGAAAAGTCAGTCCTCCAGTGCGGCGAGGCCGGGAAGCGTCTTGCCCTCGAGGTATTCGAGGCTGGCGCCGCCACCGGTCGAGATGTGTCCGAATGCGTTCTCGTCGAAGCCCAGGATGCGGACGGCCGCGGCGGAGTCGCCACCGCCGACGACACTGAAGCCCTCGGAGTCGACGAGGGCCTGGGCGACGGCCCGGGTTCCCTCGGCGTAATCAGGGTGTTCGAAGACGCCCATCGGGCCGTTCCAGAAGACGGTGACGGCGTCGGCGAGCTTCGAGGCGTACAGCTTGTTGGTCTCGGGTCCGTTGTCCAGGCCCATGAAACCGGCCGGGATGGCGTCCGCCGGAACGGTGCGGTGCTCGGTCGGAGCCTTGGTCCTGAGGTCCGGGAACTGCTCGGAGACCACGACGTCGACGGGGAGCACGAACTCCACGCCCTTGTCCTCGGCGCGCTTGAGGTACTCCAGCACCGCCGGGATCTGGTCCTCCTGGAGCAGGGAGCTGCCGACCTCGTGGCCCTGGGCCTTGAGGAAGGTGTACGCCATGCCGCCGCCGATGAGGATGCGGTCGGCGCGCTCCAGCAGGTGGTCAATGACGCCGAGCTTGTCGGAGACCTTGGAGCCGCCGAGCACGACAGCGTACGGGCGCTCGACGTTCTCGGTGAGCTTCTTCAGGACGCCGACCTCGGTGGCGATCAGGTCGCCGGCGGCGTGCGGCAGCCGGGCCGGGAGGTCGAAGACCGAGGCGTGCTTGCGGTGGACGGCCCCGAAGCCGTCGCCCACGTACACATCGGCGAGCTCGGCGAGCTGGTCGGCGAACGCGCCGCGCTCGGCGTCGTCCTTCGACGTCTCACCGGGGTTGAAGCGGAGGTTCTCGATGACGGCGACCTTGCCGTCGGTGAGCGCGGCGACCGTGGCGCGGGCGGACTCGCCGACCGTGTCGGTCGCGAAGGCCACGTCGGCGCCGATGAGCTCGCCGAGACGGGCCGCGGCGGGCGCCAGGGAGAAGGCGGGGTCCGGGGCGCCCTTGGGGCGGCCCAGGTGCGAGGCGACGATGACCCGCGCACCGGCCGCGGCCAGCTTCTCCACGGTCGGCTGGACGGCGCGGATGCGGCCGTCGTCGGTGATGGTGGTGCCGCTCAGCGGCACGTTGAGGTCGGCGCGGACGAATACGCGCTTGCCGGTGACCCCTTCGGCGAGAAGTTCGTCGATCGTCTTCATCTTGCTGGACTCCTTGGGATGACGAGAGAGCATGCAACGGGGCTCGAACGGCGCCGCGTTGCGCTGTTCGAGCCCCGTGCTCACATCGAGGTGCCTACCGATTCGGCGGTCAGAGCTGGCTGCCGACGAAGACGGTCAGGTCGACGAGGCGGTTGGAGTAGCCCCACTCGTTGTCATACCAGCCGATGACCTTGACCTGCGTGCCCTCTGCCATGGTCAGCAGCGAGTCGAAGGTGCAGGAGGCCGGGTCCGAGACGATGTCCGAAGACACGATCGGGTCCTCGGTGTAGAACAGCTTGCCCTTGAGCGGGCCTTCCTCGGCAGCCTTCTGGAAGGCGGCGTTGACCTCGTCGCGGGTGACCTCGCGCTCCAGCGTGATGACCAGGTCGGTGACCGAACCGGTCGGGACCGGGACGCGCATCGCGATGCCGTCGAGCTTGCCCTTGAGCTGCGGGAGCACCAGAGCGGTGGCCTTGGCGGCACCGGTCGTGGTCGGGATGATGTTCTCCGCGGCGGCGCGGGCGCGACGCAGGTCGGAGTGCGGGAAGTCCAGGATGCGCTGGTCGTTCGTGTACGCGTGGACCGTCGTCATGAGGCCCTTGACGATGCCGAAGTTCTCGTCCAGAACCTTGGCCATCGGCGCGACACAGTTGGTGGTGCAGGAGGCATTGGAGATGACGTGGTGGTTGGCCGCGTCGTACTTCTCCTCGTTGACACCCATCACGATGGTGATGTCCTCGTTCTTGGCCGGGGCCGAGATGAGGACCTTCTTGGCGCCACCCGCGATGTGCTTCTCGGCGTCGGCCTTCTTGGTGAAGATGCCGGTCGACTCGATGACGATGTCGACGCCCAGCTCACCCCAGGGGATGTCGGCCGGGTTGCGCTCGGAGAGCACCTTGATGGTGTGGCCATCGACGGTGATGCTGTCGGCGGTGTGGCTGACCTCGGCCTTGAGGCGGCCCAGGATCGTGTCGTACTTCAGAAGGTGTGCCGTGGTCGCGGTGTCACCCAGGTCGTTGACAGCCACGATCTCGATGTCCGCACCCTGCTCCAGCAGCGCGCGGAAGTAGTTACGACCGATGCGGCCAAAGCCGTTGATGCCTACGCGGATCGTCACGAACCGATCTCCTCGTTAGGTACGCGGGGTTTCCACCCCGGCGAGTTGTATGAGATGTCCCCGACCGCCTCCGACCCTACCTCTCCGACGGCCCCGGGGTGACATCGAGCGGGGCCGTAAGAACGGCCGAGGCCCATACTCCTCGGTAGGAGTACGGGCCTCCGGATACTCGACCGTACTTGCAGCGATGATTACGGAGCGTCAACGTTCCTGGGAATGCCGCGCGTTCTGTATTCGGCCGACTTCATGGCCGTCGCGGGTCAGCCCACCAGGCCGTCGGCGAGCTCCTCGCTGAGGGTGGATTCCGTGCTCGGGATACCCAGATCCTGGGCCCGCTTGTCGGCCATCGCCAGCAGCCGTCGGATCCGGCCGGCGACCGCGTCCTTGGTCAGCGGCGGGTCGGCGAGCGCGCCCAGTTCCTCCAGGGAGGCCTGCTTGTGCTCCATGCGCAGCCGTCCGGCCGCCGCGAGGTGCTCGGGCACCTCCTCGCCCAGGATCTCCAGCGCGCGCCCGACCCTGGCGCCCGCGGCGACCGCGGCCCGCGCGGAACGGCGCAGGTTGGCGTCGTCGAAGTTGGCGAGCCGGTTGGCGGTGGCGCGGACCTCGCGGCGCATCCGCCGCTCCTCCCAGGCCAGCACCGACTCATGGGCGCCGAGCCGGGTGAGCAGGGCGCCGATCGCGTCGCCGTCACGGACGACGACCCGGTCCACCCCGCGCACCTCGCGGGCCTTCGCCGCGATGGAGAGCCTGCGGGCCGCGCCGACCAGCGCGAGCGCCGCCTCCGGGCCCGGGCAGGTCACCTCCAGCGAGGAGGAGCGGCCCGGCTCGGTGAGCGAGCCGTGTGCCAGGAAGGCCCCGCGCCAGGCGGCCTCGGCATCGCACGTGGCCCCCGAGACCACCTGCGGGGGCAGGCCGCGGATGGGACGGCCGCGGCCGTCCACCAGGCCGGTCTGGCGGGCCAGCTGATCGCCGCCCGCCACCACCCGTACGACATAGCGGGAGCCGCGCCGCAGCCCGCCGGGAGCCATCACGATCAGCTCCGAGCTGTGCCCGAAGATCTCGAGAATGTCCCGCTTCAGCCGACGCGCCGCCATTGCGGTGTCCAGCTCCGCCTCGATCACAATCCGGCCGCTCACCAGGTGCAGCCCACCTGCGAACCGAAGAATCGCCGAGACTTCTGCCTTCCTGCAGCAGGTCCGGGTCACGGGAAGCCGAGAGATTTCGTCCTTCACCGCCGGCGTCATCGCCATGGGCCGATCCTTCCATGCATCCGAAAAATACGGTCGTACGCGGCGGCCAACAGCTCCGGATCATGGATCGGAACGCCGTCGGGTGAGGCCACCGGCGCCAGCTCGACCGCGGCACCGAGCCGCTTGGCGGCGTCGGCGAGGGACTCGCGATCGGGCACGGCGGCTTCGTCGGCCAGCACCACGTCCATGGCGAGTTTAGGGGCGTGTCGTCCCAAAACCTCCAAATGACGCTGCGGAGAGAAGCCATCAGTTTCGCCGGGTTGCGGTGCGAGGTTGAGCGAGAGGACCTTGCGGGCCTTGGTCTCGATGAGCGCGTCGAGCAGTTCCGGGACGAGCAGATGCGGGATCACGGAGGAGAACCAGGACCCCGGGCCGAGCACCACCCAGTCCGCGTCGAGGACCGCCGCGACGGCCTCGGGAACGGCCGGCGGGTCGTTCGGCACGAGGTGGACGGACTGCACCTCGCCCGGGGTGAGCGCCACGGTGGCCTGGCCGCGCACCGTGTCCACGTCATCCGGGCGGGCCGGGTCGTGTCCCCGTACGAGCGCCTGGAGCTCCAGCGGCACGGCGGACATGGGCAGCACCCGGCCGTGCGCCCCGAGGAGCTTGCCGACCAGGTCCAGGGCCTGGACATGGTCGCCGAGCTGCTCCCACAGGGCGACGATCAGCAGATTGCCGACCGCGTGCTCGTGCAGATCACCCTTGGACTGGAAGCGGTGCTGGATGACCTGGGCCCAGGTCTGGCCCCAGTCGTCGTCACCGCACAGGGCGGCGAGCGCCTTGCGCAGATCGCCGGGCGGCAGGACGCCGAGCTCCTCGCGGAGCCGGCCGCTGGAGCCGCCGTCGTCGGCGACGGTGACCACGGCCGTGAGATCGCCGGTGATCCGGCGGAGCGACGCGAGCGACGCGGACAGCCCCATGCCGCCGCCGAGGGCGACGACCTTGGGCTGCGCGCCGCGCTTGCGGCCGGAGATCGCAGAGGTGGCTCTGCGCAGCCGCCGCAGGCGCAGATTACGGCTGGTCACTCGCGCCCCATGTCCCGGTGGACGAGGACCGTCTCGATGCCTTCGGTCGCGAGTCTGGCCGCGAGCTTCTCGGACATGGCGACCGAGCGGTGCTTGCCGCCCGTGCAGCCGACGGCGATCGTCACATAGCGCTTGCCCTCGCGGCGGTACCCGGCGGCGATGAGCTGGAGCAGCTCCGTGTACTGGTTGAGGAATTCCTTGGCGCCGGGCTGGTCGAAGACGTAGGCGGAAACCTCTTCGTTGAGCCCGGTGAACGGGCGCAGTTCGGGGACCCAGTGCGGGTTGGGCAGGAAGCGGCAGTCGACCACCAGGTCGGCGTCGACCGGCAGGCCGTACTTGAAGCCGAACGACATCACCGTGGCGCGCAGCTCCGGCTCCTCGTCGCCGGCGAACTGGGCGTCCATCTTGGCGCGCAGTTCGTGCACATTGAGGCTGGAGGTGTCGATCACCAGGTCGGCGTCGCCGCGCAGCTCACGCAGCAGGTCGCGCTCGGCGGCGATGCCGTCGACGATCCGGCCGTCGCCCTGGAGGGGGTGCGGCCGGCGGACCGACTCGAAGCGCCGGACCAGCGCGTCGTCGGAGGACTCCAGGAAGACGATGCGCCGGGTGACGTGCTTTGCCTCCAGGTCCGCGAGGGACTCGCGGAGGTTGTCGAAGAAGCGGCGGCCCCGCACATCGACGACGACGGCGATCCGGGCCACATTGCCCTGCGAGCGGGCGCCGAGCTCGACCATGGTGGGGATGAGGGCGGGCGGCAGGTTGTCGACGACGAACCAGCCGAGGTCCTCCAGACACTTGGCCGCGGTGCTGCGCCCGGCGCCCGACATCCCCGAGATGATCACCAGCTCGGGGATGGCCGCATTCCCGTCAGCCGTCTCGATCGTGGTGCCCGTACTCACGTGTCCTGCTCCGTCTGCTCGGTCGGTGCTGTTGTGCTCGACTTCGTGTTCGTGTTCGTGCTCAGTCATGTCGTGCTGCCCCCGTCGTCATCTTCAATGATCTCTCCTGTCGCCGTGTTCACGGCGGGCGTGGCCGGGGCAGCCGAGGCCAGGGCGACAGCCACCGATTCCGCAGTCCTGCGGCCTATCCCCGGAACCTCGCAGATCTCGTCGATTGTCGCCTGCTTCAGCTTCTTCACGGAGCCGAAATGCTTGATCAGCGCCTGTTTCCGGGTCTCGCCGAGGCCGGCAACGGCATCCAGGGGGCTGGAGCGGATGCGCTTGGCCCGCTTGGCGCGCTGATACGTGATCGCGAAGCGGTGAGCCTCGTCACGGACACGCTGGAGGAGGTAGAGGCCCTCGCTGGAGCGGGGCAGGACGACGGGGTCGTCGTCCTCGGGCAGCCAGACCTCTTCGAGGCGCTTGGCGAGGCCGCAGACGGCGATGTCGTCGATCCCGAGCTCGTCGAGGGCGCGCTTGGCGGCAGCGACCTGCGGCTGGCCGCCGTCGACCACGACGAGCTGCGGCGGATAGGCGAACCGCTTGGGACGGCCGTCGTCCTCACGGGGCTCGGCGTCCGGATCGGGAGTGGTGTCCGGGACGGAGGTGATGGCTGCGCCAGGGATGGTGTCCACGCCGACGGCCGGGGCGGCCGGGCTGGCCAGGGCTGCCGGAGCGGTTTGCGGGGCCGGGACGGGGCCGGTCGGCGCGGGAGTCTCCTCCCACTCCCCCGTCCGCTCCTTCTCCTGGAGATACCGCTTGAAGCGGCGGCCGATCACCTCGTGCATCGACCGGACGTCGTCCTGGCCCTCGAAGCCCTTGATCTGGAAACGGCGGTACTCGCTCTTGCGGGCAAGACCGTCCTCGAAGACGACCATGGAGGCGACCACGTCGTCGCCCTGGAGATGCGAGATGTCGAAGCACTCGATGCGCAGCGGAGCCGTGTCGAGGCCGAGCGCCTCGGCGATCTCCTCCAGGGCGCGGGAGCGGGTCGTCAGGTCGGAGGCGCGCTTGGTCTTGTGCAGCCCCAGGGCCTGCTGGGCGTTGCGCTGAACCGTCGCCATCAGGTCCTTCTTGTCGCCGCGCTGCGGGATCCGCAGGCTGACATGGGAGCCCCTGCGATCGGCGAGCCACTGGGAGACCGCGTCGGGGTCCTCCGGGAGGGCCGGGACGAGGACCTCCTTGGGAACGGAATCGCCCGTCTCCTCGCCGTACAGCTGCTGCAGGGCGTGCTCGACCAGGCCCGAGGTGTCGACGTTCTCGACCTTGTCGGTGACCCAGCCGCGCTGGCCGCGCACCCGGCCGCCGCGCACATGGAAGATCTGGACGGCGGCTTCGAGCTCGTCCTCGGCGACCGCGATCAGGTCGGCGTCGGTGGCGTCGGCGAGGACGACGGCGCTCTTCTCCATGGCCCGTTTGAGGGCCTCCACATCATCGCGGAGCCGGGCCGCCCGCTCGTACTCCATCTCTTCGGCCGCCGCCATCATGTCCTTCTCCAGGCGGCGGATGTACGTGCCGGTGCGGCCGGCCATGAAGTCGCAGAAGTCGCCCGCCAGTTCCCGGTGTTCCTCGGGGGTGACCCGGCCGACGCAGGGGGCCGAGCACTTGCCGATGTAGCCGAGGAGGCACGGGCGGCCGGTCCTGGCGGCGTTCTTGAAGACTCCGGCGGAACACGTACGCACCGGAAAGACCCGGAGCATCAGGTCGACCGTCTCGCGGATCGCCCAGGCGTGCCCGTACGGACCGAAGTAGCGCACGCCCTTCTTCTTGGCTCCGCGCATGACCTGGACGCGCGGGAATTCCTCGTTGAGCGTGACCGCGAGATACGGATAGCTCTTGTCGTCGCGGTACTTGACGTTGAACCGGGGGTCGAACTCCTTGATCCAGGAGTACTCCAGCTGGAGCGCCTCGACCTCCGTGGAGACGACGGTCCACTCCACCGAGGCGGCCGTGGTGACCATCGTGCGCGTGCGCGGGTGGAGCGCGGCCAGGTCCTGGAAGTAATTGGCCAGGCGCTGGCGCAGGTTCTTGGCCTTTCCGACGTAGATCACCCGGCGGTGTTCGTCGCGGAATTTGTAGACCCCCGGAGAGTCGGGGATCTGTCCCGGCTTGGGGCGGTAGCTGGAGGGGTCTGCCATGTGTCCCACCCTACTTGCGGGCAGTGACAGTGCGGCCTGCTCGGCAGTGGTGCCGTGCTCCGGGGCGCGGGTTGAGGGAGCGCGCCCCGGAGCACGGGGTCAGCGGGTGCCGTTGCCGGTCACGGGGTTTCCCGGTGACGGCGGCGGTTGCGCAGTGCCGTGATGCCGCCGAGGGCGAGCACGACGAGGGCACCCGCTCCGGCGGCGGCCGGCATGGCGGTCGGGGCCGTGGCGGAAGCCGTGCTCGCGGCAGCCACCCGGTGGGTTCCGCCGGCGCCTTCCCGGGGGCCGGAAGCAGTGGCGGACGGTGCGTAGCCCCCCGCCTTGCCGGAGCGGTCGTAACCGGAGCCGGGGAGCTTGTTGCCGTATGCCTCCCGTACCCGGGCGCGGTAGGCGTCGAGTGTGGTGCCGCGGGCGCCGACCGCGCGGACCGCGTCCTGGTCCAGCGGGAGCACCTCGGCGCCCTTCTGGACGTACCAGGCGTCGATCTGCGGCTCGCGGAAGACCGTCCCGCCGGGGAGCTTGTGGGCGCCCGCGGCGGCGTACCGTGTCTCGTCGTCGCCGGTGGCGATGTTCACCACCTGCCAGCCGCCGTCCTTCCCTTCCTTCGGAAGGGTCCACAGGGATGCCTTCTGGCCGTCCGAGGCGACGGCCGTGGTGGCGAGGTAGTCCAGCCTGGCGACGGGCGCGCCCGGTCTCCCCGCGACGAAGTCCGGATCGAGGGTGCGTACGGGGACGGCGGTGCCCTCGATGCGCGGCGCGGCCGCCGACCTTGTGATCTTGCCTTCGCGGGCGAAGAACCGGGACAGGGTGTCCAGGGTCGCGGGGTCGGTGGCCGCTCGACGGGCGGCGGTCAGGGCGGCCGGATCGGCTGCGGGGCCGGCGGCGGCGGCCGCCTGCGGGGCCGTGACGGTGAGCAGGGCGGCGCCTGCCAGAACTCCCGTGGCAGCCAGGGCGGCAGCTGCGGACCGTGCGGTGCGTGCAGTCTTGGAGATCATTCCGTCACGCTCCGATCCGGTACAGCGAGTGGGTCCAGGAGAACTCGTTGTTGCCCACGTACCAGGCGTGCGAGGCCCAGTTGTAACGGTTGCTGGAGGGCCATGGATCGCCCCAGTAGACCCAGCTGTTCGCGTCGTCGTACCCGTACAGGACATGCATGTGGCCACCGCCGGCCGACCACTGGATGCGGGTCTCGACGGGGCGTCCTGCGGCGATCTCGGCCTGGACGGTGGGGTAGCGGAGCCAGCCGGTGACGTACGAACCGGGGTTGATGCCGGCCCAGTCGAGACCGTCCTGGACGTTGCCGAGCGAGGCCTGCGAGTTGGGGCACTCGTAGCCCTGGGATCGGCCGAAGGCGGCGTTGCAGAACTGGTTCTGCGAGTAGGTGCGGCCGAACCAGGTGGCGATGGTGTTGCCGGCTGCCGCCCAGCACCAGTTGGTCTTCTGCTGGGCCTGCATGGTGATGTTCAGGCGCTGGGTGGCGGCGATGCCGCTGTCGGCGGCAGCGGTGCCCTGTACTGCCGGGGCAGTCGTGGTGGGGGTCCGCGCTGCTGAGGCGGTCGCCGTCGGTACGGCGAGCAGTACGGCGGCGAGGACGGCCGTGATCGAGAGCCGTCCCGGTCGGATACTTCGGTTGCGCATTGCGTTCCTCCCGATGCAGGGGGTGTGTGATCGCAGGAGCGCGTCCGGACGCTGTTCGAGGAGCATCAACCGTTGTCGAGGACGGGTCAACACGCTTCAATGCGGGGGAACATCGCGGTGTGAACGGCGTGGCTGATATGTGAACGGCTCTCCCCCGGCCACCTGCGGCACCGCCCCCGCCGATGCGGTCTCCCCACCCCGCGTCGTGAACGTTCACCTGGAGGACCTCATGCAGCACACCGAGGCCGAGCTGGCGCAGGTGCTGCACACCGGCCCGTTCCATCTGGCGCTGCGCACCGCACTCGCGGTGCGCGGGCTGCCGCTCCAGCGGGTGCAGCACCATCTCGCACACCGCGGGGTCAAGGTCGGTGTGACCAGCCTGAGTTACTGGCAGCAGGGGGCCAGGCGCCCGCAGCGCACCGAGTCCCTGCGGGCGGTGAAGGCGCTGGAGGAGGTGCTGGAGCTGCCGGGGAACTCGCTGCTCCGCCTGCTGGAGACCGGGAACGGCCGTGTGGACGCCGACCGTCCGGCCGCGCGCTCGTACCGTTCCCTGATGGAGGCATCCGGCGCGGTGGAGCGGTTGCTCGCCACGATGGGGTCACCGATGGACGGCGGGCTGCACACCGTGGGGCATCACGAGCGGATACGGATCGGGCCCGGCCGGGAACTGCGGCAACGGGAATCGCAGCATGTGGTGCGCGCGCACCGGGACGACATCGACCGCTATCTCGCCGTCCACCGGGGCGATCCGGGCTGCGATCCGGCGCGGGTGGAGGTGGCGGCCCGGGAGAACTGCCGGACGGGACGGGTCCGCTGGGACCAGGAGACGGGAGTGCTGGTCGCGGAGCTGCTCTTCGACACCCGGCTGAGGGCGGGTGACACATACCTCTTCGGCTACGGCTTCGGCGATGCCACGGGAGGGCCGTGCGGCGAGTACGTGCGCGGCTTCAGCTTCGGCGGCGGACAGTACGTGCTGCAGGTGGGCTTCGACGAGGCCGCGCTGCCGGTACGGTGCCGGAGCTTCGCCCAGGTCTCGGCGGGGGCGCCGCGCGGCGCCCGTGCGGATCTCACGCTCACCGGCCGGCACCGGACCGTTCACCTGGTGGAGCAGGGGGTACGGCCCGGCCTGGTCGGCATCGACTGGGACTGGGAGTGAGTCCGGCCCCGAAGGTGTCAGGCCTCGGGGCCCGCGACGAGCTTTCCGCCCTCGATCCTGACCGGGACCGAGGACAGCGGCGCGGTCGCCGGGCCGTGCATGGCCTTGCCCGTCGTCGTATCGAAGCGGCTGCCGTGGCAGGGGCAGTTCCCCACGTTGTCCTCGACCTTGTCCAGCAGGCAGCCCGCGTGGGTGCACTGGGCGCTGAACGCCTTGTACTGGCCCTTGGCCGGGCACGTGACGATGACCCGCTGGTCGCGGTAGAGCTTGGATCCGCCGACCGGAACCTCTTCCGCCGCGCCGAGCTGGACGGGGGCGGTCGGTGTCGGCGTCTCGGCATGACCGAGCTTCGATTCGGTCGAGCAGGCGGCCACTCCCAGCCCGGCGGCGCCGGCGAGAGCGGCGCCCTTCAGCACGGTACGACGGGCGGCGGGCTGGCCGGGCATGCGGTCTCCACTGGTCGGGGGTCAGGGTGCAGAGGGGGTTACCGGGGGCAGCGGAGGCCTCGGAAGCACCAGGGGTACCCGGGGGCATCAGAGCCATCGGTGACAGAACCGACGATACCGGCGGAGATCGAGGGGTCCGTGGCCGGGCCACCCAAGTCCGGTTGTCCCTGGTCAGGGGGCCAGGCGCGGTTGGACAGGCGCGGTTGGACAGGAGGCACGGGGGCGTACGGGCAGGGGCGCGCGGGCGAACCGGGACGCTTCTGGGACGAGCGGGTGGACCGGGGTGCCTGGGGACGTGCGGGCGCGGGGGCGGGGCAGGCCTCACCGAACTCCGGTGGGCGCGCAGCCGTACCGGGGCCTGCGGCGAGGGGCGTGCCGCACCGGCCGAAGCGCCGGCCTCCGATTTTCCGGAGGCCGCCGCTTCGGCGCGGTGCCGTCAGGCCTTGCTCGCGCGGGTCGCCTTCTTCACCGCGGGCTTCTTCACCTCAGCCGTCCTGGCGGTCTTGGCCGTAGCGGACTTGGCGGCCTGGCCCGCACTCGTCCTGGCCGTGGCCGTCTTCCTGACCGGGGCCGACTTCGCAGCGACCGCCTTCTTCGTGGCCACCTTCCGCACGGGCTTACGTGCCGCGGGCACCGAGGCTTCGCTCACCCGGTCCGGGTCCAGGATGCCCTGGAGGAACTTGCCGGTGTGGCTGGCCGGAACCCCGGCGACCTGCTCCGGGGTTCCCTCGGCGACGACCAGACCGCCTCCGTTGCCCCCTTCGGGGCCCATGTCGATGACCCAGTCCGCGGTCTTGACCACATCGAGGTTGTGCTCGATGACGATCACCGAGTTGCCCTTGTCGACCAGCCCGGAGAGCACCTTGATGAGCTTGCTGATGTCCTCGAAGTGCAGACCCGTGGTCGGCTCGTCCAGAACGTAGACCGTGCGGCCGGTGGAGCGCTTCTGCAGCTCGCTCGCGAGCTTCACACGCTGTGCCTCGCCGCCGGAGAGCGTCGGCGCGGACTGGCCGAGCCTGACGTATCCGAGGCCGACCTCGTGGAGCGTGCGGAGGTGACGCGCGATCGTCGGGACGGCCTCGAAGAACTCCAGGCCCTCCTCGATCGGCATGTCCAGCACCTCGGCGATGGACTTGCCCTTGTAGTGGACCTCCAGGGTCTCCCGGTTGTAGCGCGCTCCGTGGCAGACCTCGCACGGGACGTACACATCCGGCAGGAAGTTCATCTCGATCTTGATCGTGCCGTCGCCGGAGCAGTTCTCGCAGCGGCCGCCCTTGACGTTGAAGGAGAAGCGGCCCGGCAGATAGCCGCGCACCTTCGCCTCCATCGTCTCCGCGAACAGCTTGCGGACATGGTCGAAGACACCGGTGTACGTGGCCGGGTTGGACCGGGGCGTACGGCCGATGGGTGACTGGTCGACGTGCACCACCTTGTCGACCTGGTCGTCCCCGTCGACCCGGGTGTGGCGGCCGGGCACCGACTTGGCGCCGTTCAGCTCGCGTGCCAGGTGGGTGTAGAGGATGTCGTTGACCAGCGTCGACTTTCCGGAGCCCGAGACACCTGTGACGGCCGTGAGCACACCGAGCGGGAAGGAGACGTCGATGTCCTGGAGGTTGTTCTCCCGGGCACCGTGCACCGTGAGCCTGCGTGACGGGTCGACGGGGCGCCGGATGTCGGGCATCGCGATCGACTTCTTGCCGGTCAGATACTGGCCGGTGATCGACTCACCGTTGCCCAGCAGCTCCTTGAGCGATCCGGAGTGGACCACCTTGCCGCCGTGCTCACCGGCGCCGGGGCCGATGTCGACGACCCAGTCGGCGACCTTGATGGTGTCCTCGTCGTGCTCGACGACGATGAGCGTGTTGCCCATGTCGCGGAGCCGGACCAAAGTCTCGATCAGCCGGTGGTTGTCCCGCTGGTGCAGACCGATGGACGGCTCGTCCAGCACGTACAGCACGCCGACCAGGCCGGAGCCGATCTGTGTGGCGAGCCGGATGCGCTGGGCCTCGCCGCCGGACAGAGTGCCTGCCGCGCGGTTCAGCGAGAGATAGTCGAGGCCGACGTCGACCAGGAACCTCAGCCGCTCGTTGACCTCCTTCAGCACCCGTTCGGCAATCTTCTTGTCGCGGGCGTTCAGCTTCATCCGGCCGAGGAATTCGGCGCACTCGCTGATCGACATCGCGGAGACCTCGGCGATGGACTTCTCCATCACCGTGACCGCGAGGACGATCGGCTTGAGCCTGGTGCCCTCACAGGTCGGGCAGGGCACCTCTCGCATATAGCCCTCGAAGCGCTCCCGGCTGGAGTCGCTCTCGGCCTCGGAGTGCCGCCGCTTGACGAACTGCACCGCGCCCTCGAAGGCGGGGGTGGTGTAGGCGCGCTCGCGGCCGTAGCGGTTGCGGTAGCGGACCTCGGTCTGGATCTTGTGGCCGTGGAGCAGGGCCTTCTTGGCGCGCTGCGGCAGCCCGGCCCACGGGATGTCCGTACGGAATCCGAGGGCTGTGGCGAGCGCGCCGATCAGCCGCCCGAAGTACTCCTTGGTGTGGCCGTGCGACCAGGGGTGGATCGCGCCCTCGTCGAGCGACTTCTCCTCGTCGGGGACGATCAGCTCGGGGTCGACCTCCATCCGCGTACCGATACCCGTGCAGTCGGGGCAGGCGCCGAAGGGCGAGTTGAAGGAGAAGGAGCGCGGCTCCAGCTCCTCGAAGGAGAGGTCGTCGTACGGGCAGTAGAGGTGCTCGGAGTACATCCGCTCACGCTCGGGGTCGTCCTCGGGGAGGTCGACGAAGTCGAGCACGACCATGCCGCCGGAGAGCCCGAGCGCGGTCTCGACCGAGTCGGTCAGCCGGCGCTTGGCACTGTCCTTCACCGTGAGGCGGTCGATGACCACCTCGATGGTGTGCTTCTCCTGCTTCTTCAGCTTGGGCGGCTCGGAGAGCTGGATGGTCTCGCCGTCGACCCGGGCCCTGCTGTAGCCCTTGGTCTGCAGATCGGCGAAGAGGTCGACGAACTCGCCCTTGCGCTCACGCACCAGCGGCGAGAGCACCTGGAAACGGCTGCCCTCGGGAAGGCCGAGCACCTTGTCGACGATGGCCTGCGGCGACTGGCGCGAGATGGGACGGCCGCACTCGGGGCAGTGCGGCTTGCCGATCCGGGCGAAGAGCAGCCGGAGGTAGTCGTAGACCTCCGTGATGGTGCCGACCGTCGAGCGCGGATTGCGCGAGGTCGACTTCTGGTCGATGGAGACGGCGGGCGAGAGGCCCTCGATGAAGTCGACGTCCGGCTTGTCCATCTGGCCGAGGAACTGGCGGGCGTACGAGGAGAGGGACTCCACGTAGCGTCGCTGTCCCTCGGCGAAAATCGTGTCGAACGCGAGAGACGACTTGCCCGACCCGGAAAGCCCGGTGAAGACGATGAGGGAGTCGCGGGGGAGGTCGAGCGAGACGTTCTTGAGGTTGTGCTCGCGAGCGCCACGGACGATGAGACGGTCGGCCACGCCGGTCCGCACCTTTCTAGAGAGAAGTGGGGGAACTGAGCCCCTGTCCCAGGGTATGGGGGGCGCCACAGCGATGTACGAAGCTTTCGACTCCGAGCGTATAGCACGCGCATTCGATTTACGGACGACCGCAGACTCCTTCACCCGAATGAGTGGCGGGGCTAGGCTCAGCCTCATGATTGATCATGCGCACGACCTGGACGCCGTACGTGAAGCGACCGATCGACTGCTCAGCGCCACCAGGAAATTGGACGACTCCGCACTCGCCGAGCCGTCGCGATTGCCGAGCTGGAGCCGCGGCCATGTCGTTGCGCACCTCTCTCGTAACGCCGACGCGCTCGTAAATGTTCTCCAGGGCCGGCCCATGTACGCAGACAGCGAAACCCGCGACCGCGACATCGAGCGCGACGCAACCCGGCCGAAGGCCGAGCAGTCGGCCGACCTGGCCGAGAGCGCGGCCCGTTTCGTGGCCGCCGCCTCGGCCCCGGCCGACTGGTCCCGCACGGTCACGATGCGCAACGGCGTGACCGACTCGGCCTCCCGGATCCCCTTCCGCCGCCGCATCGAGGTCGAGCTGCACCATGTCGACCTGGGCATCGGCTATGAGCTGGAGGATCTCCCGGACGAGTTCGTCACACGGGAGATCGACTTCCTCGCCGAGCGGTTCGGCGGGCACCCCGATGTCGTGTCCACGAGTGTGGCCGACGACAAGGGTCTGGCGTGGACGACGGGCGGCGGCGCGGAAGGCGGCCCTGTCACGGTCCGCGGTACGGCCCCCGAGCTGCTCGGCTGGCTCTGCGGACGCCGTGACGGCTCGGCACTGACCGTCGAAGGCGGCCCCCTTCCCGCTCTGCCCCCGCTATAGGCTGAGACGTATGACGTACAGCGGAACGGTCAAGGTCGGCGGGCGTGCGGATGTACACGAGTTGACGGATCTGATGATCTCCAAGGTCGCCGTCGGCCCGATGAACAACAACGCCTATCTGCTGCGCTGCCGGGCCACCGGTGAGCAGCTCCTGATCGACGCGGCCAACGAGGCCGGGACCCTGCTGCAGCTGATCGGTGACGACGGCATCACCTCCGTCGTCACCACCCATCGGCACGGCGACCACTGGCAGGCGCTCGGAGAGGTGGTGGCGGCCACCGGCGCGCGTACGTACGCCGGGCGGTACGACGCCGAGGGCATCCCGGTCCCGACCGATGTCCTGGTCGACGACAACGGCACGATCCAGGTGGGCCGGGTCGCCCTGACCGCCCGCCACCTCGTCGGCCACACCCCGGGCTCCATCGCGCTGATCTACGACGACCCGCACGGCGCCCCGCATCTGTTCACCGGGGACTGCCTCTTCCCGGGCGGGGTCGGCAACACGCACAAGGACCCCGAGGCCTTCGCGAGCCTGCTCCACGATGTGGAGACCAAGCTCTTCGACCAGTTGCCCGACGAGACCTGGGTCTATCCGGGCCACGGTCACGACACCACGCTCGGCGACGAGCGTCCGCAGCTGCCGCAGTGGCGCGCCCGCGGCTGGTGACTGCAGCCGCAGGGGCGCTCTCCACCCGTGCAAACACCGGCCGGGGCGGGCAACGGACAGTTGCTCGCCCCGGCCGGTGCCGGTTCCTGCCCGGCCGGACGGCCGCCGGGCCGTCCGCGGCGATCAGGCGTCGATGCTGGAACCCTTCTCCGCGGCCTTGTCCGCTTCCGCGGCCGCCTCGGCCTGCTCCTGCTTCTTGTTGGCGATGAGACTGGTGATCGTGGTGATCACCAGCACGCCGCAGATGACGCCGAGCGAGACCGGGATGGAGATCTCGGGGACGTGCACTCCGGACTCGTGCAGTGCGTGCAGCACCAGCTTCACGCCGATGAAGCCGAGGATGACCGAGAGGCCGTAGCTGAGGTGGACCAGCTTCTTCAACAGCCCGCCGATCAGGAAGTACAGCTGCCGCAGCCCCATCAGGGCGAAGGCGTTGGCGGTGAAGACGATGTACGGGTCCTGGGTCAGACCGAAGATCGCGGGGATGGAATCCAGGGCGAACAGCACATCGGTGGTGCCGATGGCGAGCATGACGACCATCAGCGGCGTCAGGACGCGCTTGCCGTTGTTACGGATGAAGAGCTTGGTGCCGTGGTATCGGTCGGCGACCCCGAAGCGGCGTTCGATCGTCTTGAGGAGTCGGTTCTCCTCGAATTCCTCCTCTTCCTCGTCGGCCCGCGCCTCCTGGATGAGCTTCCAGGCGGTGTAGATCAGGAACGCGCCGAAGATGTAGAAGACCCACGAGAAGTTGGCGATGACGGCGGCACCGGCAGCGATGAAGATCGCTCGCAGCACCAGCGCGATCAGCACACCGACGAGCAGCACCCGTTGCTGGAGGTGGGAGGGGACCGAGAACTTCGCCATGATCAGGACGAAGACGAAGAGGTTGTCGACGCTGAGCGACTTCTCGGTGATGAAACCGGCGAAGAACTCGCCCGACGCCTGGCTCTCGCCGAAGACCAGCAGGCCGAGTCCGAAGAGCGCGGCCAGCGCGATCCAGATGATCGTCCAGATTCCGGCTTCCTTGGTCGTCACGTCATGGGGTTTGCGCCCGATGAAGAAGTCGACGGCAATAAGGGCTGACAGACCAAGAATGGTCAGCACCCAGAGGGTCCATGAAACGTCCACTGCGCCTCCGGCAGTTCGCTACGGCTACTGATCAGCGTCGTCGCTGCCGGAGGTCTCTTCCACCCGGGCGCACGGGCTGCGCACCACGGGCCGACGCCCCGGGACCGGTCACAGTCCGTACTGACGGGCACGCCGCGTATGGGAGTACTCCCCTCCGCTCAAAGAACAGTACAGGGAACACCAAGGAAAGGTAAAGGGGAGGGTAAAGATCTTTCAAAAGAGCAGGTCAGGGGCGTGATACCTAGTCGCTGCCGCTCAGGGACGCCGGGGGTGGCGGGCCGCGGCCACCCTGGCGAGCACCTGCTCGAGCACCTGGCTGCCGGGCGGCATCCTCAGCGGCTCGTACGTCCAGGCGTGGCCCACCCAGGGATCGGCCAGGTGGTCGTCGGCGACCGGGGTGATCCGGAGCAGCGAGCGCCACAGCGGGTCGAGCACCGGCCCGTACGCGCCGGCGTCCTCGCGGTCCGCGACCATCAGCAGATGGACGCCGACCGAGGGCCCCTCGTCCGCGAGGTAGCGCAGCTGGGTGACGGCCCGGTCGTCGAAGCCGTGCGGGAAGTCGTTGACGATCAGCAGCTGTTCGCCTGTGTCGAGGTCCGGCGGAAGCGAATCGGCGGCGCCGGCCCGGATCGCCATCTGCACCAGGTCGACGCGCCGGGTGAGCTGCGCGAGGACCGTGGCCACTCCCCCGGCTCCGGCGGCGGGCGGCCCGGCGAGGGCCCCGGATTCGACCAGGGGGGCGAGCGCTCCGGCCGCCGAGCCCGCGGGGTCGATGACATGGACGGCGAACTCGTCGGCCGGATAGACGGCCAGCAGCCGGGCCGCGTGCGCCACCGCGTTCTCCATGGCCAGGCGGCGCAGTTGGGCGGTGTCCACCAGGGCTGCAGCCTCGGAGGCCGTACGGCCGCTGTCGACCCAGATCCCGCGCTCCAGAGGGAGCCGGACCAGCAGCGGGATTCGCAGGTCGGGGCTCTCGGGCAGATGGAGGTCGCCGATGCGCAGCGCCATCGGGATCTCCATCGGGACGCGATAGGCGTGCCAGACGGGGTTGTCCCATCCCGCGTACGCGGCGGGGAGCGCGGGTTCCACAACGGCGGACTCGGCGGCGAGCTGGGCGAGGTCGCGATCGAGGACCTCACGGGCCCGGGCGGTCAGCTCGTCGCGCTTGGCACGAGCCTGTTCGCGGGCCCGGTCGCCGGCGCCGCCGATCCGGTTGCGCGGGTCGGACAGGGTCCGGTCGAGCTCCTGGTCCATGCGGGACTCTGCGAAGTCGACGGCGCTGCGGTACGCGGCGGTGGTGCGGGCCAGGTCCTCGAACATGCCCCATATCTGGTTGTAGAGGCGCTCCTCCATGGACCAGCCGGTCGCGTCCCCGGCGACGGGCCGGGCGGCGCGGCCCGGCTCGGCGGGCGGGGCGGCGGGAGGGGGCGGCGGGGGTGCGGATGCCTGGCGGCGCGGGTGCGCGTAGTTGATGGGGCCGCCCGTCGTGGCCGCGGACGGCGGGGCGGTGGGCCCGGGGAGCGGCTCGGGGGGCTGGGTGGCCGTCGGCGGTGTGACAGGAGGTCGGCTGCCGTCCGAGGACGGTACGGGGCCCGTGCCGTGACCGACCCGGTCACCGTCCGGGGTGCGCGGCGGGGGCGGTGCGACCGAGCGGGCCATCGCCCGGGCGACGGCGTCCTGGATCGAGTGGGCCAGCTCGGCCGCCTGCGTCAGGCCCTGGTCGGCGAGCATGGCGGCGAGGCCGCCCGCGTAGCCCTGACCGACGGCGCGGACCTTCCAGGCACCCTGGCGGCGGTAGAGCTCCAGGGCTGTGACGGCGGACTCGGTGTCCAGGCCGGTCAGAGTGAAGGTGGCGATCTCGTTGCCTTCGAGCCCGGTGACGGCGACGAACGGTGAGGCGACCGCGCCGAACCGGACCGGTCCGTCGACGCCCGTGGGCAGGGCCAGCAGCACGGTGACCCGGTGCACCGAAGCCGGCAGGGCGTCGAGGTCCACGGCGAGCCGGTGTTCGGCGGCGGCCTGTCCGGACACCTCGAGCCCGGGCAGTTGTGGCGATCCCGGGTGGGCGACCCACTCGGTGCCGTGCACGGTGCCGTCCTCGTCGCCGAGCGTGGCACCGGCCACGACGGGCGTGCCGGCCGATACCCGGATCTCCAGACGGGTCTGGGGCAAGGTGTGGTTCTGCCCCCGGACCAGCTCGGCCGTCATTGCCCTGTCCCCTCGATGAGTTGCTGCTGCGTGGTGCAGTGTCGTGCGGTGCGGCGCGATGTGGTGCAGCTCCCGGCGGCCGATGCCTCCGGGAGCTGCGCGTACCGATATCGACCGGCTGGTGGGGCCGTACCTACAGGTGCGGCAGGATCGCCGGCATCAGGTCCTGGAAGGTGCGGCCGTTGGCCGGGTTGCCGAGGGCGGTCATCTGCCACCCGTTCCCCGAACGGTGCACCTTCGCCATGATCTGGGCCGTGTACTGCCCGCCGCCGTCCAGCGTGTAGCGGGCGAGCTCCTGGCCGTTGGTCTCGTCGACGATGCGACAGAAGGCGTTCTGCACCTCCTGGAACGTCTGGCCGGTGAAGGAGTTCACCGTGAAGACGATCTGGTCGATGTGGACCGGCACCCGCTGCAGATCGACGAGGATCGCCTCGTCGTCGCCGCCCGAACCGGCGCCGCCGACCAGATTGTCCCCGGTGTGCTTGACCGAGCCGTCGTCACTGACGAGGTGACGGAAGAAGACCACGTCGACCGGCTGCTTGTCGGCGAACAGCACCGCCGAAGCGTCGAGGTCGATCTCCCTCGTACGTGAACCGAACAGACCGCGGCGCGGCGCCGCCTGCCAGCCGAGCCCCATCCGCACCGCGGTCAGGGTCCCCCCGTCGCTCTTCTGCAGGCTGATGGCCTGACCCTTGGTCATATTGACCGTCACGCGCTGTCCCCTCTCCGCTTGCCCCGCAACCGTCCGTGCGCGGTTTCCCAGCACCCTACGCAGTCAAACCGAGCGCGTGGCCGCTTGGGGCGTCTTTGTGTCGGTCCTGCAACACACCAGGTGCGATGGGGTCAGGCGAGGCCCGCCTCCCGCATCTGACGCAACTCCTTCTTCAACTCACCGACCTCGTCGCGCAGTCGGGCCGCCACTTCGAACTGCAGGTCAGCGGCGGCTGCCCGCATCCGGTCGGTCATCTCCTCGATGATTCCGGCGAGTTCGGTGGCGGGCCGGTCGGTGACCACCGCGCCGCTGCCCCCGGCCTTCTTGGAGCCTGCCGTCTTGACGCCCAGCGTGGGAACGGGAGCCTTGGCACCCTTCGCCTGGCGGTAGCCGGTGCCGAGCAGCTGCTCGGTGTCGACCTCCTCGCGGGCGATCGTCGCAACGATGTCGTTGATCTTCTTGCGCAGCGGCTGCGGATCGAGGCCGCGCTCGGTGTTGTAGGCGATCTGCTTCTCGCGACGGCGATTGGTCTCGTCGATGGCCTGCGCCATCGCCGGGGTGATCTTGTCCGCGTACATATGGACCTGCCCCGACACGTTCCGCGCGGCGCGCCCGATGGTCTGGATCAGGGATGTCCCCGAGCGCAGGAAGCCCTGCTTGTCCGCGTCGAGGATGGCGACCAGCGACACCTCGGGCAGGTCGAGGCCCTCGCGCAGGAGGTTGATGCCGACCAGTACGTCGTACTCACCGGAGCGCAGCTCGCGCAGCAGCTCGATGCGGCGCAGGGTGTCGACGTCGCTGTGCAGATAGCGGACCTGGATGCCGAGCTCCAGGAAGTAGTCGGTGAGGTCCTCGGCCATTTTCTTGGTGAGGGTGGTGACCAGGACCCGCTCGTCCTTCTCGGCGCGCGTGCGGATCTCGTGCACCAAGTCGTCGATCTGGCCCTCGGTGGGCTTGACGACGACC
The DNA here is from genome assembly GCF_042882185.1 of Streptomyces sp. NPDC058239. Taxonomy (NCBI): domain Bacteria; kingdom Bacillati; phylum Actinomycetota; class Actinomycetes; order Kitasatosporales; family Streptomycetaceae; genus Streptomyces; species Streptomyces sp. NPDC058239. The sequence continues at coordinate 210,615 of NZ_JBHVWS010000001.1, forward strand.
TCCGGGTCGACGAGGCCGGTGGGGCGGATGATCTGCTCCACGAAGCCGTCGCCCCTGGAGAGCTCGTACTTCCCGGGTGTGGCGGAGAGATAGACGGTCTGGTTGATCCGACCCAGGAACTCCTCCCACTTCAGCGGGCGGTTGTCGAGGGCGGAGGGGAGCCGGAATCCGTGGTCGACGAGGGTCCGCTTGCGGGAGGCGTCGCCCTCGTACATGGCGCCGATCTGCGGCACGGTGACATGCGACTCGTCGAGGACGAGGAGGAAGTCCTCGGGGAAGTAGTCGAGGAGGGTGTTGGGGGCGGTGCCGGGTGAGCGGCCGTCGAAGTGCATCGAGTAGTTCTCGACGCCGGAGCAGGTGCCGATCTGCCGGAGCATCTCGATGTCGTACGTGGTGCGCATCCGCAGCCGCTGGGCCTCCAGCATCTTGCCCTGTTTCTCCAGCTCGGCGAGGCGCTGTTCCAGCTCCTGCTCGATGCCGTTGACCGCCTTCTCCATGCGCTCGGGGCCTGCGACGTAGTGGCTGGCCGGGAAGACGTGGAGGGACTGGTCCTCACTGATGACCTCGCCGGTGAGCGGGTGGAGGGTGGAGAGCGCCTCGATCTCGTCGCCGAACATCTCGATTCGGACGGCGAGCTCCTCGTAGACCGGGAAGATCTCGATGGTGTCGCCGCGGACGCGGAAGGTGCCGCGTGTGAATGCCAGGTCGTTGCGGCTGTACTGGATCTCGACGAAGCGGCGCAGCAGCTGGTCGCGGTCGATCTCGTCGCCGACCTTGAGCTGGACCATCCGGTCCACGTACTCCTGGGGCGTACCGAGGCCGTAGATGCAGGAGACGGAGGCGACCACGACGACGTCGCGCCGGGTGAGCAGCGAATTCGTCGCGGAGTGGCGCAGCCGCTCGACCTCCTCGTTGATCGAGGAGTCCTTCTCGATGTAGGTGTCCGACTGCGGGACGTACGCCTCGGGCTGGTAGTAGTCGTAGTACGAGACGAAGTACTCGACGGCGTTGTTGGGCAGCAGCTCGCGGAACTCGTTCGCCAGCTGGGCCGCGAGCGTTTTGTTCGGCGCCATCACAAGGGTGGGGCGCTGCAGTTTCTCGATCATCCAGGCGGTGGTCGCCGACTTGCCGGTGCCGGTCGCGCCGAGCAGGACGACATCCTTCTCATCCGCACGGATGCGCCGCTCCAGCTCGGCGATGGCCGCGGGCTGGTCGCCGCTGGGCTGGTAGGGACTGACGACCTCGAAAGGCGCCACCGAACGTTCGATCTTCGAAACGGGCCGCATGCAACCACCGTACGACCCACCGCTGACAACCGGGCCGGGTCAGCCGCAGTGCCGGGCCGAGGTCACCATTCTCCCGGCGGCGCGGGATCGCGCGGCCGCGAGTGGAACGACGCCGGGTCGGCATGTGTTCCGAACCGCGGGACCTGCCGCTGGGCCGGGATTCCGGGGGGCCGTCCGGCCCCGTTCATGGCCCCGGGGTCGTCCCAGTCCGGGGTTCCCATCACCATCAGGGGGTCGAACATCACGACCACCGCGGCAAGGAGCAGGAAGCAGCCGGGGCCGATCAACAGTGGCAGGAGAGGGGCGGTCCACCCGTCGGCCGAAGCCGGGTCGGCGAGGGCGCCGGGGTGCAGATGGACGTTCAGCGCGGCCATGCCCGTGTAGTGCATGCCGCTCACCGCGACGCCCATCACGACGCTGGCGCCGAGGCTGGGCAGGAAACCATGGATGGAGACGGCCGCCCAGAGTGCGGTCGTGGCGGCCACCACGGCTATGACGACGGAGAGGGCCACGGTGAACGTTTCGTACTCGAACTGTCCCTCAAGACGCATTCCGGCCATGCCCAGGTAGTGCATGGTGGCCACGCCCAGCCCGGTGATGGTGCCGCCCGTCACCATTGCCATACGGGTGGCGCCTCGGTACCCGACTATGAAGATGCCGATGGCGACCATGCCGATCGCGACGGCGAGGCTGGCGAAGGTGATCGGCTTGTCGTAGCTGATGGTCACCCCTTCGACGGAGAAGCCGATCATCGCGATGAAGTGCATCGTCCAGATGCCGGAGCCTATGGAGGTCGCGCCGAGAGCCAGCCAGCCGGCCTTGAAGGAACGCTCGGTGCGCAACGAACGGCTCGTACAGCGCAGCCCGAGGGCCGCACCGAGGCAGGCCATGAGGAAGGCCGCGACGGGCGTCACCGCCCCGTAGCTGAAACCGTCGATCGTGCCCTGCATGCTCGTACGCCCTTCGCGGAAGCCCGGGTTCGGGGGTGACCATAAGACGCGAGGCCCGGCAGACAAAAGAAGAGCTGCATTTTATCGACATGGAAATCGGCCCGTGACCCGGTCTCACGAGCGGCGTTCACGTTGTGGCCATCCTTCGCCTGTTCCTCGTTGGGGGGCGGCTGCCACTCTCGGCCCGTCCGTAACTCTGACGCAAGGAGTACACGTGTACGCACGCACCGCAACCGCCGCCGTCGCTGCCGCCGCCCTCATGGGTGCCGGCGCGTTGCTGATGTCGACCGCTGATACACAGACCACGGGCAGGAGCACGGCCACGGCCGGGCACACGAGCACAAGCACGAGCATCCGGACCGTGAGCGCCCGGACCACGGACACGAAGCCGGGCGCCCCGGTCGTCTTCGCCCACCGGGGCGCTTCGGCCTATGCGCCGGAGAACACCCTGGCCGCCGTCGACAAGGCCGACGCCCTCGGCTTCGACTGGGTGGAGAACGATGTCCAGTTCACCAAGGACGGTGTGCTGGTGGTCGTGCACGACACCGACCTGAAGCGGACCACCGACGTCGAGGAGGTCTTCCCGGACCGCGCCCCGTGGGCGGTCAAGGACTTCACGGCCGCCGAGATCGCCCGGCTGGACGCAGGCAGCTGGTTCGGTCCGCAGTTCGCCGGAACCCGGGTGCCCACCCTCAAGCAGTATCTGGACCGGATCGAGCGAAACCACCAGAAGCTGCTGCTGGAGATCAAGAGCCCGGAGATCTACCCGGGCATCGAGAAGGAGACCCTGCGGGTGCTGAGCCGGAAGGGGTGGCTCGACCGCAACCACGTCAGGAACAGGCTCGTCATCCAGAGTTTCGGCGCGGACAGCGTGAAGAAGGTGCACCAGCAGCGTCCGGACGTCACGACCGGCTTCCTCGGCACCCCCGCAGTGGCCGATCTGCCTTCGTACGCAGCGTTCACCGACCAGATCAACCCTTCGTACACGTCGATCTCCGCCGACTACGTGACGGCGGTACATGCGCTGAAGGGCGCACACGGCAAGAAGCTCCGGGTCAACACCTGGACGGTCAACGACGCGGCGACCGCGGCGAAGACGGCGGGCTTCGGCGTCGACGGGATCATCACCAACACCCCCGATGTGGTGCGCGAGGCCACGGGCTGACAGCTCGGACGCCACGTCTGCGCGGCCCGTTGTCAGTGGCCGGTCGTACGGTGGTTCCCATGAACAGCAACGGGGTTGTCGAGTGGGCCGTCGTCGAGAGCGACATCGGCCCGCTGCTCCTTGCCGCGACCGACGCGGGACTGGTGAGCGTGGTCTTCCACGCCCGTCCCGAGGTGCGGGAGAAGGCGGTCGAGCAGTTGCGGTCGCGACTCGGTGCGGAGCCGGTGGAGAGTCCCGGCTCCGCACGGCTCGCCGAGCCGATACGTCAGCTCGCGGCGTATTTTGCGGGCTCGTTGCGGGAGTTCTCGCTCGGCCTGGACTGGTCGCTGGCCTCCGGCTTCAACCGCCAGGTGCTCCGCGAGCTGGCGGCCGGGGTGCCGTACGGGGCGGTCGTCGGATACGGGGACCTCGCCGGGCGCGTGGGGCAGCCGGGGGCGGCTCAGGCGGTCGGGGCCGCCATGGGGTCCAATCCTCTGCCGGTGGTGGTGCCGTGTCATCGGGTGGTGGAGAGCGACGGCGGACTCGGCGGGTTCGGCGGTGGCCTCGAAACCAAGCGGAAGCTGCTGGCTCTGGAGGGCGTGCTGCCCCAACCGCTGTTCTGAGTCGGTCGTGGAGACCCGACTCCCCGCGCCGGGGCACCGGGTCCGTGCGCGGCCCGGCCCGGACGGAACCCGGTTTCGTGCCTGTGTACGGGCTGGCACACTGCGCCAGTGACCAACACCTTCGATGCACCTGACATGCCCACCGGGCCCGGCCACCCCGCCGGCCGGGTGACGGCGGCCGAGCTGCCCCGACTGCGGCGCAGAACGTCCGCAGTGCTCATAGCCAGCCAGATACTCGGCGGCCTCGGCGTCCCCATCGGTATCGCCCTGGCCCCGGTCCTGGCCACGGAGGTGAGCGGCTCCGAGGCGCTGTCCGGTCTGGCCCCGACCGCTTCGGTGACGGGTACCGCGCTGCTCTCGCTGCCGCTGGCCGCGCTGATGACCTCACGCGGCCGGCGCCCCGGTCTCGTCCTGGCGTACCTGATCGGCGCGCTCGGCGCGGGGCTCGTGGTGCTGGCCACCGTCGTGGAGAGCTTCCCGCTGCTGCTGCTCGGCATGGCCGGGTTCGGTGCCGGTTCCTCGGCCAATCTGCAGGCCCGGTTCGCCGCCGCGGATCTGGTCGAGCCCGACCGGCGCGGCCGGGCGATCTCCACTGTCATCTGGGCCACGACGATCGGTTCGGTTCTGGGGCCGAACATCGCGGCCCCGGTGGGGCATGTCTTCCGCGGCACCGCGATATCGGAGAAGGCGGGCCCGTTCTTCTTCGCGGCCGGGATCTTCCTGCTGGCCGCCGCGGTGGTCGGGGTGCTGCTGCGGCCGGACCCGCTGCTCACCGCGCGGGCGCTGGCGCCGCAGGACAACGAGTCCCCCGCAGGCCGTTCACTGCGGGCCGGTGTCGCAGCGGTCCGGGCGTCCCCGATGGCGCGACTGGCGCTGGTGACGGTGGCCGTCTCGCACACCGCGATGGTCTCGATCATGGTGATGACCCCGGTCGATCTGGGCCATCACGGAGCCGGACTCCAGCTGATCGGCCTGGTCATCAGCGGCCACATCGCGGGTATGTACGCGTTCTCCCCGGTGATGGGCTGGCTGTCGGACCGGTTCGGCCGACTCGCCGTGATCGGTCTGGCGGTCGGGCTGCTCTCCTGCGCCGCACTACTGGCCGGCACCGCGGGCCCCAGCCACGGTCAGACGGCGGCAGGCCTGTTCATGCTCGGGCTCGGCTGGTCGGCCGGGCTGGTCGCCGGTTCGGCGCTGCTCACCGACTCGGTACCGCAGCCCGCCCGCGCCGCCGTGCAGGGCCTGTCGGACCTGACCATGAACACGGCGGCGGGCATCGGCGGTGCGATCGCCGGAGTGATCGTCGCCCGGGCGAGCTACGGCTGGCTGAACGCGGTCGGAGCATGTCTGCTGCTGCCGATGGCGGCGCTGGCACTGCGCCGGGCGCTCGCCCGGCCGGCCGCGCCCGATGCGCTCGCCTCGCCCGACGCAGCCGGCACACCTGCACCCACGCCACCCACCTTTGACCTCTGAGGTTTCAGAGACTGATGTGGTAGGCCTTGCGCAACGTCTCGTGCACGGTCCACGTCGTTCGGTCGCCCTCGCGCAGCACGCAGGCGTCACCCGGCCCGACCTCCAGCGTCGCCCCGCCCTCGACCACCACGGTCGCGCGCCCGCTGACGACCACGAACAGCTCGTTGGCCTCCGTGTCGGTGACCACGCCCGGCGTGATCTGCCAGATCCCGCGCAACTGCTTGCCGTCGGGCGACTCCCAGAGCACCTTGCCGGTCACCGCGGGCTCACCCGAGACGATCTGTGCGGGGTCGAGCGGTTCCGGTTCGAGCTCGGCGTCCGGAATGTGTACGGCGAACGAGGCGGGAGCTTGATCAAGTGTGGTCATGGCCGGTCACCCTAGCGACCGCTTCGGGGCGACTCGACACCAGGACCGGGAGAACATGCAGCGGGAACGGGTGATTCGGCCGGTATCCCGGCCGCACGTTTGAGGTCGATGCGCCCGCGACAGAGATGTGGACATGTCACTGAATGCGTCGCACAGCGCACACTCCTACGCCCCCGCCCTCTCCACCGAGGTACAGGCGGCCCTCGCCACGCACCACCCCGTCGTGGCTCTGGAGTCGACGATCATCGCCCACGGTCTGCCACGCCCCCGCAATCTGCAGGTCGCCGTGGAACTCGAAGGGCTCGTACGGTCCGCGGGCGCCGTGCCCGCCACGATCGCCGTACTGGACGGACGGGCCCACATCGGTCTGGACAAGGCCCAGTTGGAGCGGGTCGCCGCGGACCCGGCGATGCGGAAGCTGGGACACCGGGACCTCGCACCGGCCCTGGCGACGGGCGCGAGCGGGGCGACGACCGTGTCCGCGACGGCGTTCCTGGCCGCACACGCGGGCCTGCGCGTCTTCGCGACCGGCGGCCTCGGCGGCGTACACCGGGAGTGGACCCGGACCCAGGACGAGTCCGCGGATCTCCGGCTCCTCGCGCGGACCGGCATCACCGTGGTGTGCGCGGGGGTGAAGTCGATCCTGGACGTCCCCGCCACGCTGCAGCGCCTGGAGACGCTCGGCGTCGGAGTGCTCGGTTACGGCACCGACCGCTTCCCCGGCTTCTACCTGAACAGCTCGGGCGAACCGGTCGACTGGACGGTGCGGACGCCCGAGGAGGTCGCGGAGGTGATGCGGGCCCAGGACGCGCTCGGCGGTCCCGGTTCCGCGCTGATCGTCGCCAACCCCGTATCCGTGGAGGACCAGTTGGATCCCGCACTCCACGACCGCGTGCTGGCCGAGGCCCTCGCCGCATGCCGGGATCGCGGCATCGTGGGCCAGGCCGTCACCCCGTTCCTGCTGGACCGGCTGATGCGGGGAACCGGGGGCGCTTCGCTGGAGGCCAATCTGGCGGCCGTACGCGGAAACGTATCGCTTGCCGCGCGGATCTCCGGCGCATGGGCCGTCGCCGCACAGGACACGGCAGCGCACCGGAATGCGCAGGACGCGACATCGCACCGGAATCCGGCGGTCGGCCGATGACCGACGGCGGCCTTCTCGTCGTCGGTGACGTGGTCACGGATGTCGTGGCCCGGCACGGAACGGCGCTGATCCACGGCACGGACACCTCGGCCCGGATCCGCACCGTCCCCGGCGGCGCGGGCGCCAACGTCGCCTGCTGGGCGGCGCGTTCGGGCTGTCGCGATGTACGGCTGCTGGCCCGGGTCGGCGCCGACAGTGCGGCCTGGCACCGGGACGCGCTGCAGCGGGCAGGGGTACGTTGCCTGCTGGCCGTGGACGACGACGTACCGACCGCCACCGTCGTCGCCCTCGTCGATTCCGCCGCCGAGCGCACCTTCCTCACCGACAGCGGTGCCGTGCTCCGCCTCTCCCCCGACGACTGGTCACCATCGATGCTCGACGGCATCGCCCATCTCCATCTCTCCGGGTACCTTCTCTTCGCCGCGACGAGCCGGGCGACGGCCCTGCTCGCTCTGCGGGAGGCCCGGAGACGGCAGATCCCGGTGAGCGTCGACCCGGCTTCGGCCGGCTTCCTCGCCGAGCTGGGCGTCGACCGGTTCCTGACAGCCGTGGAGGGCACAGATCTGCTGCTGCCCAATGCGGACGAGGCCCGGCTGCTCACCGGACTCCCCGAACCGGCGGACGCCGCAGCCAAGCTGAGCCTTCAGGTACCCCGGGTGGTCGTCACGCTCGGCGAGGACGGAGCTCTGCTGGCCGTCGCGGGCGCGGTGACCCGGCGCATCCCGGCGGTCCGGGTGCGGGGTGCCGTGGACTCGACGGGCGCAGGCGATGCGTTCACCGGCGGCTTTCTCGCGGCGCACCTGTCGGGGGCGGACGACGCCTCGGCCGTGGAAGCAGGCTGCCGGTCGGGGGCGGAAGCGGTCACCACCGTGGGGGGCCGCCCCGGTCCATGACACACCCGGCCCCGTGAATCAGCCCCGGCCTGCTACCCGTCTTGCCCCCACCCGGTCCAGGCGGGGTGCAGCGGATCGTCGGCCCGTACGACCGCATCGGCGCGGTCGCCGGGCGCCACCTCGTCCTCGTACCGCGCGAAGGCGGGCAGGGTCCAGCGCTCGCTCTCCTCGGTACGCCGCCGCAGTGCGCCCGGCGACAACCGCAGATGGACACTCAGGTCGAACGGGAACCAGTGCCCCAGCAACAACGGGCCGTGCACCACCAGCACACCGCCCTCGGGAAGGAGTTGATACGGACTTCGAGTGGCCCGGTCCGTCACGGGATCCCAGAGATCGGGCAGTACCCGCCCGCTCCCGCCCGCCTCCAGCGGCCCGAACACCTCGCGCCACAGCGCGCCCGTGTCGAACCAGCTGTCGTAGTACGAGTCGGGGTCCTCCTTGCCGTACTCGTACCGAAGACTCGCCGGCCGCAGGAACCCCTGGGTGGACACGACGAGCACCGCACGCCCCCGGACCCGCAACGCCTGTGCGACTCGCCCGGCCGACTCCCCGGTACGGGCCGCCGGCGCACCGTCGACGGCGACTTTCAGCCAGGGGCCGGCGTCGGCCGGGTTCAGACCGTCGGCGTGCACGGCGAAGGCTTCGGCCAGCCGCTCCCAGGTGATCGCTTCAAATCGCACGCACCCATCATCACCCCGGCCTCGCGCGTCGGCGTCGGCCGTCCCGCCGGCGAGGTTCTTCCTCGTCGGTCCCCGCCAGGTGGTTCTCGGCCAGGCGCACCACGCGGTCGGCGAGCGGACGCAGGCCCGGTTCTCGGTCTGCGGCCGTGTCGGCGAGGCTGCCGATGTCGGCCAGCCACTGCCCTGTGACATCGTCCGGCGCAACCAGATCGGCGGCCGCGTGAACGAGGTGCTGATCTTCCGCGACGGCCCGGCGATCTCCGACTTCGGGGCATACGGGGAGACGCTCGCCGACTGACGGCCGGTGCCGACGCCGGCCCGGCGGTCACTCGCCACGAAGTTCGGCGGCGAGCGGCCCGTCGCCCGACACCTCGATACGTCCGTCCTCGACGGCCTCGGCGAATGTCAGCTCACCCTGCCCGAGCGCCAGGCAGACCTCGACGTCGAGCGCGATACGGGCATCGGCCCGGGCCGCAGGACCGTCCCCGTACACAGCCGCACCGGCCGTCGCGCCACCGGCGCGCACATGGAACTCACCCTCGTCCAGATGGACTTCTACGACTCCCGCATGCGTCAGCCCGTCCAGCGAGCGCAGCAGGGGAAGTGCGAACCAGTGTGCCCGTACCGCATCGGTGGGCCGCCGCTCGGCGAGCGCGGGCGCACCCCACTCGGCGAGCGCGGCAAGTACGGGCAGCAGCCCGTGGCCGCGCTCTGTCAGTTCGTACACCGAGGCCGCGGCGGGCGGCGGCAGCCGGCGGCGGGTGACCAGGCCGCCCTGTTCCATGTCCTTGAGCCGGGAGGCGAGGACGTCCGTACTGACGCCCGGCAGGTCGGCGTGGAGGTCGGTGTAGCGGCGGGGGCCCGCCAGCAGTTCACGGACGATCAGCAGGGTCCACCGGTCGCCCACGGAATCGAGGGAGCGTGCGGTGGCGCAGAACTGGTCGTAACTCCGGCGGCGAGCCGAGCGTGTTGCGGACTGTTGCTGACGTGGCATGCGACGCAGTCTAGACATGTTGTTGGACTTTCCAAGCCCAAGCTTGGTAAAACCAAGTATCGCAATCAGGTCGGGGAGGCCACCGCATGGAATTCCGGCAGTCCAGCAAGCTCGACGAGGTCTGTTACGAGATCCGGGGCCCGGTCATCGAGCACGCCAACGCCCTGGAGGAGGCGGGTCACAGCGTGCTCCGCCTCAACACGGGCAATCCCGCGCTCTTCGGTTTCGAGGCGCCGGAGGAGATCGTCCAGGACATGATCCGGATGCTTCCGCAGGCCCACGGCTACAGCGATTCGCGCGGCATCCTGTCCGCTCGCCGGGCAGTGGCGCAGCGCTACCAGGCCATGGGTCTGACGGATGTCGGGGTCGATGACATCTTCCTCGGCAACGGCGTCTCCGAGCTGATCTCCATGGCCGTCCAGGCACTGCTGGAGGACGGTGACGAGGTACTGATCCCGTCCCCGGACTATCCGCTGTGGACCGCGGTGGTGACCCTCGCGGGCGGCAAGGCCGTGCACTACACCTGCGACGAGGCCTCGGACTGGAACCCGGACCTCGCGGACATGGCGTCGAAGATCACCGACCGGACCAAGGCCGTCGTGATCATCAACCCGAACAACCCGACCGGCGCCGTCTATCCGCGCGAGGTCCTCGAAGGCATCCTCGATCTGGCGCGCAGGCACGGCCTGATGGTCCTCGCCGACGAGATCTACGACCAGATCCTCTACGACGACGCCGAGCACCACAGCGTGGCGGTCCTCGCCCCCGATCTGGTCTGCCTCACCTTCAGCGGTCTGTCGAAGACGTACCGGGTGGCGGGGTTCCGCTCCGGCTGGATGGTGGTCTCCGGCCCGCAGCAGCACGCCCGCAACTATCTGGAGGGGCTGACCACTCTCGCCTCGATGCGCCTGTGCCCCAACGCGCCCGCGCAGTACGCCATCCAGGCGGCGCTCGGTGGCCGGCAGTCCATCCGGGAACTGGTCGCGCCCGGCGGCAGGCTGTACGAGCAGCGCAACCGGGCCTGGGAGAAGCTGAACGAGATTCCCGGCGTGTCGTGCGTGAAGCCGAAGGGCGCGCTGTACGCGTTCCCGCGCATCGACCCGAAGGTGCATCCGATCGTCGACGACGAGAAGTTCGTCCTGGATCTGCTGCTGCGGGAGAAGATCCAGGTCGTGCAGGGCACCGGCTTCAACTGGCCGCGGCCCGACCACTTCCGGATCCTGACACTCCCGTACGCTGACGATCTCGACGCGGCGATCAGCCGCATCGGCCGCTTCCTGACCGGATACCGCCAGTGATCGGATACCCCTGGTGACCTGCCCCGCCTGCCGCGTTCCCGTCCTCACCCAGTTCGCCTCGTTCGAGCTCGTCGGCCCGATCGTGGAGGGCGGACTCGATCCGGCCACCGACCCGGCCTGGGCGGAGTCGGGAGCGGCATCACCGGCCGAGTACGCGCGCTGGGCAGGCCATCTGTGCGGTATGACCTGCCTGCGCATGGCGCTAGGCGCCGGGGCCCCGCCCCTGTTCGCGCTGCGCGACGGTGCGCTCAAGTACGGCGCGTACACGGAGGATGCGGAGGGAGTGATCCGGGGCCTGATCTACGCCCCCTTCGCAGAGTACGTACGCGAGATGCACGGTGTGGACGCCACGGTCCACCGGCATCTCTCGTCGCAGGAGATCCTCGGCCTTCTCGACGGCGGCCGGACGGTCATGGCCTCGGTCCACTACGGCATCCGCCATCCACAGCGGCCGGCTCCGGGGAGGGGCGGGCACCTGGTGCTGCTGACGTCCCGCACGGCCGACGGCACCGGCGTCCACTTCCACAACCCGTCCGGTACGACGGCCACAACGCGTGCCGCGGATATTCCGCTGCCCGACTTCGAGCGCTTCTTCGCGGGGCGCGGGGTGTCACTGCCCGCGGGCGCGTGACGAACGTCCCGGGAAACGGGAGCGGGCCCGGGGGCGTAGCCGGCCCCCGAGCCCTGAAGATGCCACCCATTCGGCACGCCGACACTTTTAAGGACCCGTGTCAGGTTTATGTCGTCGCGTCCTGCCTTTAGACGACCGCAGATCGAAGCTCTGCGGGCCGGAGTCGAACCGGCATCTCGACGCCCATGGGCACGGGCCCGATTGATTCGGCGATCGGTGGCGAATGCTGAGTCTGGAGCAAGAGTCTGAGATTGATCGCGGTCTGCCTCTGCCAGTTGGGCCACCCCGGCCCGTCCGTGTGCGCAGAACGCACAGAATGCCGGGAGGAGGACTCGAACCTCCACTGGAACCGCGTCGTCACGACAAGCTTCAGTTTCAGCTTGCGCTCCTCGCGCACCCCGGCCGAAGTGCTCCGGCCGGGGAATCCATGGTCGGTTACCCGAAGAGGTAACCGAATACCGCATCACCCACCCGCTGGTCGGTGATGTCCACGCCGTTGGCCTCCTCGCGGGCGAACTTCACGGCCTGCTGGAGCTTCTCCACCCGGTCCAGCAGTTCGTTGACCCGCCGTGCGGGGAGAGCTCCGGAGAACTTCACCGTCGTCCAGTACCCGATCGGAATGTCCTCGTAGTACACCTCGACCTGCGCCGGGTGCTTGTCGGTGGCCTCCGCCTTCACATGGTTGCGGGGCACCTTCTTCGTACGAAGAGTCCTCACCGGCTCGGTCTTCCAGGAGTCCGTCGACGGATCCTGTGTCCATGCCTCGGAGGCGTCGAGCACCGGAAGCTTGCGAACAAAGGTGTTGATGTCCGTCAGCTGCTTCTCCAGGAAGAGCAGATACGACACCGGCACCTCGCTCACGAGTACCCGTCCGTCGACCTTCACATCCGCGCGGGCCGAACAGTTCGCCCAGTCCTTCGTGGCGGTCACATCGAAGAGCCGGGTCAGGGTCGTCGCAGTCTCCCGCAGCACGTCCTCGGCCTTGATCTGCACCAGGGTCGACTCGGGCGGCAACTGCTCGCCCTCCTCGTCCTTCGGCTGATACGTCCGCGAGATCCCGGCCAGCAGACCGGTCTTCTGAAGGCCGTGATGCGCCGCCGTCAGGTCCTGGTGAGCCTTGGACTTGACGCCCTTCTCCACTGCGATGATCTGATTGAGTTTCGCCACATCGAGGAAGCTAGCAGCGCCGAGCCCCACGGAGCCAAAGGTTTTCGCGGTGCCGGCCGCCCCAACCGGGCACCGGGGTCCGGGCGTGTGGGTCGCACGCTCAGCCGGGCAGTGCCGCGGTGAGGCCGACCTCGATCAGCTGTCCGGGGAAGCCGGGCCGCGCGACGCCGAGCAGCGTGCTCGCGGTGGTGAACGCGGGCCCGATGACCGAGCCCGTGAGCCGGCGCCAGGCGGCTCCCAGGACCGTGACGTCATCGCTGACCACGTAGATGACCGACCGGACGCCCCGGAAGGGTTCGGCGCCCACGGCCGCCAGGGCGAGCAGGGCATTGGCCGCCACCTGATCGATCTGGGCATCGAAGTCGCCCGGACCCACCGGCGCGCCGCAGCGGTCGAGCGGACACTGCCCGGCCAGGAATACGGTCCCGCCCGCCTCCACCACAGTGATGTGTGATAGCCGGGCGTGGGGTGCAGCTGGTCCGGATTGATCCGGCTGATCTCCTCAGTCATGCGGATGAGCCCGACAGCCCGGGCCACGGGGCGCAGCGGGGTTTCACGGACCCGCGGGCCGACCCGTACGGGTGGTTTCCGGCGGATGCCCATGTCCTGCCGCCGTCCGGCGGGGGCCGCTTGTCACAGTGAGCCGCGCGCATCCGCGCCGCAGGCCCACGCAGACTCCGCCCTCACAGGCTCCGAACGAAGGTCCCGCCGTGCCTCGCTTCCCCCGTCTCACCAGCACGAAGGGTCTCACCGGCCCGAAGCAGCACACCGCACTCACCGCGGCCGCCGCCCTGGCCGTACTGGCCGTGGGCACGCCCGTCGCGTACGCCACACTCGGCGACGGTGTCCCCTCCGCCTCGCAGTCGGCGACATCGGCCGGCGCCGCACGCGGGAAGGCCTACATCGAGACCCGGTTGTTCTTCGGCACCGAACGTCCCGACGGCGGACCGGACGTGACTGATCGCCAATTCCTCGCGTTCATCGACGAGGAGGTCACGCCCCGCTTCCCGAACGGGCTGACCATCCAGGACGGCCGGGGGCAGTGGCGGGATTCCCACGGGGTGATCGAACGGGAGCGCAGTTACGAACTGACGCTGCTCTACCCGGCGTCCGAGGCACGCGTACGCGACGTCCAGATCGAGCGGATCCGGAACGCCTACGAGAAGGCGTACGCCCAGGACTCGGTGGCCCGGATCGAGGAGCACACGACCGCCGACTTCTGACACCGCCCATCGCCCTGCCGCGCCACTCCCCGATCACGCTGCCACGCAGACCACGCGCCCGTCATGTCGTCGATGCCGTGCTGCCTCGCTGAGGGCGGCCCCGGGGCGGTCGGGTACTGTGCCGCGGCCGGGTACCGAGACCAGTCACATGCGCGGAGCAGGGAGCTGTCCACATGGGTGCGCCGATACGCCACTACACAGCCATGACGCCCAACGGTGAGGTGTTCACGGTCAATATGGAGCGGGACTTCCGGTACGACCCGTACCGCGACTTCCTGGTCTGTGCGCACTGCGGCTGGTCGCCGTCGCTCCTGACCATGAAGAAGATCATCGACATGGCCGGGGAACATCTGGCGTCCGCGCACGGCGCCGACCGGGGACTGTCCCAGCAGGAGAACGAGTCGTTCCGGAAAGCGCGGCTGATCGTGCTGCCGATCGTCGTCGTGCTGCTGATCGGTCTCTTCGTCCATCTGCGGAGTTGAGAGGCTGAGGGCCGGTCCGGGGCCGGCCGGGGGTCAGCCTCCGCTGAGTTCCATGAGTGCGCCCACCGGGTCGGAGTCCGGGGTGGCGCGGGGCCACCAGTCGTCCTCGCCCGGCTCGGATTCGTAGCCGTACCAACGGCCGTCGTGGCCGAAGCGGAGCTGAAGTGTGCCGCTGGGGTGCGTGAGGTGGTTGCGCCAGGGTTGGAAGCGGGGGAAGTCGGCGGCTGCGAGCGCGGGGCGGGCGCGGTCGAAGGGGCCGGCCGGAGGATCCCAGGGTGTTTCGAGAACGGCCAGTCCTTCGGCGCCGCCCTGGCGCCAGGCCGCGACGGCTCGGGCCAGGTCGGTGGGGGTGCGGCCGGTGGCGTACGCCAGCTCGCGGTAGAGGGCGCGGGTGGTTGCGGTGAGTCCGGCGGTGGGGCGGGACGCGGCCAGCCGTACCGCGTCCTGCCAGGAGGTGAGGCCGGCGAGCGGGTCCAGGCCGGTGGTGAGGAGCGTGTGTGCACGGGACGCCGCATCCGTGGCGAGGTGGTCGAGGGCGAGAGGGTCGCGGGCGCCGGGCAGGCTCGGGTACGAGGGTGGCTGCCCGGGATGCGGCAGGACCGGGAGCGGGGCGGGGAGGGGCGGGAGGTAACGGTCGGCGAGGGCTTCGCGGGCCGGTACGGACGGGGTGGCAGGGGCCGTGGGGCGTTCCCGGGCGGAGTGTGCGGCGTTACGACGGCCCAGCTCTTCGAGGAGTTCGCGCTCGCCCCTGCCGCGCAGCAGCAGAAGGACGAACGGGTCGGCGTCCAGGAGACGGGCCATCTGGTAGCAGAGGGCGGCCACATGTTTGCAGGGCCAGCCGTGGTCGGGACAGGAGCAGCCGGGGTCGAGATCGCCCGCGGCGGGCAGCAGTCCGACACCGGCCTCGGCCGCCGTGTCGACCAGCGAGTGCGGCATCTCCTTGGTGAGCAGCGAGGCGAGGTGACCGGGGCGGGCGGCGACCGCGTCCAGGAACGTGTCCCAGTCGGCGTCGGTGAGCGAGCGCAGACGCAGCTCGGCGCGGTAGGGGCGGGGGCGGCTGCCGTGCACGTAGGCGACGACCCGTCCGGGGGTGACGGTGATCGCAGCGACCTTGCCGCTGTCGGCGTACGTACGGCCGCGGGAGAGCCGTCCCTCGTCCATCGACAGGGACTCCAGGGCGGCCACCCAGGCGCGGCCCCACCAGCTGTCCGCGAAGGGTTCGTCGCCGTCGGACGTGCGGGGCGGCACGGCCTCGAAGGTGCGCCGCAGATCGTCGGGGCCGGGGCGCGAGCGTGCGACGGGACGGGGCTCGGGGCGGGCGTACGAATGGGGCCGGGGACGGGGGCTCATGACGGCCTCCGGAGCGAGACGAGATCGGCCAGGTCACGATCGCTGAGCTCGGTCAGCGCGGTCTCGCCGGCGCCGAGGACCGCGTCGGCCAGGACCCGCTTGGCCCGCAGCAGCTCGGCGATCCGGTCCTCGACCGTGCCTTCCGCGATCAGCCGGTGGACCTGCACGGGTTGCGTCTGGCCGATGCGGTACGCCCGGTCCGTGGCCTGTTCCTCGACGGCCGGGTTCCACCAGCGGTCGTAGTGGATGACGTGGGCGGCCCTGGTGAGATTCAGTCCGGTGCCCGCCGCCTTGAGGGAGAGCAGGAAGACCGGGACCTCGCCTGACTGGAAGCGGTCCACCATCCGTTCCCGCTCGGCCACCGGCGTGCCGCCGTGCAGGAGTTGAGAGGGGATGGCGCGCGAGGCGAGGTGGGCGGAGAGGAGCCGGGCCATCGTCACGTACTGGGTGAAGACGAGGACGGAGCCGTCCTCGGCGAGGATCGTGTCGAGGAGCTCGTCGAGCAGGGCGAGCTTTCCCGAACGGCCGACGAGGCGGGTCGGTTCTTCCTTCAGATACTGCGCGGGGTGGTTGCAGATCTGCTTGAGCGAGGCCAGCAGCTTCATGATCAGACCGCGGCGGGCGATGCCTTCCGAGGCTTCGATGAACGCCATCGTCTCGCGGACCGCAGCCTCGTAGAGCGTGGCCTGCTCACGGGTGAGGAAGACGGGGTGGTCGGTCTCCGTCTTGGACGGCAGCTCGGGGGCGATGCCCGGGTCCGACTTCTTCCGGCGCAGGAGAAAGGGCCGGACCAGCCGGGAAAGCCGCTCGACCGCTTCGTCGTTGGCGAGCCCGGCAGCCGTCCCGGTGTTCTCGACGATACGGGCGTGCCGGGCCCGGAACGCCTTGAGGGGGCCGAGCAGTCCGGGGGTGGTCCAGTCGAGCAGGGCCCACAGCTCGGAGAGGTTGTTCTCCACGGGGGTGCCGGTGAGGGCGACTCTGGCCGGGGCCGGGATGGTGCGCAGCGCCTTCGCCGTGGAGGAGTGCGGGTTCTTCACGTGCTGGGCCTCGTCGGCGACGATCAGTCCCCAGGTGTGGCCGGCGAGTTGCGCCGCGCTCGAACGCATCGTGCCGTATGTGGTCAGGACGAAGCCGCCGTCGGGTTCGTCGAGTGTGCGGTCGGTGCCGTGGAAGCGGCGCACGGGCACGCCGGGGGCGAAGCGGTTGATCTCCCGGTGCCAGTTGCCCAGGAGGGAGGCGGGGCAGATCACCAGGGTGGGCGCGGGGTGGGCACGGTGCAGATGGAGGGCGATGAGGGTGATCGTCTTGCCCAGGCCCATGTCGTCGGCGAGGCAGCCGCCGAGGCCGAGTGAGGTCATCCGGTCCAGCCAGGCGAGGCCGCGCAGTTGGTAGTCGCGGAGCGTGGCGTCCAGGCCGGGCGGTGGGGCGATGGTGGTGTCGTCGGCGGTGATGCGGGTACGGAGTGCGGCCAGCGCTCCGACGGGCACCGCTTCGACCTGTTCGCCGTCGACCTCGGCGCTACCGGTCAGGGCGACGGCAAGGGCGTCGACCGGATCGAGCAGGCCGAGCTCCCGCTTGCGCGCCTTGCGTACGAGCGCTGGGTCGACGACGACCCACTGGTCCCGCAGGCGCACCACCGGCCGGTGGGCTTCCGCGAGAACGTCCATCTCCGCCTCGGTGAGCTGCTCTTCGCCCAGCGACAACTGCCAGTTGAAGGCGAAGAGCTGCTCGGCGTCGAAGAACGAGGTGCCGTCGGTGGCCGAGCCGGGAGCGGGTCGCACGACGGCTGCGGCGGTGAGGGAACGGACGAGCTCCCTGGGCCAGTGGACGCTCACCCCGGCCGCGGCCAGCCGGGCTCCGGCGTCGCCCAGCAGCTCGTACAACTCGTCCTCTTCGAGTGCGAGCACGTCGGGCACCGGCTGGTCCAGCAACCGCTCCAGCGGTGCCCAGACACGGGCGGCGCGGCGCAGTGCGAGCACTGCGTCGATCCTGGCCCGCGGGCCGAACGGCTCCCCCACCCCGCCGAGCCACAGTGCGGCGGCGTCGACAACATAGGTCGGGTCGGCCAGGCTGTGCACCTGGGTGATGGCCGCGGCGGCGTGCCGCGCGGCGCCGGGACGGGCATCCGCGGCCGTACCGGAGGCCCAGTCGTCGTCGGAGGCGTCGGGGGTGTCGTACGTATCGGCCGTGTCGAAGAGTTCGTACGCCGACAGGTCGAGACGCAGCGAGACCCGTACGCCCGCATCGAGCCCGGCCGCGACCTCGACGGCCCAGTCGCGGGCTCCTGGCAGATGCTGGGCCTCACGGGCTGCAAAGGCCGCACCCATCGCGTACGCCGCGGCGGGTGTACGGGGCAGGGCATCGGCAACCGCGTCGAGGAACGCCCCGATCAGCCACTCCGGGTCGGGGACTTGAAGTGGTGTGCGATCCGGGAGCGGCACCGCGTGCCCCTCGACCGGCATGGCGGCCGCGATCGCCCGGAGATGGGCGATGTCCTCGGCGTCGCGCGGTCCGGCCCGCCAGGCGTCGTGGTCGTCGCCCGTCAGGCCGGGGAGCAGCCTGCCGCGCGCCACCAGGTTGAGCGCCTGGAGTGCGGCGGCACCCCAGCAGCGGGTGGCGGGGTGGGCGGACTGCTGGTGCCGGGCGCGGGCCAGCAGTGGCAGGGCATCGGTCACGGGCAGCAGGACGGCGGGCACCGTACGCCGACGGGCGCCGTCCTGTTGTCCATGCCGACGGACGACGGTGATCTCTGTCGAGGTCGGACCGGGTGTCCAGTCCTCGGAGTCCGCGGAGTCACCCGGCTCCGGGAGGGGGCCGCCGTCGGGATCCCAGAAGGCGACGCGCCCGTCCCGCGGCAGCGATGCGGGCAGGAAGACAGCGGCACAGCTCAGGAGGCGGGCAGCGGACGCGTCCAGCTGATGTTGTGCCGTGGTCATCGGTCCCCCCTCCCGTCCCGCCCTGATCCTCTTGATCGTCTTGATCCTTATGACTCCTGCGAGTCTAGGCGGGGGGTCTGACAGCCGGTCGCGCACCCGCATTCCAGCAGGTCAGATGCGATACAGGCCTTGATACTGCCTTGCCGACGGGCCGACTGGACCGGCCCGGGGGCAGGGAACGGCGCGGTTCGGCTCAGTGCCTGGCGAGCGGCTTCGGGCGAGGGGGCCGCGCGGGCGCCGTGCCCGCGGGGACAGCGGGCGCGGAAGCGGGAGGGGGCGCGGGCGCCACGGACGGCTGCGGCTGCGCCTGTGCGGGGCGCTGTGCCTGTGCGGGCTGCTGCGGCGGCCGCACGGTCTGCTGCGGCTGCGTCACCTGCTGCTGCCCGGGCTGCTGCGCCCGCTCCAGGAAGCGGAGCAGCTCCACCGGGAACGGGAGCACCAGCGTGGAGTTCTTCTCGGCCGCGACCGCAACCACCGTCTGCAGCAGGCGCAGCTGGAGCGCGGCCGGCTGGGAGGACATCTCCTTCGCCGCCTCGGCGAGTTTCTTGGAGGCCTGAAGCTCGGCGTCCGCGTTGATGACGCGGGCTCGCCGCTCACGGTCGGCCTCGGCCTGACGGGCCATGGAGCGTTTCATCGTCTCCGGCAGCGAAACGTCCTTGATCTCCACCCGGTCGATCTGCACACCCCACCCGACCGCTGGGCTGTCGATCATGAGCTCAAGGCCCTGATTCAGCTTCTCGCGGTTGGACAGCAGATCATCCAGATCGCTCTTGCCGATGATCGACCGCAGTGAGGTCTGTGCCATCTGCGACACCGCGAACCGGTAGTCCTCCACCTGGATCACGGCACTCGCCGCATCGACCACCTTGAAGTAGATGACCGCGTCCACCCGCACCGTCACGTTGTCCCGGGTGATTCCGTCCTGGGCGGGCACCGGCATCGTCACGATCTGCATATTGACCTTGCGCAGCCGCTCGATGCCGGGGAGCACCATGGTGAAACCGGGCCCTCGCACATCATCACGGAGCCTGCCGAGCCTCAGTACGACGCCCCGCTCGTACTGCTTGACGACCTTGGCCGCCGCCGCCGTGTACAGCGCGCCCGCCGAGGCCGCCCCCACTATTGCGATTACGAGCTCCTGGACCATGACGGCCCCCTGAACGCCGGAAACATCTGAAACACCGAAATCAATCGCTATTACCACGGTATGCCCAGTATCAACCGATATGAACATAGATCCGAGGCTCACCCGGTACGACTGTCGCCCGGCCGGCCGCGCACCGGATGCCGGGCCACCGGGGAGCAGGCAAGGTGACCAGCGTCAGCACGTTCTCCGTGGCGCATGCGGCTGTGGCGTACGCCGTGCTGACGGATGAGCCGGACGAGACAGACGAGGACCCGCCCATGCCCGTGATCGATCACCGGCGCCGCCGTCTCGGCATCGCAGCCGGGACCGCGCTCCTGACCCTCACCGTCGCAGGCTGTTCCGGCCTCGGCCGGACCGCGGTCGGGCCGATCATCTACACGACCGAGCGGGACGCCGTGATCATGGTGAACAGCCCTTCGGTGAAAGGCTGCCACCCGCTTGCTCCCGCCGGCGCCAAGGAAGTGAGTAATGGCACCCTGATCGACATCATTCTGTACCGCACACCCAACTGCACCGGTCCGGGTACGACGTACCTCGCGACCACGTTCAGTGACGTCAACGGGGCGGGCGCCCTGCCGTGGCGCAGTTTCAGCACGGTCCACTGACCGGCCGCACGCGGAGCGGAAAGCCGCTGAAGGGTGTCCGCCGGCGCTCGGTGCCGAAGTTGATGGAGCCGGTCTCGGCGGCCTGGATCACCGGGCCGCCGATGCCGGGCGTCCCGCTGATCGTGTTGTGCACGTCGCCCGCGGGTGCCGACTCGGTGAGGGTGGCGCGGAGCTCGTCCGCCGCCTGCGGATCCGCGGCGAGCCTGCGGCGCAGCCGTGCGCGCCATTCGGCCTCGACGTCCCCGGCCGGCGGGTCGTCGCCCTCGTCCCGCGCGGCGGTCAGCTCACCGCGCGAGGCCTCCAACTCGCCGGTCACCACCGCCTCTTCCTCGGTCGTCGCTCCGTTCCGCGCGAAGAAGGCCACCAGCCGTTCGCGCACCTGGCCCCAGGAATCGGCCACCATGTGCTGCACGAGCGCCGTTGCCACCGATGCCGCCAACTCGGCTTCCACCGAACCTCCTTCGACCGTGGAGTACACGCCGTCGGCTACCGCCGTCCACGTCGGCGGCCCGGCACCGAGCTGCCGACGTGGACGAGAGCCGCTCCATAGCCGCTACGCACGCCTTCGGACGAGCGCGACCAGTTCCGCCGTACGCGCCCGCCGCTCCCGGGCAATCAGGACGAGCAGCACGATGAGCAGCGCCGGCATGATCGCGTTCACCCGGTCGAGCAGCGTCAGTTGGACGATGGAGGCGCCGGCCATCAGTCCGCAGAAGGCCATGGCCGCCACTCCTGCCAGGACCGGGATCAACAGGGCAATGGCCCCTGCCATCTCCAGCCCTCCGATGGTGTACATCGCGGCCTGGTTCCAGCCCATCCGGTCGAAGGACTCGATCGCCGTCTCATGGGCGATCAGCTTGGCGAATGCGCTGAACCCGAAGAACAGGGCAAGTACGACGCGTGCGGCGGTCAGCGCAACGGCCCCGCGGCTGCGACCGCCTGCTCGATTGTCGGAAGAGGTGGCAAGGGCGGCAGCGGGGGTGCTCCGGACCGGTGTGCGCTCGGACATCAGGGTCTCCTCGGGAAAGCTTCGCATGGTGTTGCCCACGAAGAGATAGACCGGTCCGCGGTCCGGAACTCATCGCTTCCCGGACCGCGGATCTCCTTCGCTCCGAGGAGCTACTTCGGAAGGGCCCGAACCCAGACCCCGTCATCCGTGAGATACCGGTCGACGGTCAGACCCGCCGCGTCCAGGTACCCCTCGAACTGCTCCTTCGACAGCTCCCGCGCCAGGAATGTCTGGGTCCATCGCGCATCGTCGAAGAGGTACTCGGCATGCACCGAGTTCACCCCGTCCCCCACGGGCTCGGCCGAGACGATCCGTACGGTGCAGCCGCCCGGATCGACCCGTTCCCGCGGCAGGTCGGTGTGGTAGTCGGCGCCCTCGCGCTGGATGAGTACGACCCCGCCGTCCTTGACGTGGCGCCGGCAGGCACGCAGCATCCCGTCACGCACCCGGTGCTCGCTCGCGTGCACGAGGAACGACGCCAGCATCACCACGTCGAACGTCTCGTCACCGAGGTCCAGCGACTCGATGGGGCTCTGTACGGTGCGGGCGCCGCGGATGTGCTCCAGCATCTGTGCCGACTCGTCCACGGCGGTGACGTCGAAGCCTCGCTCGATCAGCGGATGGGTCACCCGGCCCGCCCCGCAGCCCAGTTCCAGAATGCTTGCCCCGGCGGGTACGGCCGCCGCGATCACCTCCGGTTCCTCGCCGACGGACAGCCGTCTGTACAGTTCGACCGCGCAGCCGTCCGGCGTGATCGCGCCGGGGCCCGTCCCTGAATATCCCTCACGCACCAGTCGTCCGCTCATGTAGAGCCGAACGAACGGACGCCGATGGCCGTTCCTGACACGCAGTCTTCCCGTCACACCGAGCGACAGGCGACCAGGGCGGCGGTGACGCGCCGACAGGTCGTCGGTGCGCAATGTACGGGCCGGCCGTCAGTACGCCGGGTATCGGTCGGCCGGCCACACGACGGCGTGCTCGAACTCCACGCACAGATCGTCGGCCACCTCGGTGATCACCGCTCGCCCTTCGGTCGCCACCAGCCAGGACGGCGGAAGGTGTACGTCCCCGTGGCGCGCGCCGAGCAGATTGCCACAGACCGCACCGGTGGAGTCGCTGTCGCCCGAGTGGTTGACCGAGAGCAGCAGCGACTGGGCCACCTGATCGGCACCCGGCAGCACGAGGGCGCAGTACACGGCGATGGCAAGGGCCTCCTCGGCGACCCAGCCCGCGCCGAGCTTCTCCACCTTCTCGGCCCTCGGCTCGCCCTCGGCGGCCAGGTCGACGGCCGCGCGCAGCGCCGCCGTCGTCTCCTCGTGCCCCGGGTGGCGGCCCAGCAGTTCCATGGCCCGCAGCACCGCACCCGCCATCGAGTCGCCGTCCAGAAGATGGGCGACGATCGCGGCGAATGCCCCGGCCGCATACGCACCGGTCGGGTGGCCGTGGGTGATCTGCGCGCACCAGTAGGCGAGCCGGAAGCCCACCTGGGCGTCCTCCCCCACCAGTCCGAAGGGGGCGGACCGCATCACCGTGCCGCAGCCCTTGGACCCGGTGTTGACGGGACCGGGCTCACCGAGCCGCCCCGTCGGTTCCGGGACGTGGCCGGTCGCGAGCCCCGTCAGGCAGGCATTGCCGGGGGCCCGGCGCGCGTACAGCCAGGGCTGCTGTCTGAGCCAGCCGGTCCGTACCGGGTTGTCGGCTCCGCCGGCCGGCGGAGTGGGGTGGTTCTGGGTGTCCAGCCAGCGCAGATAGGCGTTCCGCACGATCCCGATCTCGGCTCCGCCGATACCCTTCGACATCGCCCGGGAATGGGCCCTGATCAGCCCTTCGGCCGTGAACAGGGTCATCTGCGTATCGTCCGTGACACGTCCGACGACCCCCTCCTCGTCCGCGACAAGTCCTTGCACACCGTGTTCACCGTGCGCGCGACGGATACCGGCGAGCGAAAGGAACTCCACCGGGTTCCCCAGGGCGTCCCCGACCGCCCCGCCCAGCAGACAGCCCCGGACCCTCGCCCTGCGGCCGGTACGGTCCCCCCACGATGTGCCGTTCACGCACGATCCCCTCAATCCGATCCCATGCCGACATGTCCCAAAACACCGTCGCGGGTCCATCCTGGTAGGAGAGGCGATCGCCATGCGTACTGGTAATGAACCGACGACTGCACGCAGTCCTCTGCGGCTGCGGCTCTGTCTGAGTCTATGGGGGCTGGCCTGGGCCGTCTTCGGCCTGGCTGCGTTCACGCTGACCGACCGCCCGGGCTGGGCCGCGGCCTGCGGTCTGCTGCTCCTGCTGGTCCTCGTGGACATCGTGGTGATCGTCCACCACATCCACCAGGGCCCGCACTACCAGCCGGGACGCAATATCCCGCCGTACGAACCCGACCACGGCGGACGCGGCAGGTACGGGCACTGACGCGGACGCGCCGGGGCCGGGACGAGCTGCGGCGCACGCCCGGGCCCGGCAGCGGTCGTCACTCTGTACGGAAGCGGGCCGCGTTCAGATACTCCGGGTTCGGATCGAGTGCGGCGGCCAGCCGGAAGTGGCGGGCGGCCCGGTCGGAGCGGCCGGAGCGCTCGAAGGTGCGGGCGAGCGCGAAGTGCGCGAAGGCGTTGTCCGGTTCGCGTTCCAGGACGAGTTCGAATTCGAGCTCGGCAGGGCGCAGTTGCGCGGCGGCGAAGAAGGCACGGGCCCGCAGCAACCGGGCGGCCGTGTTCTCCGGATGGGACGCGATCACCGAGTCCAGGAGCTTGACCGCGCCCCGGGGGTCGCGCGCCGCCAACAGGTGTTCGGCCGCGCGGAAGTCGATGACGTCGGTTTCCGGGGTCCTCTCGGGCACGATCGCATCCTTCCCTTCACTACCGGGTTCTCAACGTCCGGCCGCCGTCCGGTATTCCGATCCGGAGATCAGCCGACCGCGGCCCGTTGGGTCAGCTCCGACCAGACCTTGCGGACCTGCGGCTCCAGTTCCTCCAGCGGTCCGTCGTTGTCGACGATCAGATCGGCCACGGCACGCCGCTGTTCCCGGGTGGCCTGCGCGGCCATGCGGGCGCGGGCCTCGGACTCGGTCATGCCGCGCAGCCGCACGAGCCGGTCGAGCTGGGTCCCGGGACTGGCGTCCACGACGACGACCAGGTCGTAGAGCGGCGCGAGACCGTTCTCGGTGAGGAGGGGAACGTCATGGACGACGACCGAGTCGGGGCCCGCGGCCCGCTCCAGCTCGGCGGAGCGGGCGCCTACCAGCGGGTGGACGATCGCGTTGAGGGTGGCGAGCCGGTCGGCGTCGGAGAAGACGATCGAGCCGAGCTTCGGCCGGTCCAGGGTGCCGTCGGCGGTGAGGATGCCGGCACCGAACGCATCGACGACGGCCGCGAGACCGGGGGTCCCCGGCTCCACGACCTCCCGGGCGATCCGGTCCGCATCGATCAGCACGGCTCCGTATCCGACGAGCAGCCGTGACACTTCACTCTTGCCGGCGCCGATCCCACCGGTCAGACCCACTTTCAGCATGCCGCGCAGCCTAGTACGAGGGGTGACGGGCGCGGCCGGTCAGGCGTCCCCCTCGCGCTCCGCGAGGAATCGCTCGAATTCGAGACCGATCTCGTCGGCGGACGGCAGGTCGACCGGCTCGGCGACCAGGTTGCCCCGGGTCTCGGAGCCCGCGACCGCGTCGTACTGGTGCTCAAGGCCCTCCACGAGCGAGACGAGCTCCTCGTCGCCCTGGTCGATCTGCCGGTCGATCTCCGTCTGGGTGCGGTGAGCCTCCGTCCGCAGCGCATGGGCGACGGTCGGCAGGACCAGACCGGTCGCGGCCGTGATCGACTCCAGGGCGGTGAGCGCCGCGTCCGGGTAGGCGGAGCGGGCGACGTAGTGCGGCACATGGGCGGCGACACCGAGGACGTCGTGTCCGGCCTCCATCAGCCGGTACTCCACCAGTGCCTCGGCGGAGCCGGGCACCTGCGCCTCGTCGAACGGGCTGCGGTGGCCGGGCATGAGATCCGTGCGGTTGCCGTGCGGGGTGATGCCGACGGGGCGGGTGTGCGGTACGCCCATCGGGATGCCGTGGAAGTTCACCGCGAGGCGGACACCGAGGCGTTCGACGATCTGTTCGATGGCGGCGGCGAAGCGCTCCCACTCCACGTCCGGCTCTGGCCCGGAAAGCAGCAGAAAGGGTGCTCCGGTGGCGTCCTGGACGACCCGTACGTCAATCGTCGGGGTCTCGTAGGCCGCCCAGCGGTCGCGCCGGAAGGTCAGCAGCGGGCGCCGTGCGCGGTAGTCGACGAGCCGGTCGTGGTCGAAGCTGGCAACGACCTGGTGCGGCAGCGTTTCGAGCAGGCCGTCGACGATCTGCTCACCGGTCTCACCCGCATCGATGTATCCGTCGAAGTGATAGAGCATGACCAGGCCGGCCGACTCCTGGGCGAGCGCCATGTCGACGACGGCCAGTCCCTTCGGCTCCCATTCGTACAAACTCTGCGGATCAGGCACGGTTACCGCTCCTCCTCGTGTTCTTGGAGAAGAACGCCCGGCGGGGCACGGGCATTCCCGGACCGTGCCCCCTCACCCGGCGTTTCATGCCAGAACGCGGGTGTGCAACGCCGTCACCGCCTTCCGCGCGGACGTGAACGCGCCGTGCTGCCAGGCGTCCGCGTAGCTCAGATAGTCACCGGCGAAGTAGACGCGTCCGGCGGCCTGGTTGAGCGGTGCGAAGGCCGGCGCGTCGGGGCCTCCCGACAGGGAGTGCCAGGAGGCCTCCAGGTACGGGGTCTGCCGCCAGTGGTGGGAGAACGCCGTGGCGAGCTCCGTACGGTACTTGTCACCGTGGATCTTCACGCCCTGGGCGATGGCCCGTGCCTCCCTGTCGCGCGGGGTGAGAGCGGCGTACGCGTCGGCGTTGGAGCCGGTGTTGTAGTACCCGATGATGGTGCCGCGCTTGCCTTGGTGGCCGTAGGACGGGTACCAGATGTGGGACAGGTCCATGTCCGTCTCCGTGATGCCGCCGTAGATCCGGTGGTCGCTCTCCCACCAGCGGCTCTTGTACTCCAGCCCGATCTTGCCGGCCGAGGACGGCTTGCAGGCCTCCAGGGCGCTCTGGACGGCCGGGCCGAGGTTGTGGGCGGTCTTGGCCAGAATGTTGGGCGGCAGTGCGGCGATGCAGTAGTCCGCTTCGATGCTGCGGGTGCGGCCCGACTGGGTGTAGGTGACGGTGACGCCGTGAGCCGTGTCGGTGATCTCGGTGACGGCCGCGCCGGTGCGGATCCTGCGCTCGCCTATCGCCCGGGTGAGCGCGGCGGGTATCCGGTCCATGCCTCCGACCGGCTGGAACATCAGCATCGCCTGGTCGTACTCGAACTCGAAGGCGAAGTACCGGCCGACGCCGCTCGCGAACACCTCGGAGGCGGAGGGCACGGAGCCGAGCTCCTCACCGGGGGTGCCGGCGGCCGCGGGGTCGATGCGGTAGCCGCGCCGGGGGCTGCCGGTGTAGGCGAGGGAGTCACCGATGTCACCGAAGTCCTTGAGGAACTCCAGGAGTCGTTCCTGGTCCTCCGCAGTGATCCGACGGTCGAGCGCCCCCATGTCATTGGCCTTGGAGAGGAGTTCGGCAACATAGCCGTACACGTCGGCCTTGGCGGTTCGATAGCGCACCGGGGCCTTCATGCCGGCCTTCTCGTTGAAGATATAGGCATTGGCGTTCACGTTGGTGAACACCTCGATGGGGACGTCGAGTTCGCGACAGTAGTCGAGGGTGACCATCCACTGCGGGATCCGACCGGGCCCCGCGTTCATGTACTGCCCGTCACTGAAGTGCGCGGTCTGCTGGTTGCCGTAGGTGTCGGTGGTGGAATCGCCGCCGCGTACGGTGAAGTTGCGGCCGCCCGTACGGCTCCGGGCCTCCAGGATCGTACAGTCGTAGCCCGCCTTGCCCAGTTCGTACGCGGTGGTGAGTCCGGCGATGCCGCCGCCGACGATCACGACCTCGGCCGCAGCCTTCCCCTTCAGCGTGAAGTCACTTCTGCTGGGTGCGTAAAAGGCGGGTTCGCGGCTTGCCGCCTGGGCTGTGGGGGCGAGGCCGAGGGCCCCCATGGTCGCGAACATCGCGCCCGCGCCACCCGTGATCCCTACATTGCGCAGAAACGTGCGGCGGCTCGCGCCCGGCATCACGGGCGAGTTGTGCGAAGTGTGTGTCATGTCCCGGCTCCCCTTCGGATCTTGAGGTTGCCGGGATCCTGGCAAGGGTGTGTTACGGGCCGTCAGTTACTCGTGTATCCCGCACGTTTCCCTCTGTTCACCCCACCCGGCGCCGCCATGAACAATGGTCCAGACCTTGACATGGCCACACCTCACCCCTACCGTCACTGGGCAGCACGTTCAGAGACTCGCCCCAAGTTCACGTACGAGAACTCTCGAACTCCTTCGACGGGAAGGCACCCCCATGCGTACCCGCACGCTGCTCCCCGCCCTGCTGGCCACCGCGCTCGCCGCCGGCAGCCTCGCCCTCGCCTCCGCCACCGCCGCGGACGCGGCGACGGCCATCGATGTGAGCACCGCCGCCCAGCTCAAGTCAGCCCTCACCGCCGCAGCCCCCGGCGACACGATCCACCTGGCCGACGGCATCTACACCGGCAACTTCAAGGCGACCGTCCCCGGCACCGCCTCCGCCCGGATCACCCTCACCGGATCCGCCAAGGCGGTCCTCACGGCCGGCGGCGGCTACGGACTCCACCTCAACGGCGCCTCCTACTGGACCGTCCAGGGCATCACCGTCACCGGCGGCCAGAAGGGCATCATGGCCGACACCGCCACCGGGGTCGTGATCGATTCGGTGACCGTGCACGATCTGGACATGGAGGGCGTCCACTTCCGCAAGTCCAGCAAGAACGGCGTCATCAAGAACTCGCGGATCTACGACACCGGGCACGACGGCCGCGGCATGGGCGAGGGCGTCTATGTCGGCACGGCGGGCGATCTCACCGACAGGAGCGACCAGGTCCAGATCCTGAACAACACGATCGGACCGGGGGTCGGCGGCGAGAACATCGACATCAAGGAGGGCACCACCGGGGCGCAGATCATCGGCAACACCTTCGACGGCAGCGGGCTGACCGGCGCCAACTACGACGACTCCTGGGTCGACGTGAAGGGAAACGACGTCCTGGTCGAGGGCAACAAGGGCTCCCGTACGACCAACAACGGCTACGAGACCCACACCCAGCAGAGCGGCTGGGGCTGCGGCACCGTTTTCCGCAACAACACCTCGGACCTGGCCGGCTCCACGGGCGACAAGCAGATCGCGTTCAACGTGACCAACTACAGCACGAGCTGCCCGACCACCGTCTACAGCAGCAACACGGTGACCGGCGGCAAGGGCCTGACCAACATCACCGTTACTCCATAACCCCGCCGCAGATACGAGTGAGGCCCGCTCCCCGAAGGGAGCGGGCCTCACTTTCAGCTACTGCAGCCGATCACCGGCCGGAGGGACAGAGCGTCAGCTCTGGCCGCCCGCCAGCTTCTCGCGCAGGGCAGCCAGGGCCTCGTCCGACGCCAGGGCGCCGGAGTTGTCCGCGGACTCCGAGGAGTACGAGCCGCCACCGGTGCCACCGGAGGCAGCCGGGGCACCGCCGGCCGGGGCAGCAGCGCCCTCGGCCGCAGCGGCCTCGTCGGCCTCGCGGGACTTGATGACCTGGGCCTGGTGCTGCTCGA
The DNA here is from genome assembly GCF_042882185.1 of Streptomyces sp. NPDC058239. NCBI lineage: Bacteria > Bacillati > Actinomycetota > Actinomycetes > Kitasatosporales > Streptomycetaceae > Streptomyces > Streptomyces sp. NPDC058239. The sequence goes on from NZ_JBHVWS010000001.1 coordinate 239,721, forward strand.
AGCGCTGCTGCGCCTCGGCGTACTGCGTCTCCCACGCCTCGCGCTGGGTCTCGTAGCCCTCGAGCCAGTCGTTGGTCTCGGGGTCGAAGCCCTCGGGGTAGATGTAGTTGCCCTGGTCGTCGTAGGACGCGGCCATGCCGTACAGGGTCGGGTCGAACTCGACCGAGGCCGGGTCGGCACCGAAGGACTCGTTGGCCTGCTTCAGCGAGAGGCTGATGCGGCGACGCTCGAGGTCGATGTCGATGACCTTGACGAAGATCTCGTCGTTGACCTGGACGACCTGCTCCGGGATCTCCACGTGGCGCTCGGCCAGCTCGGAGATGTGGACCAGACCCTCGATGCCCTCGTCGACGCGCACGAACGCACCGAACGGAACGAGCTTGGTGACCTTACCGGGAACGACCTGCCCGATCTGGTGCGTACGGGCGAACTGCTGCCACGGGTCTTCCTGCGTCGCCTTGAGCGACAGCGAGACGCGCTCGCGGTCCATGTCGACGTCGAGAACCTCGACGGTGACTTCCTGGCCGACCTCGACAACCTCGGAGGGGTGGTCGATGTGCTTCCAGGACAGCTCGGAGACGTGCACGAGACCGTCGACGCCGCCGAGGTCCACGAACGCACCGAAGTTGACGATCGAGGAAACGACGCCGGAGCGGACCTGACCCTTCTGCAGGGTCGTGAGGAACGTCTGGCGGACCTCGCTCTGGGTCTGCTCCAGCCAGGCACGGCGGGACAGGACCACGTTGTTGCGGTTCTTGTCCAGCTCGATGATCTTGGCCTCGAGCTCCTTGCCCACGTAGGGCTGGAGGTCGCGGACGCGGCGCATCTCGACAAGGGAGGCCGGCAGGAAGCCACGGAGGCCGATGTCGAGGATGAGACCACCCTTGACGACCTCGATGACGGTACCGGTGACGATGCCGTCTTCTTCCTTGATCTTCTCGATCGTGCCCCAGGCACGCTCGTACTGAGCGCGCTTCTTGGACAGGATGAGGCGGCCTTCCTTGTCCTCCTTCTGGAGAACCAGGGCCTCGATCTCGTCGCCGACCTTGACGACCTCGTTGGGGTCGACGTCGTGCTTGATCGAAAGCTCGCGGGAGGGGATGACGCCTTCGGTCTTGTAACCGATGTCGAGCAGGACCTCGTCCCGGTCGACCTTCACGATGACGCCGTCGACGATGTCGCCGTCGTTGAAGTACTTGATCGTCTCGTCGATCGCGGCGAGGAAGGCTTCCTCGTTACCGATGTCGTTGACCGCTACCTGCGGGGTGGTGGCGGTGGTCTCGGTGCTGCTCGTCATGTGGGAAAGGGCTCCGGTACGGACAGTGAGTCGTAGGTACTGCTACGCCGGGAGCCCGTATCGCCTCTGCAGAAGCCGGACAGCCCGGGAAACACCGAACCCGCTGGGCGGGAGGCGCCTCGTGAACCGAGGGGACATACAACAGACGCGAGCGCGGCCTGCTAGGTCTGAGGCGCGCAGGCTCGCAGCGCAACTTGTAGCATACGGGGACAGCCGGGCACGGTCAATGCGCGAAGGCGCACACCGGGGGCACAACGGCCCATATCCGGCACAATTCGTGTTCTCCGAGGCCACATCGGCCCCGGGAGATAATCCGTGGGTACGGAGCCGTACTCACGGGTGCCCCTGGGTGCCCACCGCGTGCGGCGGGGTGAAGGCAAACTACAACGACGGACACGATGAGCCAAGAGATCTACGCGGCCGAACCCGAAGCGACCCGCCGCAGCGCGTCGGAGGCCGAGAGCAGCCGGGCAAGTCGCGGCTGGTGGGACCGGAACGCCGACGAGTACCAGAGCGACCACGGCTCCTTCCTCGGCGACGACCGTTTCGTCTGGGGCCCGGAGGGGCTCGACGAGGCCGAGGCCGGTCTGCTCGGCCCCGCCGAGTCACTGAAGGGCCTCGACATCCTGGAGATCGGTGCGGGCGCGGCGCAGTGCTCGCGCTGGCTGGCCTCCAAGGGCGCCCGCCCGGTGGCCCTGGACCTCTCGCACCGGCAGCTGCAGCACGCACTGCGGATCGGCGACGAGGTCCCTCTGGTGGAGGCGGATGCCGGGGTGCTGCCGTTCCGGGACGGCTCCTTCGACCTGGCTTGCTCCGCCTACGGCGCGGTGCCGTTCGTCGCCGATCCCGTGCAGGTGTTCCGCGAGGTGCACCGGGTGCTGCGCCCCGGGGGCCGCTGGGTCTTCTCGGTGACGCATCCGGTCCGCTGGGCGTTCCCGGACGAGCCGGGCCCCGAGGGCCTCTCAGTCGCGTCCTCGTACTTCGACCGCACTCCCTATGTCGAGCAGGACGAGCAGGGCAATGCCGTGTACGTCGAGCACCACCGGACGCTGGGCGACCGGGTGCGGGACGTGGTGGCCGGCGGATTCCGGCTGGTCGATCTCGTCGAACCGGAGTGGCCCGCCTGGAACAACCAGGAGTGGGGCGGTTGGTCCCCGCTGCGCGGCAACCTGATCCCGGGGACGGCGATCTTCGTCTGCGTCCGGGACTGATACGGAGGTCCTGGTACCGGTCTCGGGGTACGGGAGCCCCGGTGCCTCGTACGAGACTGGGAGCGTGATCCGTACCGACGCCCTGGACCAGTTGCCCGTACGCACCGCTGTGCCCGCCCTGGAGCGGGCCCTCGACGACCGCGGTGTCGCGGTGCTGTGCGCGCCGCCCGGCACCGGCAAGACGACCCTCGTACCGCTGGTCCTGGCCGGTCTGACCGGTGGTGGCCCGGTGCGCAGGGTGGTGGTCGCCGAGCCGCGGCGCATCGCGGCACGGGCAGCGGCGCGCCGCATGGCGTGGCTCATCGGTGAGCAGGCCGGCGGGCGGGTGGGCTTCACGGTCCGCGGGGAGCGGGTGGTGGGCCCCCGCACCGTGGTGGAGGTGGTGACCACCGGGGTGCTGCTCCAGCGGCTGCAGCGCGACCAGGAGCTGGCCGGGGTCGATGCGGTGATCATCGACGAGTGCCATGAGCGGCATCTGGACGCGGACACGGTCGCCGCGTTCCTTCTCGATGTGCGGGAGGCGATCCGGCCCGATCTGCGGCTGGTCGCCGCGTCCGCGACGACGGACGCGGAGGGCTGGGCACGGCTGCTGGGCGACGCTCCGGTGGTGGAGGCGCAGGGTGTTTCGCATCCGGTGGAGGTGGTGTGGGCCCCGCCCGCCGGGCCGGTGCGGCCGCCGCACGGGATGCGGGTCGATCCGGCGCTGCTGACGCATGTCGCCTCGACGGTGCGCCGGGCGCTCGCCGAACGGCAGGGCGATGTGCTCTGTTTCCTGCCCGGTGTCGGCGAGATCGGGCGGGTCGCGGGGCAGCTGGCGGGGGTGGCCGCCGAGGTGCTCCAGGTGCACGGGCGGGCTCCGGCGGCGGTGCAGGACGCTGTGCTGGCCGGGTCGTCCGACAGTCGGCGGGTGGTGCTGGCGACCTCGGTGGCGGAGTCGTCCCTGACAGTGCCCGGGGTGCGGGTCGTGGTCGACTCGGGGCTGGCCAGGGAGCCGCGTACCGATCACGCGAGGGGGCTGAGCGCGCTGACGACGGTACGGGCGTCGCAGGCGGCGGGGCGGCAGCGGGCGGGCCGGGCCGGGCGTGAGGCGCCGGGGGCGGTGTACCGGTGCTGGGAGCAGGCGGAGGACGGGCGGCTGGCGCGGTTCCCGTCCCCGGAGATCAAGGTCGCGGATCTGGCGGCGTTCGCGTTGCAGGCAGCGTGCTGGGGCGATCCGGACGCGTCGGGGCTGGCGCTGCTCGATCCGCCTCCCGCAGGTGCGATGGGCGCGGCGCGCGAGGTGCTGACGGCAGTCGGCGCGGTGGACGCCGACGGGCGGGTGACCGACCGGGGCGTACGGATGTCACGGCTCGGCCTGCATCCGCGGCTGGCGCGGGCCCTGCTGGACGGCGCTGCCGAGGTGGGCGGCCGCCGGGCGGCCGAGGTCGTGGCGCTGCTGAGCGAGGAGCCGCCGCGCGAATACGGGGATGATCTGGCGGCCGCGCTGCGTACCGCCCGGCGGGGCGGGGACGGCTATGCGGCGCGTTGGCGGCAGGAGGTCCGGCGGCTGTCCTCGTCGGTCGAGGACGTGGGCGGGGGTTCCGGTCCGGACGATGGAGCCGTCGGCCTGGTGGCTGCGCTGGCGTTCCCGGAGCGGGTGGCGCGGGCCCGGGGCGAGGGTGCGTTCCTGATGGTGTCGGGCACGGGTGCGGAGCTGCGGGACGGGTCGGGGCTGCGCAGCGCCCCGTGGCTGGCGATCGCGGTCGCCGACCGGCCCGCGCACGCGGCGTCCGCGCGGGTGCGGCTCGCCGCCGTCATCGACGAGGACACGGCGCGGACGGCCGCCGGGCATCTGCGGTTCGCGGGCGAGGAGGTCCGCTGGGCCGACGGCGATGTGGTGGCCCGCAGGGTGGAGCGGCTGGGTGCCGTCGAGCTGTCGGTGCGCCCGCTGAAGGAGCCGGTGCCCGAACTGGTGCGCGAGGCGCTGATCGAGGGTCTGCGGCGCGAAGGGCTCGGGCTGCTGCGCTGGACGCGTGAGACCGAGCAGTTGCGGGAGCGGCTCGCCTTTCTGCACCGGACGTTGGGCGCGCCCTGGCCGGACGTGTCGGACGGTGCACTGCTGGACCGTACCGATCAGTGGCTGGAGCCCGAGTTGTCACGGGCCCGGCGGCGCTCCGGTCTCGCGCGGATCGACGCGGGGCAGGCGTTGCGGCGGCTGCTGCCGTGGGCGACCGGTGAGGCGGCCCGGCTGGACGAGCTGGCGCCGGAGCGGATCGAGGTGCCGAGCGGCTCCCGTATCAGGGTGGAGTACGGCGGGGCGCAGCCCGTACTCGCGGTGAAGCTCCAGGAGCTGTTCGGCCTGCAGGAGACCCCGAGGGTGGCCGGGGTGCCGGTGCTGGTCCATCTCCTCTCCCCCGCCGGCCGTCCCGCGGCCGTCACCGCGGATCTGGCGTCGTTCTGGCGGGACGGCTACCGGGCCGTGCGGGCGGAGCTGCGCGGCCGCTATCCGAAGCATCCGTGGCCACAGGACCCCACGACGGTGGAGGCGACCCGGTTCACGAAGGCGCGGCTCAGGCGGGAGTAGGTTCCGGGTCCGGGTCGGGAGCCGGTGCCCCGTCGGGCCGTTCGCCGTCCGGGCGCCGGGAGCGCGCCTCCAGCCACAGGGCGAGCGCGAGCAGGCCGGCGCCGAGGACGACGAAGCCCCAGGGCAGGTAGGAGGTGAGCAGCAGGACCAGCACGCGCTGGGACTTGACCAGGGCGACGATCGAATCGACGTAGTCCTCGCGCATCTTCACATGCCCGGCGAACGCGGTGACGGTGTCCTGGGACATGCCCATCGCCTTGGCGTTGCGCAGCTCCTCCTTGTGGATCTCCTCGCCGTTGACGGGCGCTCCGGTGACCGGGTCGACCCAGAACATCCGCTTGGTGGTGTACCAGCGGGTCATGCCCGTCTTGGCGACCTGTTCCGCGGTGACGCCCTTGATGGGCATCTTCTTCGGCATCGGGACCTTGGTCCAGGGGATGGTCTGCTCGAAGTAGTAGACGTCCATGCCGTGGAAGGTGCGGGTGCCCTTGTAGTGGATGGGCGAGCTCGTACGGGTCTGGGCGTCGAAGTACTCGTAGTCGCGCTTCTGGGTGAGGAAGGGCCACTTGAACTCGATGCCCTCGCGCCTGACCGGGTCGCCGTCGACCGATTCGCCGGTGGCGTGGACGGGGGCCTGGCTGTGTGCGTCGAAGATGTAGCGCTCGGGGATCTCGGAGACCATCTTGCCGTTCGGGTCGGCGACGTAGCTGAGGGAGTCCCAGACGACGACGTCGCGGCCGGAGCTGCGCTCGATCTTCTCGGACTCCTCCACATTGCCCTTGAGGGTCTGCACGATGGTGACCTTGGGGACCTGCTTGACCTTCATGTTGTCGTTGTAGTCGAGGAGGGTGGCGGGCTTCGCCTCCAGCACCGTCTCCTGGTACTGGCTGGGCGGGATCTTCGCCAGCCTCGGGAAGGCGTACCAGCGCAGCAGTGGCGACATGGCGGCGAAGAAGACGGCGAAGGCCAGGAGTACGAGGCTGGCTCTGCGGCGCATGGTGGTGCCCTCCCTCAGCTTCTGTTGCTTCTTCCGGTGGCTAGTTCTTGGGGCCCGGGACGGTGGTCAGCAGGGGTTTGGGCGAGGTCTCTCCGGGCGGGGCGCCGATCGTGGTGATGGTGAAGACGAGCGCGAGGGCTGCGGCCAGCCCGATGGCGGCGGCGACGAGGGCACGCATGCCGGTCCTCCCGGGGAGCACGGATCTGATGGATCGTCAGGGTTGGGGCACCGTAGCAATGCGGGCGCGAGATGAGAACACGTGGAACAGCCCCTCTGCCGGGTGGTGGCGGAGGGGCTGTCGTGAGTGACGTGCGGCCGGGCGGGTCAGGCTGCGGGGGCCTGCGGGGCCTCGACCTCGAGCTCGATGACGACCGTGGCGCCGCCCTCGGTGGTGAGGCGCAGCTTGTACGTTCCCGCGGTGCCGTCGGCGTAGATCTTCGGGAGCTTGAGGATGCCGTCGGCGTCGGTCTCGAGGTCCGTGAGGGTACGGACCGTCTTGCCGTCCGCATCCTTGAAGTACGGGCCCTTGTCGTTCTCCACCGGCTCCGCGGCATCGGTGATCATGGTTGCGGTGACGGCGACACCGGCGGCGACCGCGTCCTTGTAGGTGGCCTTGACCTCGACGGTGTCGGCGAACTCGGCGCCGGGTGCGGCGGTCAGTGCCTTCTCGTCGGTCCTGGCGATGGCATCGGCCTGCCGGGCGGTGACGGTCGCGGTGTAGGTGACGGCGGGCAGTGAGCGGCCGGTGGGGACGGCCCGCACCGTGAACTGCCCCGTCTTCTCGCCCGCCTGCAGCACCGGGGCGGTGACTGTGCCGTCGGCTCCGGTGAGGAGGGTGACCGCGTTCTTCCCGCCGGCGAAGGTGGCGTCCGTGTCACCGGCGATGGTGAAGGTCACGGACGCCTTGGCGAGCGAATCGCCGAGCTTGTTCTCGGCCCGCACCTTGATCCGCTCGGCAAACGCGTCGCCCGCGGTCGCGGTGAGCGTGCCGGTGCCGGCGTTCTCCACGCGTGCGACGGTCTGGGACGGCGGGGGCGTGGGTGGGGTGGGCTTCGGACTGGTCGGAGTGCCGCCGCCCGGCCTCGGCGGCTTCGGGCTCGGAGGCGGGGTCGGGGAGGCGCCGGGGGTACCGGGGTTCGGGCTCGGGTCCGTACCGCCGCCGAGGCCGGGCGGGACCGCGCCGGTGCCGTCGGGGATCTCGTGGGTGCCGCGCTTGTAGTAGTCGAACCAGGAGCGGACCGTACGGAGGTAGGCGTCCGAGTGGTTGTAGCTCAGGACCGCCCGGTCGAGATCCGTGGCCATGGACAGATCGCGGGAGCCGGCGCAGAGATAGCGTCCGGCGGCGAGCGCCGCGTCGTAGATGTTGTTGGGGTCCTTGCGGCCGTCTCCGTTGCCGTCCTGGCCCCAGGTTGCCCAGGTGGACGGGATGAACTGCATCGGGCCGACGGCACGGTCGTGCGTCGAGTCCCCGTCGTACGCCCCGTTGTCGGTGTCCTTGATCATGGCGAAGCCCCGGCCGTCGAGGACCGGGCCGAGGATCGGGGAGAACGTGGTGCCGTTCGCGTCGACCCTGCCGCCGCGGGCCTGGCCGGACTCGACCTTGCCGATCGCGGCGAGCAGCTGCCACGGCAGCCGACAGGCGGCGTCGCTGTCGGCGACGGTCTGTTCGGCCTTCTTGTACGCGGCCAGGATCGAGGCCGGTATGCCGGATTCCGCACTGCCGGTGACGGGCAGATTCGTTGACGTCCCCGGCTTGTTGGGCGTGTTCAGTGGCGGCAGGTCCGTGTAGTACGGCGAGTTGCCGGTGGCCGCGGAGTCGTCGGGCGAAGGTGTCGTTCCGGCGGACTGCTGATCGTCACTCCCGGTGGCCAGCGTTGCGCCAGGGGCCCCTGAGGCGGAGAGTGCCGCCACGGCGACTGCGGCCACAGCGGTCGTGGTCGCCCCCTTGCGAAGTCGGCGACCGAATTGCGCTGCCATACCTCTGGCCCCTCCCCTTCGACGGCTGTCCGCGCTCCCCAGCGCCAGGACTCAGGCGACACTACGGCAACTTGTGCCGCCGGAACACCGTGCACTGACCGGTTCTTACCTGTTTTTCACGTTCCGGACAGCAAGTTGTACGGCAGTCGTCGGGCAGGCGACGGCGGCGGCTCACGCATACTTGCCGCCATGCCGTTCACACTCAGTCATGCCGCGGCCGTGCTGCCGGGGATACGGCGGAACGGAACGGCGCGCGGGCCGCTCCTCGCCTCTGCCCTCGTCGCGGGTTCGTTCGCCCCCGACATGACGTACTACGCGGACACCGCGATCCCGGGCGCCATGGAATTCGGGCAGGTCACCCACTCGGTGTGGGGCGTGTTCACGGTCGATGTGCTGATCACCGCGGCCGTTGTGGCGCTGTGGCTGCTGCTGCGCGAACCGTCGGTGGCGCTGCTGCCGAGGGCCTGGCAGGGGCGGGTGCATGCGTTCGTGCGAGGGCAGCGGTGCGGATCCGACCGAGGGGCGTGGGGTGTCCGGGACGGTGGGTGGTTCGTACTGTCGGCGGTCATCGGGTCCGCCACTCATGTCGTCTGGGACGCCTTCACCCATCACGACCGATGGGGTGTGCGGTTGGTGCCGGTGCTCGACGGGAGCGTCGGCGGGTTTCCCGTGTTCCAGTTGGTGCAGTACGGCAGTTCGGCGGTGGCACTGGCCGTGCTCGCCTGGTTCACGGCTTCGGGGCTGCGGCGCACCGGGGCGCGCCCGGTCCCGCCGTCCGTGCCGGTGCTGGGCCGTCGGGGGCGGTGGTCGGCGGGGGTGCTGCTGAGCGTCTGCGTCCTGCTCGGCGTCGTGCACCGGTGCGCACGCTGGTATGCGTACTTCGGGCACATCGACACCCCGCTGGACATCATCCCGACCGCCTGCTTCGGCGCCGGGGCGGGACTGGCGGTGGGCCTGGTGCTGTACGGGGCGTGGATGCGGCTGCGGCGGTCGCGCGCTTCCGTGCCCTCGGTCGCCGGACGGGCCTAGCCAGTGCCTCTCGGCCGGCGCCTCTCGTTCGGATCAGGCCGGACCGGGCCCCGCCGTCGCGGCCCGGCTGCCGCGGCGCAGGCCGATGAGCTCGGCGACCGTGTCCGGCCGGCGTGCGGCGCGCGCCTCGTCATCCCGTGTGCCGGCGACCTGGGCGGCGGCCTCCGGCCAGTCCCGCAGGCATGCGGACGCGGCACCCGACGGCAGGGGCTCGGCCGGCCCGGCCGGGTACGCGAGGCCGGGCCGGACGATCTTCGCGACGTACGTCACCGAGCGCGGCAGCACACCGAGCCGGTCGAGGGTGACGGCGGCGATCGCACCGTCGCCGAAGAGCGCGGTGCGGAAGGTGTCGCGGCTGAGGCCGTGGCGCAGCAGCGCCTCGGTGCCGGTGGCGGCGAGCACCGTACGACCGCACCAGCCCCGGAACCCGACCAGGTCACGGCGTACTGACGCTTGGACCGGAGTGCCTCAGCGGCGCATGAGCCCCGCGACAGCGGCGCGCGCCCGGTCGTCAGGGTTCCTCGCCCGGGCCCGTCCGGCGCCGCCGCGTCAGTGCGCTGCGGACTCCCAGTCCGTACCGACACCCACCGATACATCCAGCGGAGCGCGCAACTGCACGGCCGTGGACATCTCGTGGCGGAGGATCTCCTCCACCTGCGCCCGCTCGCCCCCGGCGATCTCCAGGACGATTTCGTCGTGGACCTGGAGCAGCATCCGGGACTTCAGCTTCGCCTCGGTCAACACCCGGTCGACCTGGAGCATGGCGACCTTGACGATGTCCGCAGCCGTGCCCTGAATCGGTGCGTTGAGCGCCATGCGCTCGGCCATCTCGCGGCGCTGGCGGTTGTCGCTGTTGAGGTCGGGGAGATAGCGGCGGCGGCCGAAGACCGTCTCCGTGTAGCCGGTGGCCCTGGCCTCCTCCACCACACGGTGCAGATAGTCACGCACTCTGCCGAACCGCTCGAAGTAGGTGTCCATCAGACCGCGCGCCTCGCCCGCCTCGATGTTCAGCTGCTGGGAGAGGCCGAACGCGGAGAGCCCGTACGCGAGTCCGTAACTCATGGCCTTGATCTTGCGGCGCATCTCCGGGTCGACGGCCGACTTGCCGACGCCGAAGACCTGCGAGGCGACCGTCGTGTGCAGGTCCTCGCCGGAAGTGAACGCCTCGATCAGGCCCGCGTCCTCGGAGAGGTGGGCCATCACTCGCAGTTCGATCTGGCTGTAGTCGGCCGTCATCAGCGTTTCAAAGCCCTCGCCGACGACGAAACCCCGGCGGATGGCCCGGCCCTCGTCCGTACGGACGGGGATGTTCTGCAGGTTCGGATCGGTGGAGGAGAGCCGGCCGGTCGCCGCCACCGTCTGGTTGAACGTGGTGTGGATACGGCCGTCCGCCGCGATCGTCTTGATCAGGCCCTCGACGGTGACCCGCAGCTTCGCCTGCTCGCGGTGGCGCAGCATGATGACCGGCAGCTCGTGCTCGGTCTGCGCGGCGAGCCAGGCCAGGGCGTCGGCGTCCGTCGTGTACCCGGTCTTCGTCTTCTTCGTCTTGGGCAGGCCCAGCTCGCCGAAGAGGACTTCCTGGAGCTGCTTGGGCGAACCGAGATTGAACTCGCGGCCGACCGCCGCGTGCGCCTCCTTCACCGCCTGCTGCACCGCACCGGCGAACTGCTGCTCCATGCCTTCCAGATGGGCCCGGTCGGCGGCGATGCCGTGCCGCTCCAGACGGGCGAGCAGAGCGGACGTCGGCAGCTCCATGCCGTGCAGCAGATCGGTCGCGCCGACCTCTGCCAGCCGGGCGGTGAACGCATCGCCCAGATCCAGGACCGCGCGGGCCTGCGCCATCAGGGCGTCGGCCTCGGCCCGGTCGTCCGCGCCGAAGGCCAGCTGGCCGTCGGACGCCGCCGCGGGGGCCAGCTCCCGGCCCAGATACTCCACCGTCAGCGCGTCCAGCGCGAAGGAGCGGCGGCCGGGCTTGACCAGATAGGCGGCCAGCGCGGTGTCCATCGTGACGCCGTCGACCTGCCAGCCGTGCTCGGGAAAGACCCGCATGACGCTCTTCGCGTTGTGCATGACCTTCGGCCGCCGCGCGTCGGCGATCCAGGCGGCGAACGCCTGCTCGTCGCCCTCGTCGAGCTCCGCGGGATCGAACCAGGCCGCCGCCCCGTCGGCCGCGGCGAGCGCGATCTCGGTGACCGTGCCGCTGCCCACCGCCCAGGTGTCGACGGTGGCGACGCCGAGCGGCTGCCCGCCGTGCTCGGCGAGCCAGGGCGCCAGCTCGCCCGCGCCCAGCACCGCGCCGTCCAGCTCGATGCCCGCGGCGGGCGCCGGGGTCTCGTCCTCGGCCGCGCCCGGGTCGACGGCCAGCAGCCGCTCGCGCAGGCTCGGGTTACGGATCTCCAGGACGTCCAGCACGCCCGTCACCGCAGTGCGGTCGTACGGTGCGCGCTCCAGGTCCTGCGCGGTCTTCGGCAGCTCCACGTCGCGGACCATCTCGGTCAGCCTGCGATTGAGCCGCACCGCGTCCAGGTGGTCCCGGAAATTCTGCCCGGCCTTGCCCTTGACCTCCTCGGCGCGCTCCACCAGCTCGTCGAACGAACCGAACTGGTTGATCCACTTCGCGGCGGTCTTCTCACCCACACCGGGGATGCCCGGAAGGTTGTCCGACGGGTCACCGCGCAGCGCCGCGAAGTCCGGGTACTGCTGCGGCGTGAGCCCGTACTTCTCCTCGACCTTGGCCGGGGTGAAGCGCGTCAGCTCCGAGACACCCTTCGTCGGGTACAGCACGGTGACGTTGTCCGTGATCAGCTGGAACGAATCCCGGTCACCGGTGACGATCAGCACCTCGAAGCCGGCCGCCTCGGCCTGGGTGGCCAGCGTGGCGATGACGTCGTCCGCCTCGAAGCCGTCGACCGCGAAACGGTCGGCGTGCATCGCGTCGAGCAGCTCGCCGATCAGCTCGACCTGACCCCTGAACTCGTCCGGGGTCTTCGAGCGGTTCGCCTTGTACTCGGGGAACTCCTCCGAGCGCCAGGTCTTGCGGGAGACGTCGAACGCCACCGCGAAATGCGTCGGCGCCTCGTCACGCAGCGTGTTCGCCAACATCGACGCGAAGCCGTACACCGCGTTCGTCGGCTGCCCCGACCCTGTCGTGAAATTCTCCGCAGGCAGCGCAAAGAACGCCCGGTACGCCAGGGAGTGCCCGTCCATCAGGAGCAGGCGCGGTCGGTTGTCTGCCGTCTTCTTCGATGCCGTCTCAGCCACGCCCCCGATCCTGCCACGGACCACTGACAATCCCGACCGGACATGGCTCGCCGGACTCTCTGTCGGTGCCTCGTGACAGGATCGAGGCAGGAACACGTACTGCATCACCGCGCACCGCGCAGTGATGCAGTTGCTCAAAGGGGAGCAAGAAATGGCCACGAAGCCGCCCACAGGTGACCCGGTCCAGGATGCGCCGCAGGTCGAGCCGGCGCAGCACGCCGCCGCCGGACTGCCGGCCGTCGCGCACAGCCTGCTCATCGCCCAGCAGCAGATGGGCGTGCGGCGCACCGCGCAGACCCTCCTCAAGGTCAACCAGAAGAACGGCTTCGACTGCCCCGGCTGCGCCTGGCCCGAGGGCGACAAGCGGCACACGGCGGAGTTCTGCGAGAACGGCGCCAAGGCCGTCGCCGAGGAGGCGACGCTGCGCCGTGTCACCCCCGACTTCTTCGCCGCGCACCCGGTCGCCGATCTCGCCTCGCGCAGCGGGTACTGGCTGGGCCAGCAGGGGCGGATCACCCAGCCGATGTACCTCCCCGAGGGCGCCGAGCGGTACGAGGCGGTGACCTGGGAGCGGGCCTTCGGAATCATCGCCGAGGAGCTGGGCGCGCTCGCCTCCCCCGACGAGGCCCTCTTCTACACCTCGGGGCGCACCAGCAACGAGGCGGCGTTCCTGCTCCAGCTGTTCGCCCGCGAGTTCGGCACGAACAACCTCCCCGACTGCTCCAACATGTGCCACGAGTCCTCCGGCTCTGCGCTGACGGAGACCATCGGCATCGGCAAGGGCAGCGTCTCGCTGGAGGACCTCCACCAGGCGGACCTGATCATCGTCGCCGGGCAGAATCCCGGCACGAACCATCCCCGGATGCTCTCCGCCCTGGAGAAGGCCAAGTCCGCGGGCGCGAAGATCATTTCGGTGAATCCGCTGCCCGAGGCCGGCCTGGAGCGGTTCAAGAACCCGCAGACCCCGCTCGGCATGATCAAGGGCGCCGCGCTCAACGATCTCTTCCTGCAGATCCGTATCGGCGGCGACCAGGCCCTCTTCCGGCTCCTCAACAAAATGATCCTGGAGACCGAGGGCGCCGTCGACGAAGCCTTCGTACGGGACCACACCCACGGTTACGAGGACTTCGTGGCCGCGGCCCGCGAAGCCGACTGGGAACAGACCCTCGCCGCCACCGGCCTCGACCGCAGCGACATCGAAGAGGCCCTCGCGATGGTCCTCGCCTCGAAGCGCACCATCGTGTGCTGGGCAATGGGCCTCACCCAGCACAAACACTCCGTGCCGACCATCCGCGAAGTCGTCAACCTCCTTCTGCTGCGCGGCAACATCGGCCGCCCCGGCGCCGGAGTCTGTCCCGTCCGCGGCCACTCCAACGTCCAGGGCGACCGCACCATGGGCATCTTCGAACGGCCCGCACCCGAATTCCTCGACGCACTCGACAAGGAATTCTCGATCACCTCACCGCGCCACCACGGCTACGACGTCGTCCGCTCCATCCAGGCCCTGCGCGACGGCGACGCCAAGGTCTTCTTCGCCATGGGCGGCAACTTCGTCGCGGCCACTCCCGACACAGAGGTCACCGAGGCCGCGATGCGCCGCGCCCGCCTCACCGTCCATGTCTCCACCAAGCTCAACCGCTCGCACGCCGTGACCGGCACCCGCGCGCTGATCCTGCCGACGCTGGGCCGGACCGACAAGGACGTCCAGGCGAGCGGCAAGCAGTTCGTCACGGTCGAGGACTCCATGAGCATGGTCCACGCCTCGCGCGGCAACCTCACCCCGGCGAGCCCGCATCTGCTCTCCGAGCCCGCCATCGTCGCCCGCCTCGCCCGCGCCGCCCTCGGCCCCGGATCGGCCACCCCCTGGGAGGAGTTCGAGAAGGACTACGCGACGATCCGCGACCGCATCTCCCGCGTCGTCCCCGGCTTCGAGAACTTCAACGCCCGCGTCGCACACCCCGGCGGCTTCACCCTCCCGCACGCCCCGCGCGACGAGCGCCGCTTCCCCACCGCGACCGGCAGGGCCAACTTCACCGCCGCACCCGTCGAGTACCCCGAACTCCCCGAAGGCAGGCTGCTGCTGCAGACCCTGCGCTCGCACGACCAGTACAACACCACGATCTACGGCCTCGACGACCGCTACCGCGGCATCAAGGGCGGCCGCCGCGTCGTCCTGGTCAACCCCGACGACGCCCGCACCCTCGGCCTGGCCGACGGCGCGTACGCCGACCTCGTCAGCGAATGGAAGGACGGCGTGGAGCGCCGCGCCCCCGGCTTCCGCATCGTGCACTACCCGACCGCCCGGGGCTGCGCCGCCGCCTACTACCCGGAGACCAATGTGCTGGTCCCCCTCGGCTCCACGGCCGACACCAGCAACACCCCCGCCAGCAAGTCCGTCGTCGTGCGCTTCGAGAACGTGCAGGGGCAGACCGCCCAGAGGTAATCCGTACCCACAACCCACTAAGCGTTCGCTCAGTCGTCTGATAAGAACGATGCACACAGCAATAAAGCTATGAACCACGCAGACGATCGGAGCCGGACCCCATGGGCGAGCACACCGCACCCAAGTTCCCCCAGGAGATCATCGACGAGTACGCCGCACTCGGCGTCGATCTGCCCGCACTCTTCTCCGCCGGCCACCTCGGCGAGCGGATGGGCGTCACGATCGTCGAAGCCTCCGCGGACCGCGTCGTCGGCACCATGCCCGTCGAGGGCAACACCCAGCCGTACGGACTGCTCCACGGCGGCGCCTCCGCCGTCCTCGCCGAGACACTCGGCTCGGTCGGCTCCATGCTCCACGGCGGCGCCAACAAGCTCGCCGTCGGTGTCGACCTGAACTGCACCCATCACCGAGGGGTACGGAACGGACTCGTCACAGGCGTCGCCACCCCCGTACACCGCGGCCGCTCCACCGCCACGTACGAGATCGTCATCACCGACGAACACGACAAGCGGGTCTGCACCGCCCGCCTCACCTGCATGCTCCGCGACGCACCGCAGAACAGCGCCGCCTGACGGGCCGAAACACACCGCACGACACCCCCGACACCACTGCCCGGCCGGACCGCATTCCGGCCGGGCATTGCCATTCCCGCCCACAACCACCCATCCACAAGGCATCATTGAGCAATCGAACCGGCCAACACCCTTGACCACACGGCTGCTTGTATGGCCAACTCAGCACCCCGGCCACACCCGACACACACCCCGCGCACACAACACCGCGTCGACCACATCACCCCAGATGTAACACTGCGTAACAAGTGCGCAATGCGCAAACATCTCCGCGCAGCACTCCGACCCGGCCCCGCAGGCACCGGGCGGCTTGTCGCGCCCTCGCGAGACCCTCCTCGCCCCTCACCGCGCGACAGCAGCAAGATCGGCTCAAGCCCCTTAGCAGAGCTGCGCGTTCTCACGATGCGGTCACTTCACCGACCGGTAAAAAGCCGTACATGTCCGCACAGCCACCTCAAGCCTTGCTCAAGGGCATAACAAGACAGTCACATCCTGCGGCGGACCCATCCCGGACCCCCACACCTGCGCCTAGAGTCACCGCCAGTCACCGCGCCGCCGGGCGCGTCTGCAGCACGGCCCTGTACCAACCAGTACGGCCCGGCGAACGACACGGCACCTCAAGCAGAGGAGGCCGCGCCAGGGAAAGGACCTTTCGTGCGACACCGTTCTTTGCTCATCCTCACCACAGTGCTCACCACAGGAGCACTGACACTCACCGCCTGCGGGTCGCGCGACGACAGCAACAAGAGCAGCAGCGGCGACACCCAGACCGTCGTCATCGGCGTCGACGCGCCCATCACCGGCGACCTGTCCGCCCTCGGCCTCGGCATCAAGAACTCCGCGGACCTCGCCGCCAAGACGGCGAACAAGGAAAAGACCGTCCCCGGCATCAAGTTCGAGGTCAAGCCGCTCGACGACCAGGCACAGCCCTCCGTCGGCCAGCAGAACGCCCAGAAGTTCATCGACGACGACACCGTCGTCGGCGTCGTCGGCCCGCTGAACTCCGGCGTCTCCCAGTCGATGCAGAAGCCGCTCAACGACGCCTCCCTCACCCAGGTCTCCCCCGCCAACACGGGCACCGAGCTCACCCAGGGCGAGAACTGGAAGACCGGCGACAAGAAGCGCCCCTTCAAGACCTACTTCCGCACCGCCACCACGGACCAGATCCAGGGCGCCTTCGCAGCGAAGTACCTCTTCAACGACGCGAAGATCAAGCAGGTCTACCTCATCGACGACCAGAAGCCGTACGGCGCCGGTCTCGCCGCCTCCTTCAAGGCGACCTTCACCACCCTCGGCGGCAAGATCGTCGGCACCGACCACGTCAACCCCGACGACCGCGACTTCAACGCCGTCGTCACCAAGGTCAAGAAGTCCGGCGCCAAGGCCGTCTACTACGGCGGCGAGTACCCCGCCGGCGCACCCCTGAGCCAGCAGCTCAAGGACAGCGTCCAGATCCCCCTCATGGGCGGCGACGGCATGTACAGCGCCGACTTCATCAAGCTCAACAAGAAGGCCCAGGGCGACATCGCCACCTCCGTCGGCAAGCCCGTCGAGGAACTCGACTCCGCCAAGAAGTTCATCGCGGACTACAAGACGGCCGGATACAAGGACGCCTACGAGGCCTACGGCGGCGGCACCTACGACGCCACCTGGGCAATCATCGAGGCCGTCAAGCTCGCCGTCTCCGAGAACAACGGCAAGCTCCCCGACGACGCCCGCGTCAAGGTCCTCGACGCCATGAGCAAGGTCAAGTTCGACGGCGTGACCGGCCCCGTCTCCTTCGACGAGTACGGCGACACCACCAACACCATGATGACCGCCTACCAGGTCGACGGCGGCAAGTGGACCTCCAAGCTCAGCGAGGCCTACAAGCCCTGACCCCCAGCCGTGCCCTCCCGGACACGCACTGACTGACCCCAGACCGCGCGGGAGCGCTACCAGCGCTCCCGCGCGGTGCCATATCCGAACCACTCCACGGAGGCCCTGCGGTGAACGAACTGCCGCAACAGCTGGCCAATGGACTCATCCTCGGCGCGATGTACGGTCTCATCGCGATCGGCTACACGATGGTCTACGGAATCATCCAGCTCATCAACTTCGCCCACGGCGAGATCTTCATGATCGGAGGCTTCGGAGCTCTCACCGTGTACCTCTGGATGCCGGCCGGCGTCTCCCTCCTCGCAATCATCCCACTCATGATCATCGGCGGCGTCATATGCTCCGTCGCCGTCAGCACAGCCGCCGAACGCTTCGCCTACCGGCCCCTGCGCAACGCCCCCCGACTGGCCCCGCTGATCACCGCGATCGGACTCTCCCTCGCACTCCAGCAGGCCATCTGGAAGTGGTACCCCGACGCCAAGAAGGACCGCTCCTTCCCCCAGTTCAAGGGCGAAGCGATCGACATCTTCGGCGCCCACATCCAGCGCGGTGACCTCTTCGTCCTCATCACGGCACCCATCTGCATGCTCGCCCTCGGACTCTTCGTCTCCAAGACCCGCTCCGGCCGCGGCATGCAAGCCACCAGCCAGGACCCCGACACCGCAAAGCTCATGGGCATCAACACCGACCGCATCATCGTCATGGCCTTCGCCATCGGTGCCGCGTTCGCCGCCGTCGCCGCCGTCGCCTACGGGCTCAAGAACGGCCAGATCGGCTTCAAAATGGGCTTCATCATGGGCCTCAAAGCCTTCACCGCAGCCGTACTCGGCGGCATCGGCAACATCTACGGCGCCATGCTCGGCGGCGTCGTACTCGGCATCGCCGAATCCCTCGCCACCGGCTACATGAGCAACGTCCCCGGCATGGAACTCTTCGGCGGCGGCGCCTGGAAGGACGTATGGGCCTTCGTCCTCCTCATCATCGTCCTGCTGCTCCGCCCCCAGGGCCTGCTCGGCGAACGCGTCGCGGATCGGGCGTGATACCGATGACCACCAACCACACCACCGCACCCGGGGCCGCCCCCTTCCTCGCGATCCCCGCAGCCGCGGCCCGCATCGGCACCCTCGCAGGCGCCACCGTCGCACTCGCCGGCACCTTCCTCGCCTGGACCTGGACCAGCGAATTCCCCGGCGACCTCACCGTCACCGGCTACCCCGGCGGCCTCCAGGTCCTCACCCTCATCAGCGCCGCACTCACCCTGCTCCTCGCACTGTCCGGGTACGGCATCCGAGGACTCCGCTGGCTCACCCCCGGCGGCACCAACAGCCCCGTCCGCCTCCTGGCACTCGGCACCTTCGGCACCACCGGCTACACCATCGGCGCCATCGCCTACGACCTCGGCGGCGTCGTCAACCTCGAACCCGGCGCCTGGGTCAGCGGCATCGGCGCACTCATCGCCGCCGTCGCCGCACTCGGACTCCCCGGCGACCAGCCGATCCCCGACACCACAACAACCGGCGCCTGGCAACGCTTCCGCAACAGCCTCGGCGCCCCGTCGGCCCCCCGCGCCAAAGCACTCCCCGACTGGGCCGAGATCCTCATCATCGCCGTGTCGTTCGGCATCGGCCTCTACGTCTTCGCCTACGGCATCGACACCGACTACACCGAACTCTTCATCGGCTTCCTCATCACCGTCGGCTTCGGCTTCACCGCACTCCACCGAGCCGGACTCGTCTCCCGCCTCACCGCGCTGACCACAAAACACCGCAACATCACCCTCGCCGCCGCCCTCGTCGCCGCCGTCTGCTTCCCATTCACACAGCAGAAGGAGGAATACGCGCTCATCGGCGCCAACATCCTCATCTTCGGCACCGTGGCGCTCGGCCTCAACGTCGTCGTCGGCCTCGCCGGCCTCCTCGACCTCGGATACGTCGCCTTCCTCGGCGTCGGCGCCTACGCCGCCGCCCTGGTCTCCGGCTCCACCATGTCGGCCATCGGCGTCGAATTCCCCTTCTGGGCCGCCGTCCTGACCGGCGCCGGCGCCTCGCTCGTCTTCGGCGTCCTCATCGGCGCCCCGACCCTGCGACTACGCGGCGACTACCTGGCCATCGTCACCCTCGGCTTCGGTGAAATCTTCCGCCTCACCGTGAACAACCTCAACGGCAACAGCGGACCCGACCTCACCAACGGTTCCCAGGGCATCCCGAGCATCCCCGACCTCAACTTCTTCGGATTCGACTTCGGGATCAAGCACGACATCCTCGGCTTCACCCTCGGCAGGTCCGCCAACTACTACCTGCTGATGCTCGTCTTCACAGCCGTCGTCGTCCTCGTCTTCCGCCGCTCCGGAGAATCCCGCATCGGCCGCGCCTGGGTCGCCATCCGCGAGGACGAGACCGCAGCCACCGCCATGGGCATCAACGCCTTCCGGCTCAAGCTGCTGGCCTTCGCCCTCGGCGCCACCCTCGCCGGCCTCGCCGGAACCGTCCAGGCACACGTCAACTACACGGTGACGCCCGAGCAGTACCAGTTCGCCGGCTCCGTACCGCCCAACTCCGCATTCCTCCTCGCCGCCGTCATCCTCGGCGGCATGGGAACCCTCAGCGGACCCCTCGTCGGCGCCGCACTGCTCTACCTCATCCCGGCCAAGCTGCAGTTCATGCAGGACTACCAGCTCTTCCTCTTCGGCGTCGCACTCATCCTCCTGATGCGCCTGCGCCCCGAGGGCCTGGTCGCCGACCGCAGGAAGCAGCTCGAATTCCACGAGACCGACCAGCTCGACGTACCGGAGCCACGGCAGTCCGAAGAGACCGACGCCGGCATCGCCAAGGCGGGGGCGTGACCACCATGACCACCACCACGAAGACCGCCACCACCGTCCTCGACGCAAGCGGCGTCACCATGCGCTTCGGCGGCCTCACCGCCGTACGCAACGTCGACCTCACCGTCAACGCGGGCGAGATCGTCGGCCTCATCGGCCCCAACGGCGCCGGCAAGACCACCTTCTTCAACTGCCTCACCGGCCTCTACGTCCCCACCGAGGGCAAAGTCAGCTACAAGGGCACCGTCCTGCCGCCCAAACCCCACCTCGTCACCCAGGCAGGCATCGCCCGCACCTTCCAGAACATCCGGCTCTTCGCCAACATGACCGTCCTGGAAAACGTCCTCGTCGGACGCCACACCCGGACCAAGGAAGGCCTCTGGTCCGCCCTCCTGCGGCTCCCCGGCTTCACCAAGGCCGAAAACGCCAGCCGCGAACGAGCCATGGAACTCCTGGAGTTCATCGGCCTCCAGGACAAGGCCGACCACCTCGCGCGCAACCTCCCCTACGGAGACCAGCGCAAGCTGGAAATCGCCCGCGCACTGGCCAGCGACCCCGGGCTCCTCCTCCTCGACGAGCCCACCGCCGGCATGAACCCGCAGGAAACCCGCGTCACCGAAGAACTCATCTTCGCCATCCGCGACCAGGGCATCGCCGTCCTCGTCATCGAGCACGACATGCGGTTCATCTTCAACCTCTGCGACCGCGTCGCCGTCCTCGTCCAGGGCGAGAAACTCGTCGAAGGCACCTCCGACGTCGTCCAGAGCGACGAACGCGTCGTCGCCGCCTACCTCGGCACCCCCTTCGAAGGCGCCCCCGGCGCCGAAGAAGTCGCCGAAGTCGAAGCCGCCGAAGCAGGCGCCACCAAGACAGCCGACACCACCAGCACCACCGACACCACCAGCACCGAGGAGGAGGACACCCGATGACCGCACTGCTAGAGGTCGAGGACCTCCGCGTCGCCTACGGCAAGATCGAAGCCGTCAAGGGCATCTCCTTCACCGTCGAAGCCGGCCAGGTCGTCACCCTCATCGGCACCAACGGTGCGGGCAAGACCACCACCCTGCGCACCCTCTCCGGGCTCCTCAAGCCCGTCGGCGGCAACATCCTCTTCGACGGCAAACCGCTCAACAACGTCCCGGCCCACAAGATCGTCTCCCTGGGCCTCGCCCACTCCCCCGAGGGACGCCACATCTTCCCCCGGCTGACGATCACCGAGAACCTCCAGCTCGGCGCCTACCTCCGCAACGACAAAGCAGGCATCGAAAAGGACATCCAGCGCGCCTACGACCTCTTCCCCATCCTCGGGGAACGCCGCAAGCAGGCCGCCGGAACCCTCTCGGGCGGCGAACAGCAGATGCTCGCCATGGGCCGCGCCCTGATGTGCCGGCCCAAGCTCCTGATGCTCGACGAACCCTCCATGGGCCTCTCCCCGATCATGATGCAGAAGATCATGGAGACCATCGTCGAACTCAAGGCACAGGGCACCACCATCCTGCTCGTCGAGCAGAACGCCCAGGCCGCGCTCTCCCTCGCCGACCACGGCCACGTCATGGAGGTCGGCAAGATCGTCCTCTCCGGCACCGGCGCGGACCTCCTCCACGACGAGTCCGTCCGCAAGGCCTACCTCGGCGAGGACTGAACCCCGCCCGACCGAACGAGTAGGGCCCGCACCCCGATCGCTCCGGGGTGCGGGCCCTACTCAGATACGCGCGCCTACTGGTCGCCGTCCTTCGCCGCCCTCTTCTTCTCCTCGGCGTCCTCGATCAACGCCTCGGCAAGCTGCTGCATGGACAGCCGGCGGTCCATCGACGTCTTCTGGATCCAGCGGAACGCGGCCGGCTCCGACAGACCGTAATCCGTCTGCAGAATGCTCTTCGCGCGGTCCACCAGCTTCCGCGTCTCCAGCCGCTGGGCAAGGTCGGCAACCTCCCCCTCCAACGCCTTCAGCTCCGCGAACCGCGACACCGCCATCTCGATGGCAGGCACCACGTCGCTCTTGCTGAACGGCTTCACGAGATACGCCATCGCCCCGGCGTCCCGCGCCCGCTCGACGAGATCGCGCTGCGAGAACGCGGTGAGCATCAGGACCGGCGCGATGGACTCCTCGGCGATCTTCTCCGCGGCGGAGATCCCATCCAGGATCGGCATCTTCACATCGAGGATGACCAGGTCCGGCCGGTGCTCCCGGGCAAGCTCGACGGCCTTCTGACCGTCACCGGCCTCACCGACGACCGCGTAGCCCTCTTCCTCCAGCATCTCTTTGAGGTCGAGACGGATGAGCGCCTCGTCCTCGGCGATGACGACGCGGGTCGTCAGCGGCGGAACGTGCGACTTGTCGTCGTCGGCGACGGGCTGGGGCGACTCGGGGGCGGTCACGGGGCTCCTTGTTCCGGGGCAGGTACAGCTCCCTTGAGCCTACCCACCTGCGGTATGGTGGTCGCGCAGCGGGTCGAAGAACGCCTTCGATTCTGTGAGCCCCGGTAGCCCAATTGGCAGCAGGCAATGGATTCAAAACCCATACAGTGTCGGTTCGAGTCCGACTCGGGGCACTTTTCCTTTGATTCCAAGGTCACCGAGGAATAGTGGAACTTCACATGAACGTGTGAATGCTTGCCTATTCCACCTGCGGGTCATCAAGATCCAGACAGGATCGGCCCTGTGTACGACCTTGATACGCGCAAGCGCGCTCTGGCACTCATCGCCCAAGGCTTCAGCCAGAACTCCGTAAGCAAGCAGACCGGCATTTCGCGTGCCGCCCTCCGCTCGTGGCAGACACGAATAGAACCCCTCGGCTGGAACCGCGCTGCGGACTGTCCAAGGTGCGGCGACATGCCGAGCGATCCTGAAAACCCCGCCGCGTACGCCTACTTACTGGGCCTCTATCTCGGCGACGGCTGCATCAGCTCCGCCAAGAGGGGCGTGTACTTTCTCCGTATCGCCTGCGCCGATGCCTGGCCCGGCCTCATCGACGCCTGTGCCGAAGCCATGCAGATCGTGCGTCCCGGAAACAAGGTGTTCCGGATGCAGCGTCAGGGCTGCCAGAACGTGACGTGCTACAGCAAGCACTGGCCCTGTCTCTTCCCCCAGCACGGTCCCGGCAAGAAACACGACCGCAAGATCGCTCTCGAACCCTGGCAGCAGAGCATCGTGGATGCCCGTCCGTGGGAATTCATCCGCGGCCTCATCCACTCCGATGGATGCCGGATCACCAACTGGACCACGAAGCTCATCGGCGGCGAACAGAAGCGCTACGAGTACCCCCGTTACTTCTTCACCAACAGGTCGGACGACATCCGCAAGCTGTTCAGCGACACACTCACCGCTGTCGGGGTCGAGTGGACGACCCTCGCACGAGGGAGCAACCCGCTCAACATCTCCGTCGCCCGACGGGCGTCCGTCGCTCTCATGGACGCCCACGTCGGGCCGAAGTACTGACGACCGATCTACTTCGGGCTGTCGTCCTCACCGATGTGATGCACCCGGACCAGGTTCGTCGAGCCCGCGACTCCCGGCGGGGAGCCGGCCGTGATGACCACGACGTCGCCCTTCTCGCAGCGGCCGATCTTCAGCAGTTCCTCGTCGACCTGGGCCACCATCGCGTCCGTCGATTCCACGTGCGGGCCGAGGAAGGTCTCGACGCCCCAGGTCAGATTCAGCTGGGAGCGGGTGGCCGGGTCCGGGGTGAAGGCCAGGAGCGGGATGGGTGAGCGGTAGCGGGAGAGGCGCCTGACCGTGTCGCCGCTCTGGGTGAAGGCGACCAGGAACTTGGCGCCCAGGAAGTCGCCCATCTCGGCCGCCGCGCGGGCCACCGCGCCGCCCTGGGTGCGGGGCTTGTTCCGGTCGTTCAGGGGCGGGAGGCCCTTGGCGAGGATGTCCTCCTCGGCGGCCTCGACGATGCGGGACATCGTGCGGACCGTCTCGATGGGGTACTTGCCCACGCTGGTCTCGCCGGAGAGCATCACCGCGTCCGTGCCGTCGATGACCGCGTTGGCGACGTCGGAGGCTTCGGCGCGGGTGGGGCGGGAGTTGTCGATCATCGAGTCGAGCATCTGGGTGGCGACGATGACCGGCTTGGCGTTGCGCTTGGCGAGTTTGATCGCGCGCTTCTGGACGATCGGCACCTGTTCCAGGGGCATTTCGACGCCGAGGTCGCCGCGGGCGACCATGATGCCGTCGAAGGCGGCGACGATGCCGTCGATGTTCTCGACGGCCTGGGGCTTCTCCACCTTGGCGATGACGGGGAGGCGGCGGCCCTCCTCGTCCATGATGCGGTGGACGTCCTCGATGTCTCGTCCGCTGCGTACGAAGGAGAGGGCGATGATGTCGGCGCCGGTGCGCAGGGCCCAGCGGAGGTCTTCGATGTCCTTCTCGGAGAGTGCGGGGACGGAGACGGCGACGCCGGGGAGGTTGAGGCCCTTGTGGTCGGAGACCATGCCGCCCTCGATGACGGTGGTGTGGACGCGGGGGCCGTCCACGTCGGTGACTTCGAGGGTGACGCGGCCGTCGTCGACGAGGATGTGTTCGCCGGTGGTGACGTCGGCGGCGAGGCCGTCGTAGGTGGTGCCGCAGGTGTGGCGGTCGCCTTCCATGGGTTCGACGGTGATGGTGAAGCTGTCGCCGCGTTCAAGGAGTACGGGGCCTTCGCGGAAGCGTCCGAGGCGGATCTTCGGGCCTTGAAGGTCGGCGAGGATCCCGACGCTGTGTCCGCTCTCGTCGGAGGCTTTGCGTACACGGTGGTATCGCTCTTCGTGTTCGGCGTAGGTGCCGTGGCTGAGGTTGAGGCGGGCGATGTCCATTCCCGCTTCGACCAGTGCCTTGATCTGGTCGTATGTGTCGGTGGCGGGGCCCAGGGTGCAAACGATTTTTGCTCGGCGCATGGTTTGAGCCTAGACCTTACCTACGGGTAGTTATTTGGCTCCGCATGACGACCCAACAACCTTTGGGTGAAGGGTTATTGACAAGTGTTGAATTGTGCGACGGGGTGCTCGGATGAGCATTCTCTTTATAGCTTTGGCGGTGACATGGTGAAGCGGGCGTTCACCTGTGCGTAGACCGTCTGGCGTTGCGGTTCGAGGTCGAGGGCCGGGGCGGGTTCGGCGGCTGCTCCGCCGTATGCCGCGCGGCCCCGGAGGCCTCCGGGTGCGACGGGCATGGCTGTGGCCGGGGCGGTGTTCTCCGCGCCGAGGTCGGCGAGTTCGACCAGGGCGGTGAGGTGGGCTCCGAGGGCGTCGGCGTATTCGCGGGCGCGTTGGACGGCTTCGCGTACGGCCTGGCGGCGGGCGTTCGCGTGGGCGGGTGAGTCGGGGCGCAGGGCCCACCAGGGGCCGTTGACGCGTGTCATGTCGAGGTCGGCGACGCGGGTGGTGAATTCGCCCAGTGCGGTGAAGTCGTTGAGGACGGCGGTGACGTGGACGCGGCCGTGGTAGGCGCGGATTTTTTCGTCGCGGCCGCGTTGGGTGAGTTCGGGGGTGATGGAGAATGCGCCGGTTTCGAGTTTTTCGACCGCTTGTCCGTAGGAGCGTGCGAGTTCGAGGACGTGGTTGTTGCGTCGGGTGAGGTCTTCGAGGGCTGCGCGGCGGTCTTTTCCGCGGGCGCTGACGGTGATGCCGATGTGGGCGGTCTCGGGGTCGACTTCGAGGCGGGCTTCGCCTCGGACGGCGACGCGGGGGTGGTCGGGGGTGCCGTAGGGCGGCGGGGTGTCGGCCATGGGTCCACTCTCGCATCCGGGTAGGACAACGGGTGGTCATCAGATCGAAACCCGCAAGGGGTGTTGCCGGGTGTGGCTCGTGGGTCATTATCTACGCGCGTTGTGCACTGCGAGAACTGAGCTGTACGAGAACTGAGCTGTATGAGAACTGAGATGTGGGAGACGAAATGCCGCTGAACCGTAGGACGTTCCTGGGCACATCGGCGGCTGCCGGTGCCGGTGTGGCGATCGCTGGTGGTTCCGCCGTTCCCGCCGCGGCCCACGGTCATGGGCACGGCCACGGGCGTCCGCCGAAGCGGTACTCGTTCACCGTGATGGGCACCACCGATCTGCACGGGAATGTCTTCAACTGGGACTATTTCACCGACAAGGAGTTCGACGACAAGGCCCACAACGATGTCGGTCTGGCGAAGATCTCCACGCTGGTGGACCAGGTGCGCCGGGAGAAGGGCCGCCACAACACCCTGATGATCGATGCGGGTGACACGATCCAGGGCACCCAGTTGTCGTACTACTACGCCAAGGTCGATCCGATCACGGCGAAGCGCGGCCCGGTGCATCCGATGGCGCAGGCGATGAACGCGATCGGCTATGACGCCGCGGCGCTCGGCAACCACGAGTTCAACTACGGCATCCCGGTGCTGCGGAAGTTCGAGGAGCAGTGCGACTTCCCGCTGCTGGGTGCGAACGCGCTGGACGCGAAGACGTTGCGGCCGGCGTTCGCCCCGTACGTGATCAAGAGGATGCGTACCCCGCACGGTCCGGATGTGAAGGTCGCGATCCTGGGTCTGACCAACCCGGGCATCGCCATCTGGGACAAGGCGAATGTCAGCGGGAAGATGGTGTTCCCCGGTCTGGAGGAGCAGGCGGCGAAGTTCGTGCCGCGGTTGCGTTCCATGGGTGCGGATGTCGTGATCGTGTCGGCTCACTCGGGCAGCAGCGGTACGTCGTCGTACGGTGATCAGATCCCGTATGTCGAGAACGCGGCGGGTCTGGTGGCCGAGCAGGTTCCGGGTATCGACGCGATTCTGGTCGGGCATGCGCATCTGGAGATTCCCGAGTACTTCGTGGAGAACAAGCAGACCGGCAAGAAGGTGGTGCTCTCCGAGCCGTTGAAGTGGGGGCAGCGGCTGACGCTGTTCGACTTCGATCTGGTGTGGGAGAAGGGCCGCTGGGTGGTGGAGAAGGCGGGTTCGCAGGTGTTGAACTCCAATACCGTGGCCGAGGACCCGGAGATCACGAAGCTGCTCATGGATGAGCACAAGAAGGTCGTGGCGTACGTCAATCAGGTGATCGGCACGTCCACGGCGGCGATGACGACGGCGGAGGCGGCCTGGAAGGACGAGCCGATCATCGATCTGATCAATGTCGTCCAGGCGGAGACGGTGAAGGCGGCGCTGGCGGGTGGTGAGTACGCGGCGCTTCCCGTTCTCTCGCAGGCGTCCTGTTTCTCGCGTACGGCGCAGATCCCGGCCGGGAATGTGACGATCAAGGATGCGGCGGGTCTGTATCCGTTCGAGAACACCCTTGAGGCGCGGCTGCTGACGGGTGCGCAGGTCAAGGATTATCTGGAGTTTTCGGCCCGGTACTACGTGCAGACGGCGGCCGGTGCTCCGGTGGACACGGCGAAGCTGACGAATGCGGACAACACTCCGGACTACAACTACGACGCGGTGTCGGGTCTGACGTACGAGATCGACATTGCGAAGCCGAATGGTTCGCGGATCGTGAATCTGTCGTTCGAGGGCAGGCCGATCGATCCGGCGGCGCAGTTCGTGCTGGCGGTGAACAACTACCGGGCGAGCGGTGGTGGCAATTTTCCGCATGTGCCGGGTGCCAAGCAGTTGTGGGCGAACTCGGAGGAGATCCGTAACACGATCATCGGCTGGGTGCAGGCGAAGGGTTCGGTGGATGGTGCGCAGTTCGCTTCGGTGGACTGGCGTCTGACGCGGGACGGTGCGCCGGTGTTCTAGGCGGTCGCCCTTTGGGGTGTGGTGGTGTGTGTGGGCGGCCGTCTTTTCCTTGTGGAGGGGCGGCCGCCTTCTGTCTGTGTGTGGGGGGCGGGTGTCAGTTGCCTTGGGCGAGGGGGATGAGGTCGGGGTTCTGGGTGGGGACGGTCGGGTTCTGGGGGGTGAGGCCGAAGGTGGTGAAGGCGGTGCGTTCCGGGAGGGGGTAGGCGTTGGTGCCGGTGAGGTTGTTGAGGATGGTGGCGCTGCGCCAGGCGGCGAGTCCGAGGTCGGGGGCGCCGACGCCGTGGGTGTGGCGTTCGGCGTTCTGTACGTAGACGTTTCCGGTGACGGTGGGGTCGAGGACGAGGCGGAACCGGTCGTCGATGCGGGGGCGTGCGGAGGCGTCGCGGTGCATGTGGGGGTCGAGGCCGGTGAGGATGCGGTCGAGGGAGCGTTCGCGGTAGCCGGTGGCGAGGACGACGGCGTCGGTGGTGAGGCGGGATCGGGTGTTCTGCTGGGTGTGTTCGAGGTGGAGTTCGATGCGGGTGTTGGCGACGCGTCCTGCGGTGCGTACGGAGACTCCGGGGGTGAGGGTGGCGTCGGGCCAGCCGCCGTGGAGGGTGCGGCGGTAGAGCTCGTCGTGGATGGCGGCGATGGTGTCGGCGTCGATGCCTTTGTGGAGTTGCCATTGGTGGGGGACGAGTTCGTCGCGTACGGATTCGGGCAGGGCGTGGAAGTAGCGGCTGTAGTCGGGGGTGAAGTGTTCCAGGCCGAGTTTGGAGTACTCCATGGGTGCGAAGGCCTGGGTGCGGGCGATCCAGTGGAGCTTTTCGCGGCCTGCGGGGCGGGAGCGGAGGAGGTCGAGGAAGATTTCGGCGCCGGACTGTCCGGATCCGATGACGGTGATGTGTTCGGCGTCGAGGAGTGTTTCCCGGTGGTGGAGGTAGTCCGCGGAGTGGATGACGGGGACGGATTCGGCTTCGGCGAGGGGTTTGAGGGGGTCGGGGATGTGGGGCTCGGTGCCGATTCCGAGGGCGATGTGGTGGGTGTATGTGCGGCCGAGTGCTTCGGCTTCGCCGTCGGTGTCGAGTTGGGTGAAGTCGATTTCGAAGAGGCTGCGTTCGTTGTTCCAGCGGACGGCGTCGACCTGGTGGCTGAAGTGGAGGCCGGGGAGTTGGTCGCTGACCCAGCGGCAGTAGGCGTCGTATTCGGCGCGCTGGATGTGGAAGCGCTCGGCGAAGTAGAAGGGGAAGAGCCGGTCGCGGCTGCGCAGGTAGTTGAGGAAGGTCCAGGGGCTTGCGGGGTCGGCGAGGGTGACGAGGTCGGCGAGGAAGGGGACTTGGAGGCTGGCTCCGTCGATGAGGAGGCCGGGGTGCCAGTGGAAGGCGGGGCGCTGTTCGTAGAAGGCGGCGGCGAGGGGGTGGGGGTTGCCGGGGATGCCGTGGGCGAGGGCGGCGAGGGAGAGGTTGAAGGGGCCGATGCCGATGCCGACGAGGTCGTGTGGCTGGTCGGTCTCAGGGGTGGGCAGGTCGGTCATCGGGGGGTGTTGCCTTCCGCGAGGTCGTTGGCGAGGTGGTTGACGAGGTCGAGGAGTGTGCGGAGGTTTTCGGGGGTGGTGTGGGGGTTGAGAAGGGTGGCTTTGAGCCAGAGGCGGTTGTCTGTGTGGGCGCGGCCGAGTACGGCGTGGCCGCGGGTGAGGAGGGTGCGGCGGATGGTGGCGACGGTGTTGTCGTCGGCGTCGGTGGGGCGGAAGAGGACGGTGCTGATGGTGGGGCGGTCGTAGAGGTCGAGGGTGGGGGTTTTGGCGATGAGGTCGGCGAGGTGGTGGGCGGCGGCGACGGTGTGGTCGATGAGGTCGGCGAGTCCGGTGCGGCCGAGGGCTTTGAGGGTGACGGCGATTTTGAGGGCGTCGGGGCGGCGGGTGGTGCGCAGGGAGCGGCCGAGGAGGTCGGGGAGGCCGGCTTCGGTGTCGTCGTCGGCGTTGAGGTAGGAGGCGCGGTGGTGGAGTGCGTGGAGGTGGGTGCGGTCGGGGACGGCGAGGATGCCTGCGGATGCGGGTTGCCAGCCGAGTTTGTGCAGGTCGAGGGTGACGCTGTGGGCGCGGTCGAGGCCGTGGACCTTGCCTCGGTGGGTGGGGCTGAAGAGGAGGGGGCCGCCGTAGGCGGCGTCGATGTGGAGTTCGGCGCCGTGGGTGGTGCAGAGGTCGGCGATGTCGGCGAGTGGGTCGATCTGGCCGGTGTCGGTGGTGCCTGCGGTGGCGGTGACGAGTAGGGGGCGGTGGAGTTCGGTGAGGGCTTCGTCGAGTGCGGCGAGGTCCATGACGCCGGTGGGGGCGGGGATGACGACGGGTGTGGGGAGGCCGAGGAGCCAGGCGGCGCGGGTGATGCTGTGGTGGGCGTTGGCGGCGCAGATGGTCTGTACGGGGCCGTTGCGTTCGCGGGCGAGGAGCAGGGCGAGTTGGTTGGCTTCGGTGCCGCCGGTGGTGATGAGTGCGTCGGGTGAGGGCCGGCGGGGGTAGATCTCGGTGGCGAGGGCGGCGGTGAGGTCGGCTTCGAGGGCGGAGGCTGCGGGGGCTTGGTCCCAGGAGTCCATGGAGGGGTTGAGGGCGGAGGCGGCGAGGTCCGCGGCGGTGGCGAGGGCGAGGGGCGGGGTGTGGAGGTGGGCGGCGCAGAGTGGGTCTGCGGGGTCTGCGGCGCCTTCGGTGAGGGCGCTGACGAGGGTGCGCAGTGCGTCGTGGGGGCCGGTGCCGTGGTCGGGGATGACGGGGTGGGTGGCGGTGCGCATCCGGGGGGTGACGGCGTCGGGTCCGCCTGTGGGGAGGGGGCCGTCGCGGCGGTGGGCGCCGTCGTGCAGTGCGGTGAGGACGGTGTCGATGAGGGGGCGCAGGGCGGCGGGGCCGGTGGTCGAGCCGGCGAGGGGCGGGGTGGGCATGGTGGCGGGGCCCTTCGGGTGCGCATGGGTGGACATGCCAGCTTGTCCGGGTTTTCGGGGGTGCGGCCGCAGAGCTCGGTGATCTGAACTCGAAAGGGGGATGTGGGAGGGATGGGGGGTCGTTGTCGGGGGTTTCGGTGGTATGGGTGTGGCGCCGGATATGGGTGTGCCCGGCGCCTCCCTGTGGGGTGGGAGTGGCGCCGGGCACGGGTGGTGCCGACCCTGACGGTCAGTGGGTGTCGCGTACGGCGAGGGCGCGGCGCAGGTCGTCGATCTGGTCGATGAGCTTGCGGCGCAGGGCCGGGATGAGGTCCTTGTCGTTCAGGGCTTGTTCGCCGAGGTGGAGGCTGTCGGCGTCGACGGCGTACGCGGGGAAGGCGTGGCGGCCGGCGGCTTCGGCGATGGCGGGGCCGCGGCGGGTGGCGAGCCGGGTCGCTTCGGGGTAGTAGCGGGGCACGTAGTCCTGTACGAGGTCGGCTTGTTCGGGCTGCCAGAAGCCCTGGGCGGTGGCGGTGAAGAGGTAGTTGGAGAGGCTGTCGTCGTTGAACAGGGCGTGCCAGGCGGCGGCCTTGGCCTCGGGGGTGGGGAGGGCGGCCCGGCAGCGGGCGGCGCCTTCCTGTCCGGTGGC
Organism: Streptomyces sp. NPDC058239; assembly: GCF_042882185.1. NCBI lineage: Bacteria > Bacillati > Actinomycetota > Actinomycetes > Kitasatosporales > Streptomycetaceae > Streptomyces > Streptomyces sp. NPDC058239. The sequence continues at coordinate 270,988 of NZ_JBHVWS010000001.1, forward strand.
GCTGGGGTCCTGTTCGAGTTCGGCGGCGATGGCGGTTTCGTCGGTGGCGCCGAGGACGGCGAGGCGGGTGAGGATGCGCCAGCGCAGTTCGGGGTCGAGTTCGGGTCCGCCGGGGACGGTGCCGTTGGTGAGCCAGTCCTGGATGGTGTCGGGCTGGGTGGCGGCGTCGATGAGGTGGCGTACGGCGACCAGGCGCAGGCCGGGGTTGTGGCCGTCCTCGGTGCGGCGGATGAGGTCGCGGCACAGGGCGGTGAGGGTGGCGAGGGCGGCGGGGCGGTTCTCCGGGGCGAGGTAGCGGCCGGCGATCTGGTTGTCGGCGAAGGCGAGTACGCCCTGGGCGAGGGCGAGGTCGGTCTCGTGCGGGAGGTGTGCGCGGGCCGCTTCGAGGTAGGTGGTGGGGGCGAGTTCGCCGTCGCGGACCAGGTCGCGGGCGGTGTTCCAGACGACGGCGCGGGTCAGTGCGTCGGGGATGCCGGACAGGTCGCGTACGACGGTGTCCCAGGACTTGGCGTCGAGGCGGACCTTGGCGTAGCTGAGGTCGCCGTCGTTGAGGACGACGAGGGCGGGGCGCCGGCCGGGCAGCGCCTTGACCGTGTCGTTCTGGGGGACGTCGATCTCGAACCGGTTGCGCAGGACGAGGCGGTCGGGGCCGGAGTGGGCGTCCGGGGCGTGGTCGTATGCGCCGACGGCGATGCGGTGGGGGCGGCTGCCGTCGCGGTCGACGGTGAGGGACCACATGCTGTCGGACTCCTCGACCCGGGGGGTGAGGGTGTCGACTCCGGTGGTGCGCAGCCAGGCGTCGGCCCAGGCGTGGACGTCGCGGTCGGTGGCCGATGCGAGGTTGTCGATGAAGTCGGCGAGGGTGGCGTTGGCGAACTTGTGGCGGGCGAAGTGGGTGTTGATGCCGGCCAGGAAGTCCTTCTCGCCGAGCCAGGCGACGAGTTGGCGCAGGGCGGATGCGCCCTTGGCGTAGGAGATGCCGTCGAAGTTGAGCATCGCGGACGCGGTGTCGGGGACGGCTGCCGGGTCGGGGGCGACGGGGTGGGTGGAGGGGCGCTGGTCGGCGTCGTATCCCCAGCCCTTGCGGGCGACGCCGAAGTCGACCCAGGTGTCGGTGAAGCGGGTGGCCTCGGCGAGGGTCTGGTAGCCCATGTACTCGGCGAAGGACTCGTTGAGCCAGATGTCGTCCCACCAGGCGAGGGTGACGAGGTCGCCGAACCACATGTGGGCCATCTCGTGGGCGATGACCATGCCGCGGGTCTGGCGTTCGGTGTCGGTGACGGCGGAGCGGTAGACGAACTCGTCGCGGAAGGTGACGAGTCCGGGGTTTTCCATGGCGCCGGCGTTGAACTCGGGGACGAATGCCTGGTCGTAGGAGTCGAAGGGGTAGGGCTCGTCGAACTTCTCGTGGAAGCGGTCGAAGCAGGCGCGGGTGATGTCGAGGATCTCGTCGGCGTCCGCGTCGAGGTACGGGGCCAGTGAGCGGCGGCAGTGGATGCCGAAGGGCAGTCCGGCGTGTTCGGTGGTCACGGAGTGCCAGGGGCCTGCGGCGACGGCGACGAGGTAGGTGGAGATCAGCGGGGTGGCTGCCAGGGTCCACCGGCCGTCGCCCCGGTGCTCGGCGATGCCGTTGCCGAGGACGGTCCAGCCTTCGGGGGCGGTGACGGTGAGCTCGAAGACGGATTTGAGGTCGGGCTGGTCGAACGCGGCGAAGACGCGCTGGACGTCTTCCATGAACAGCTGGGTGTAGAGGTACGTTTCGCCGTCGGTCGGGTCGGTGAAGCGGTGCATGCCTTCGCCGGTGCGGGAGTAGCGCATGGCGGCGTCGATGCGGAGTTCGTGTGTGCCGGCGGTGAGTGCGGTGAGCGGGAAGCGGTTCTCGGTGAGGTCGGCGGGGTCGAGGGGCTGTCCGTCGAGGCTGATCGAGCGCAGGGTGGCCGGCTTGAGCTCGACGAACGTGTCTCCGGCCGCGGCTGCGGTGAACTGGATGACGGTGCGGGAGTCGAAGGTCTGCTCCCCTCCGGTCAGATCGAGGTCGATCGTGTACCGGTGTACGTCGAGGAACTGGGCTCGGGTCTGCGCTTCGTCGCGCGTCAGTACGGACATGCGCCCATGCTGCCGTACGGCCCGGGCGGTGCGCAGGCGGGTTCTCCCAGGGCTGAGCGGGAGGGATCGGTGGGCCTTTCAGGGCTAAGATTCTTACCCATTGTGTTCCTGTACGGAGGAGTGCCCGGAATGGCGAAGAACGCGGCTTCCGCTTCCGCGACGCGGCAGGACGCGGTGGCGTCGATCGTGGAGGACTGGCGGCGGGAGCGGCCGGATCTGGATACGGCTCCGTTGGAGGTGTTCGGCCGGCTGCACCGGGCGTTCCTGCGGTACAGCGCGGCGATCTCCCGGCCGGTGGAGCGCAAGGGCCTGTCGATGGCCGGATTCGATGTGCTGACGGCGCTGCGCAGGGCGGGGGCGCCGTTCCGTCGTACGGCGGGTGAGCTGGCCGATTCCGGTTTGATCAGTTCGGCGGGGGTCACTCTGCGGATCGACCGTCTGGAGAAGGACGGGCTGATCCTGCGGGAGCGTGATCCTCAGGATCGTCGGGTGGTGCACTCGCGGCTCACGGACGAGGGTCTGTCGACGATCGACGAGCTGTTCGCTGAACATTTGGACAATGAGCGGCGGATGCTGGCGGGGCTGACTCCCGCGGAGTGCCGGCAGCTGGCGCGGCTGCTGGAGAAGCTGGAGCGGTCGGTGCTGGCGGCGGAGGAGGACGCGTAGTCGTCCCTGATCGCCGGACGGGCGGAAAATCCGAGCCCGTCCGGCGGTTGAGGGCGTCTCGGGTTCAGTCCGTCGCGCCGGCCTGCGCTTCCGCCTCCGTGCGGTACATGCGGCGTACGCGGACCACACCCAGGTCGTGCTGGTACAGGTTCTCCGCCTGGTCGGCATCGGTGCGGAGTTCTTCCAGCATGATGCGGTCCTGTTCGAGGACCTCCCAGTGCCGGTCCTCCAGCACGGTCTTGTACAGGAACCGCCAGGTGTCGCGCTGCCAGTCCGTCACCCGCCGGTAGCGCCAGAAGAAGACGGCGCAGCGCTCCTCGTCGATGGGGGTGGCCATGCCCACGATGCCGAAAGGTCCTCCGGGGCCCGCGGTGGGCGGGTACGGGATGGTGAGGTCGACCCAGTCGGCGCCGGTGCGGCAGAGCTCGACCCAGTCGAAGTTGACGCCGCTCTGGTCGGTCTTCTCGAAGAAGAAGCCGCGTTCGGTCTCCCGGATGCGGAAGCGGGCGGTGGTCTGCCCCTCGGACATGCTGTGCGAGTCGCGGTGCAGGAACGACCCGTGCATCGGGTCGAGCAGATTCTCCACGGCGTAGCGCCAGTTGACGTTCCACTCGGCGTAGCAGAGGAACGCCGTGGTGCCGGGGTCGGTGAGCTGCTCGGGCAGTACGAGCGGTGCCGGTTCGGGATGCCGGCCGTCGCCGAAGTAGGCGAGGATCGCGCCGCCGGTCTCGATGACGTGGGGTGCGGCGACGAGCTGTTTGCCTTCGAGGTTGCAGCCGGGCAGCCCGGGGACGGCGGCGACGGTGCCGGTGCCGTCGACCTGGACGCCGTGGTACCAGCAGGCGATGCGGTCGCCGAGGTGTTTGCCCAGGGAGAGGCGGGCGCCGCGGTGGGGGCAGCGGTCCTCCAGCATGTGCAGGGTGCCGTCGGCGCGGCGGAAGAGCAGCCATTGTTCGCCGAGGAGGGTGAGCCGCTTCATGCCGCCGGCGGGGACGAAGTCGGAGGGGCAGACGGCGTACCACTGGTTGCGGATGCCGGTGGCGAAGAGCCGGTCGGCGGTGCGGTTGCCGGGGCGGGCGACTTCGGAGGGCCGGGTGGCCTCGCCGCTGACCGTCGCGGTGGTGGTGTCGGTGGTCATGGTTGTCTCACGCTCCCAGTCGTCGCATCTCGCTGCGGAAGGTGTCCTCGGTCCACGGGCTGCCGTCGGGGGCGGGCAGGTCTCGGGCGTTGAGTCCGGCGACGAGGCCGGGCAGGTCGTGGGTGCCGGTGCCGAAGACCTCCTCGATCACTGCGGCGAGCTTCTTCTCGTACGGGGTCGGCTCGGCGCTGCGTGCCTGGTGGGGGTTGAGGTACTGCGTGGTTGTCATGTCGGCTCCCTTCGGGGGCGGTTCACAGATCGAGGACGAGACGCGGGGTGCGGGAGCGGGAGACGCAGAGCATCATCGAGGTGCCCGCCGCCTTCTCGCCCTCGGAGAGCAGGAAGTCCCGGTGGTCGGGGGTGCCTTCGAGGACCTTGGTCTCGCAGGTGCCGCAGATCCCGTCGCGGCAGGAGGACGGCACGGTGATCCCGGCGCCCTCCAGTGCGTCGAGTACGGAGCTGCCGGGGCCGACCTCGACGGTGCGCCCGGTGCGGGAGCAGATGACGTCGAAGCCGGTGTCCTCGCCGTCGCGCGGCGGTGCCGCGGGGGCGGCGAAGCGTTCGGTACGGGCGGCCGGGCAGCGTTCCTCGACGGCGGCGAGCAGGGGTTCGGGTCCGCAGCAGTAGACCTGGGTGCCTGTGGGAACGTCCCCGAGGAGGGTGTCGAGGTCGATGTGTCCGCGCTCGTCCTGGGGTACGAACTCGACTGATCCGCCCGGGATTTCGGCCAGCGCGGCGAGTTCTGTGCCGAAGGCCATCGAGGTGCGGCTGCGGCCTCCGTGGACGAGCCGCCAAGGGGTCCGGGTGCGGGCCGCCTCGCGGGCCATGGCGAGGATCGGGGTGATGCCGATGCCTCCCGCGATGAAGAGGTATGCCTCGGCGTCGTGGTCGGCGTCCAGCTCGAAGTGGTTGCGGGGGCCCTGGACCTGGAGGATCTGGCCGGGCCGCAGCTGGGTGTGGATGTGGGCGGAGCCGCCGCGGGATGCGGGTTCCCTGAGGATGCCGATGCGCCAGCGGGTGGTGTCGGCCGGGTCGGAGCACAGGGAGTACTGCCGGATGTGCCCGCCGGCGTGTACGTCGATGTGGGCGCCGGGCTGCCAGGCGGGCAGCGGGCTGCCGTCCGGGTGGGTGAGTTCGACGCCGAGGACGCCGTCGGCCTCCCATGTCATCCGGTGGACGAGCAGGTCGAGGCGGGTTTCCTGGGTGCTGGTCATTGCGGGGTGCCTCCCTGTCCGGTGGCGGTGGCGGTCGCGGGGAGCTTGACGGGCGGGGTGAACGGGGTGTTCATCGGGCCGAGTGCGGCGAGGTCGATCTCGACGAGGACCGGCCCCTCGGAGGCGGTGGCCTCCTTGATGACGGGGGCCGCGTCGGCTTCGGAGGCGATCCGGGCGTACGGGAGACCGACGGCGGCGGCGAGCTGCTCGAAGTCGGGGGTGGTGAGGTCGACGCCCGAGCGGCGCGGGAAGTGGTTGTCCTGCATGTTGCGCAGGACGCCGTAGCCGCCGTCGTTGAAGACGAGGAGGGTGAGGTCGGGCTTCTCCTGGGCGAGGGTGAGGAGTTCGCCGAGGTGGACGGCGAGGCCGCCGTCGCCTGCGATGACGACGGTGGGAACGTCCGGGCGGCCGAGTGCGGCACCGATGCCCATGGCGAGGCCCTGTCCGATGCCGCCGCCGCGCGGGAAGACGTTGGTGGCCGGGTCGTTGATCTCCAGGAGCCTGTTTCCCCAGGTGGAGGAGGGGATGGTGACGTCGCGGGCGATCACGGACTCTGGCGGGCAGGCGTCGCGGATGGCGTCGTTGATGGCGGCCTGCGGTCCGATGGCGTGGCGCTGTGCGCTGCGGGCGTCGGTGCGGGCCTTGCGTACGCGGGCCGGCCAGCTCGCCTCCGTGCTGCCGCTCGTCACGCGTCCCAGGAGTGCGGCGAGGACGGCCGCCGCGTCGCCGTGCAGGGCGCAGGTGGCCGGGTAGACGCGGCCCGGTGCGGCCGGGTCCAGGTCCAGCTGGATGTGGGCCGGGGGGAGTTCGAGGGTGTAGTCGGCAGTCTCGTTGGAGCGGAAGTGGGTGCCGATGGAGAGCAGCACGTCGGCTTCGGCGAGCAGCGCGCGGCCCGCGGGGGCGGTGGCGTAGTTGCCGAGGACCCGCTGGTCGGACTCGGGGACCGAGCCGCGGCCGGAGTTGGAGGTGACCAGTCCGGCGTTCAACGCGTCGAGCAGTGCGGCAAGTTCGGGGCGGGCACTGTTGGCTCCGCCGCCCGCCCAGACGAGAGGGCGGCGCGCGGCGGACAGCAGCGCGGCGGCCTCGTCGAGGAGTGCCGGGTCGGGCAGGGCGGGCGCGGGTGCGGTCCGCACGGGTGTACCGGTGAGCTGCTGGGGGGCGAACTGCAGGTCGATGGGCCATTCGACGCTGACCGGGCCGTGCGGGGCGGTCAGCGCGCGGGCGGCGGCGTCGCGCAGGATGTCGCCCGCGCTCGCGGCGTCGGTGACGGTGACCGCATGGGTGGAGACCGCGCGGAGCATGCCGAGCTGGTCCTTGGTCTCGTGGATGAAGCCGCGCCCGGAGCCGAGGTACTCGCTGTCGATCTGTCCGGTGATGTGGAGGACGGGGGTGCCGGAGCTGAGGGACTCGATGAGGGAGCCTGCCGCGTTGCCCGCTCCCGTACCTGTGCTGGTCAGGGCGCAGCCGAGGCCGCCGGTGGCTCGGGCGTAGCCGTCGGCCGCGTTGACGGCGGCGGCTTCGTGGCGGACGGGGACGAAGCGCAGATCGCGGTCGACGGCTTCGACGAGCGGCAGGTTGTGCACGCTGACGATGCCGAACACCGTGTCGACGCCGAGTCCGCGCAGCGTCTCGACGAGCAGGTCGCCGCCGTTGGGTTGGGTCATGTCGTTGCGCTCCTGAGGGGGGTTCGGTGGGTTGCGGTCTGTCCGGCGGATCGGGGTCGGACAGGTCCTAGGCGATGGCCCGGTTGACGCCGCCGCAGACGTCGACGGTGGTGCCGGTGATGTACGAGGCCTTTGGTGAGAGCAACGCCGTTACGGCGTAGGCGACTTCGTCGGCGTTGCCGAGGCGGCCCAGTGCGATGCCGCGGTCGGCGGCGAGTTCGGCCTGCCAGGCGGCGTAGTCGAGGGGGCTGCCGGAGGCCGCGTACCGGCGTTCCCACTGCCCGGTGTCGACGAGGCCGAGGCAGACGGAGTTGACGCGGATGCCGTCGGGGGCGAGTTCCTTGGACAGGGAGGTGGAGAGGTTGAGGATGCCGGCGCGGGCCGCGCTGGTCGTCATCAGCCGGGTCTCGGGCTGCTTGGCGAGGACCGCGTTGATGTTGACGACAGAGGCGCTGCCGGATTTCCGCAGGTGGGGCAGGGCGGCATGGAGGGGGTTGAGGACGCCGAAGAACTTGAGTTCCAGTTCGTCGCGCCAGTCGTCGGCGGTGGTCTCGGCGAAGGGTTTCATCCGGGAGGCGCCGGCGTTGTTGACGAGTCCGTCGAGGCCGCCGAATCGTTCGGCTGCGGCTTCGGTGAAGGCCCGTACGGCGGCTTCGTCGCGTACGTCGCAGGGTGCGTGGTACAGCCTGTCCGGTCCGGCGAGACCGTCGAGGGCTGCGGTGAGGGCGTCGGCGCGGCGGCCGCAGGTGGCGACGCGGGCGCCTTCGGCGAGCAGCATCCGGACCGTGGCGAGGCCGACGCCGGAGCTGCCGCCGGTGACGAGGATGCTGCGACCGGCGAGGCCGAGGTCCATGTCGTACTCCTTGGTTCGAGGGGGGTGTCGCGCGGGCGGGGGCCGCACCGGGGTCGGTCGAGGGGTGTCCGGTGCGGCGTGCCCGTCCGGGCGTGAGGGGTTCAGTGCATCGTGAAGCCGCCGTTGACGGCAAAGGTCTGGCCGGTGATGTAGCCGGACTCGTCGCCGACGAGGAAGGCGATCAGGCCGACCAGGTCCGCCGGTTGCTGCGGCCTGGAGATCGCCCTGCCCAGCCTGTACAGCTCGTGCCGTTCGGCGGGGATGTCCACGGAGGACTCCCCCTCGGTCAGCCCTGGGGCGACCGCGTTGACGGTGATGCCGAGGTCGCCGGTCTCGCGTGCCATGGCCCGGGTCAGGGAGATCACGGCGCCCTTGGAGGCGATGTAGTGGGCGAGTCGGGGCGATCCGTACAGGGCCGCGTCCGAGGCGAGGTTGACGATCCGGCCGCCGCCGCCTGCCACCATGAGCGGCAGGAGGGCTCGGGCGACGAGCCAAGGACCACGGGCATTGACCGTCATGATGCGGTCCCATGCCTCGATGTCGATCTCGTGGAACGGTTTGCCGCCGACCGCGTTGGCCAGACCGGCGTTGTTGACCAGTCCGTACAGCCGGGTGGAGTCGCCCGCGAGGGCCGCGGCGAGGGCGTCGACGGAGTCCGGGTCGGCGACGTCGAGCGGATGGAAGTCTGCTGCGATGCCTTCGGCGCGGAGCTCGTCGGCGGCCTGCCTGCCGGTGGCCTCGTCGAGTTCGGCGATGACGACGCGGTGGCCGTCGCGGCCGATCCGGCGGGCCGCGGCCAGTCCCAGGCCGCGGCCGGCGCCGGTGACGACGACCGTACGAGAGGCATCCGCCGCACCGGAGGTGCCCGGTGTACGGGAGGTGTCGTCGGTGGCCATCAGTCGCGGGTGATGCCGTGCATCGGGGAGTGCTCGGGGTAGGTCGGGACCTGCGGCTTCTGCGTACCGATGATCACGCAGAACAGGGCGTCGGTGTCGCCCTCGTTCTTCAGCGAGCGGGCCACTCCGGCGGGCACGACGATCATGTCGCGGTAGCCGAGGGTGCGGTACTCGACCTCGTCGGCGCCGCGGTGGATGCCGACCCTGACCTGGCCCTCCAGGACGAAGAAGGCTTCCTCGACGTCGTGGTGGGTGTGCTCGGGGCCCTCGGCGCCCGGCGGCAGCAGCATGTTGGAGAAGGTGAAGCCGCCGGACGGGATGATCCGGTTGTCGTTCTCGTGGTTGCCGGTGGCGCCGGAGCCGACGTAGCGGATCTGTGCGCGCTTGTACTGGTCGCCCGCCTTCGCCTGGAAGGAGAGGGTGTTCCAGTCGGGCTCGCGGGAGTCCTTCGTGGCGATCAGCGAGTCGGTGTACTTCGCGAGGTCGCCGTCGGTCTCGTAGGGGGTGTTGTCGATGGGCACGGGATGCTCCTCGGGTCGTTGCTGCGGGTGGGGGCGGGCCGTCGTCACGCGGGGATGCGGGCGACGACGTGGAGGTGGGCGCGGACCCAGGCGTTGAATGCCTCGGGCCGCTCCTGGTTGGAGAGGTGGCCGGCGCCGGAGAGGGTCACGTACACGGACCTGGTGAGGGCGCCGGCGATGGCCTGCGACTCCTCGGTTCCGGTGACGGTGTCCTCCTCGCCGCACAGGACGAGGGCCGGTGCGGTGATCGCCGGCAGGTCGCCGGTGAGGTCGGCCTCGGCCATCGCCTCGGCCGCGTACCCGTATCCGGGCGTACGGACGGAGGCGGCCATGGTCGCCACGACCCGTTCGACGAGTGCGGCGGGCGCGTCGCCGGAGACCAGGCGCGGGCCGCGGGCGGCGGCGAAGGCGTCCGGCCCCTCGGCGGCGAGCTGGGCCGAACGGCCGCGCATGGCCTCGGCCTTGTCGGGGTGGGTGCCCGAGCCGCGGCTGGAGTCGGCGACGATCAACGAGGCGACGAGGTCCGGGTGGCGGACGGCGAGGCGGAGTGCGATGACGCCGCCCCAGGAGACGCCCAGGACATGGGCTCGGCCGCCGCGTTCGCGGATGAGTGCGGCGGCGGTGTCGGCGTAGCCGTCGAGGCCGGGGGCGCGGTCGGGGTCGGCGGAGGCCGCGTAGCCGGGGGCGTCCCAGGCCACGACCCGTACCCGGTCGGAGAGTGCGGCGAGTTGCGGGGCGAAGGCGGCGGACGAGGAGCCGATGCCGTGCAGGCACAGGAGCAGCGGTGCGTCCGGGTCTCCGGCCTCCACGGTGTGGACGGTCCCGTCGGCCGGGGCGGCGGTCGCAGGAGCGGTCACAGGATCTGTCCCGCCCGGCCGACGACGGCGCCGAGGCTGCGGAGCACGGCGTGCGGCACGACCTGGCTGGTGGCGGGGTTGGCCGCGTCGGGCCGGTGGGCGACTTCGAAGCGGTAGGTGCCGTGCGGCCCTGCGGCCTCGATGACGTGCCGGGTGAGGGTGGCGGCCGGGTCGGCGACGACGACGACCTCGACGAGGTCGGGGTCGCCGGTGGCGAGGGCGACGGATGCGGCGACGTTGGTGGACTTGGGGAACTTCACCGGGACGTCGCGGGCGGTGCCGCGCATCACCTCGACCGGTTCGGTGGTGGTCCGCAGCCGCTCGGTCAGCTCGGCGTCCATCCATGGCTGGTGGAGGGTGGCGGGCAGCTTGGTGGTGGTCAGGGTGACGGAGGTGAGGGCGCCCAGGCCCCGTACGGCCTGGAGGAGGTCGAGTCCGCCGACGGCGCCGCCGGTGAAGTAGACCCGGCCGGGTCCGGCCTTGCGCAGCCGCTCGACGAGCTCGGCGTCGACGAGCGCGCCGGTGGAGGCGATCAGCAGGTCGGCGCCGCTGTCGAGGACCCGCTCGGCCCACTCGCGTACTACTGCCTGGCCTGCGGCTTCGACGATCAGGTCGCAGACGGCGAGTGCGTCCTCGAACGACAGCTGGGGTGCGGGGGCGTCGACGAGGGGCCGGTTGTCGACGATGCAGGTCAGTTCGGCGCCGGGGATGTGTCCTTCGGCGAGGGCGGTGCCGACGACGCGGCCGATGGCTCCCCAGCCGACGAGTCCGATGCGTCGCGCGGAGCGCGTGGGGCGTGCGGCGGGAGTGGGGCGGGTGGTGGTGGCGGTCATGCGGACACCTCGTCGGTGGCGGGGGCCAGTGGCCCGGGGTCGGGTTCGCCCGCCATGTGGCAGCGGATCTTCTGGGACGGCGGACCTGCTGTCCCCCACAGGTCGGAGAGCTCGGGGACCCGCCGCCAGACCTTGGCGATCCAGGCGTCCTCGACGATCTGGGCGACCTCGGAGGTGTATTCGCAGACGAGTCCGGCGGGGTCGGTGAAGTACGAGAAGGTGTTGTTGCCGGGACCGTGCCGGCCGGGCCCCCACTGGGGGTCGATGCCGTGGTGGCGGAGCCGTCCCAGGCCGCGCATGAAGTGGTCGACGGACGTCATCTCGTACGCGACATGGTTGAGGGAGGCCCACTCCGCCTGGTTGAACGCGATGCAGTGGTGGTCGGCGTTGCAGCGCAGGAAGGCCATCTGGTGCTCGGACCAGTCGGAGACCCGCAGCCCGAGGACCGAGGTGTAGAAGGCGACGGCGGCGTCGATGTCGGTGGTGTTGAGGACGGTGTGGGTGACGCCGACGGGTACGGCACTGTCGCGTCCGCGCGGGGCGACGGCGTGGGTCTGGGCGCTGAGCTCGATCAGCCGGCCTTCGGGGTCGGTGAAGCGGAGCCCGTAGCCGCCGCCGACCTGGTCGAGGGGGCCGGGGCCGGCGACGGGGACGATGCCGCGGGCGAGGAGCCGGCGGGCGGCCTCGTCGATCTCGGCGGGGGTGGCGACGGCGAAGGTGATGCGGCCGAGGCCGTTGCGTTCGCCGCGGGTGAGGGCGAGGACGTGGTGCTCCTCGCCGGTGCCGCGCAGCCAGGTGGCGTCGGTTTCCCGTTCGACGGGTTCCAGTCCCCAGACCTCGGTGTAGAAGTCGGCGGACTCGGTGAAGGCGGGGGTGTGCAGCTCGACGGAGCGCAGGGCGCGCAGCCGGGCGATCGGTTCACGCTGCCCGGTGGGGCGGGCGTGGAGGTTCTCGTAAGCCATGACGTTTCCCAACTCCTCTCTCTGCGGCATCAGTTGACGGCCCAGGGCAGCGGCGTGGTGTCGGTGCCCCAGTAGAGGGACTTCTGCCGCTGGTAGCCGCGGATCAGATCGCGGCCCTTCTCGGTGCCGATGCCGCTGTCCTTCAGCCCGCCGAACGGGGTGGAGATGCTGAACTGCTTGTACGTGTTGATCCAGACGGTTCCCGCGTCGATCCGGCGGGCCAGCCGCCAGGCCCTGGCGTGATCCCGGGTCCAGATGCCGCAGGCGAGTCCGTAGACGCTGTCGTTGGCCTGGGCGACGAGGTCGTCCTCGTCGTCGAAGGGCAGGGCGACGACGACCGGGCCGAAGATCTCCTCCTGGCAGACGCGGGCGGTGTTGGGCAGGCCGTCCAGGACGGTGGGGAGGTAGTAGGCGCCGTCACGGTAGAGGTCGCCTTCGGGTGCCGCTCCCCCGCATCGCACAGTGCCGCCCTCCTCGCGGGCCAGGTCCACGTACGCGGCGACGCTGTCGCGGTGCTTGTGGTGGACGAGCGGGGCGACCCGGGTGTCCGGGTCGGTGCCGGGTCCGATGCGCAACTTCCGGGCACGGGAGACGAGTTCGCCGACGAACTCCTCGTACCGTGCACGGGCGACGAAGAGCCGTGAACCTGCGATGCAGCTCTGCCCGCTGGACGAGAAGACGCCGTACATGACGCCCGCCAGGGCCTGCTCCAGGTCGGCGTCCTCCAGGACGATTGTCGGGGACTTCCCGCCGAGCTCCAGCGATACGGGGATCAGCTTGTCGGCGGCGACGTGCGCGAGGGTGCGCCCGGTGTTCGTGCCCCCGGTGAAGGTGATCTTCCCGACGGCCGGGTGGCGGACGATCGCGTCGCCGATGACGCTGCCGCGGCCCGGCAGCACGGAGAGCAGCGCGGCCGGCAGACCGGCTTCGGTCAGGGCCCGGTGGACGAGGCGGCCCAGGGCGAGGGCTACGAGCGGGGTCCATTCGGCGGGCTTGAGGAGTACGGCGTTGCCCGCGGCGAGTGCGGGGGCGAGCTTCTGGGCGTCGCTGGCGATGGGCGAGTTCCAGGGGGTGATCGCGCCGACGACGCCGATCGGCTCATGGACGCTCATCGTGACGTACGGGCCGCGGGACGGGGTGATCGCGTCCTCGGCGGTCTCCAGCGCGGCGGCGGTGTAGCGGAAGGTGCCGGCCGCGCTGAGCACGAGGGCGCGGGTCTCGGTGCGGCACTTGCCGGTGTCGGCGGTCTGGAGTGCGGAGAGCCGGTCGGCGTCCTGTTCGACGAGGTCGGCGATGCGGTGGAGCAGCCTGGCTCGGAGGTGGGCGGGCAGTTCGCGCCAGGCGGGGTCCTGGGCGGCGTGCGCGGCGGCGGTGGCGGCCTCCTCGACATCGGCGAGGGATGCGGCGTGCACGGTGGCGATGACCTGGCCGGTGGCCGGGTCGACGGTCTCGATGAGGGCACCGCGGCCCTGTCGCCACTGTCCCGCGACCAACGCCTCGTCCAACACCTCGTCGGCAAGCATCAGTTGGCCTCCTGCTATCGAATCGGTTACCTCAGGGCTAAAAATCTAAGTGCTTAAGTAATTGATCGCAAGACCCCAAGGCAAAATCTCTTTTGCCCTGGAGGTCTTGACGGCGACCACCGGCGAACCGGTAAAACTTAAGCGCTAAGAAACTAGGCGCTTACAGAGAACAGTGGCCGGAGAACGGCGACGGAGAACAGTGGGCGAGTTCACAAGCTCACGAGCCCCGCACGGCCGCCCGCACCCGTACGCTCGGCTCACCCCCGCACCCCACTGAACTCTTCTACGCCTGGCTCCCCAACGGCTCCGCCCCCACACGGAGCAGGAGGAACCCCGGATGAGCACCGACATCTCGCAGGACGACTCGCCCGACGCCGCACGGGCCCGGGCCACCCGCGCGTCCATCGCCGCCCGCTTCGAACGGCTGCCGCTCTCCCGCTGGCATGTCACCGTCCGGCTCATTGTCGGCGTGGTCACCTTCTTCGAGGCCTTCGACCAGCTGCTGATCGCGTACGCCCTGCCGGAGCTCCGCCGGGAGTGGCACCTGACCACCGGTGACGCGACGGCGGTGCTCACGGTCGGCTCGGTCGGGATGCTCATCGGCGCCCTGCTGTCGGGCCGCCTGGCCGACCGGTTCGGCCGGGTAAGGGTGATCGCGTACTGCGTGGCCGCCTCGGGCGCGGTCAGCCTGGCCCTCACCGCGTGCACCTCACTGACCCCGTTCCTGGCACTGCGCTTCGTGCAGGGTCTGGCGATCGGCGGCGAGGTGCCGGTGGCGGCGGCATTCATCAGCGAGATCACCCGGAGCTTCAAGCGCGGCCGCTTCGTCCTGCTGTACGAACTGGTCTTCCCGGCCGGCCTGACGATCGGCGCCCTGGCCGCGGCCTGGGTGGTTCCGGCGGCCGGCTGGCGCGTGATGTTCGCGATCGCCGCCGTGCCCGGGCTGCTCGCCTTCCTCGTCCAGCGCAAGGTCCCCGAGTCACCGCGCTGGCTGGCGGACCGGGGCCGGCCGGCCCAGGCCGAGACGGTGATGGCCGAGATCGAGGCGAAGGTATCGGCGGCGACGGGCGAACCGTTGCCACCCCTGAGCGCCCCCGCCACTGTTTCGGGCCCCTCGACGCCAACGAACCCCGCCCCTTCAGGCATGCGCGGCCTCTTCACCGGCCGCTACCGCCGCCGCACGGTCGTCGTCGGCGCGATCTGGTTCACCGGTTACTTCGTGAATTACGGCATCACGTCGTGGCTGCCCAGCATCTACAAGGACGAGTACGGCCTCACCCTCTCCGACGCCCTGCTGTACTCCACCGTCACCTCGGTCGCGGGCCTGCTCGGCTGCCTCGTGGTTGCCCTGACGGTGGACGTCCTGGGCCGCCGCAAGATCATCGCGATCTTCCTGGGCGGCGCGGCGGCACTCCTGCTCACCCTCGCCGCACTGGGCGCCCACACGCCCACCCAGGCCCTGATCTGGACCTCCCTGTCGGCGGTCGGCTTCTTCGGCGCCAACATCTGCCTCTACCTCTACACACCGGAGCTGTACCCGACGAGGATGCGCGCCCTCGGCTGCAGCGTGGGCGGCGCGGTCAACCGCCTGGGCGTGATCCTGGGCCCGATCCTTGTCGGCATGGTGTACGCGGCCGGGGACGGCGTCGCGCCGGTGTTCGTGATGCTGGGGGCGGTGGCACTGGTGGGCGCGGTGGTGGCGGGCACGTTCGCGGAGGAGACGGCGAACCGCCCACTGGAGGAGATCTCGCCGTGAGGGGCGCGCACCCCGCCATGAGGTTGAACTCGTGATGCCGTGACCGGCCTGATGGTCAGGTCGGTCTGAGCAACGACACGACATCCCGAGTGGGCGGCAACCGGGCCCGAGGGGCCCATGCCGCCCGGCGTGGCGGTCAAGGTCTCGTCGTCACTCGGTGAAGACGAGACTGACGTTGTGTCCGCCGAACCCGAACGAGTTGGCCAGCGCAGCAGACCACTGACCGGTGCGCCGCTCACCGCGCACCACGTCCAGTTCCACGCGCGGGTCGAGTTCGTCGAGGTTGAGCGTGGCCGGCACCGTGCCGTCCTTGAGCGCGAACAGAGCGGCCATGGCGCCAACCGTTCCGGACGCACCCATCATGTGACCTGTCATCGACTTCGTCGCCGTCACCGCAGCGTGGCTGCCGATCACTCGGCCGATCGCCTCGGCCTCCGCCAGGTCACCGGACTCCGTCGAGGTGGCGTGGGCGTGCACGATACCGATGTCCGCCGGGGCCAGTCCGGCGTCGCGCAGCGCCAGTTCCATGGCGAAGGCCTGGCCTTCCGCGTCGGAGGCCGTGATGTGGTTCGCGCTCGAACTCACGGCACTGCCGGCCAGCGTGCCGTAGGCACGTGCTCCACGGGCCCGGGCGAACTCGGCGCGTTCGAGCACCATCATCCCCGCGCCCTCGCCCATGACGAACCCGGACCGCTTGACGTCGAACGGGCGGGACACGGCCTCTGGGTCCACGGACTGCGTCGACAGGGCCTTCATCTGGGCGAATGCCGCGATGGTGAAGGGGTGCAGGCATGCCTCCACCCCACCTGCGACGACCACGTCCGCCCGCCCGCCGCGGATCAGATCCTGCCCCAGGGCGAGGGCCTCCGCCCCGGACGCACAGGCACTCACCGAAGTCCTGGCGCCTCCCTTCGCGCCCAGGTCCATGCTCACCCAGGCAGCCGGCCCGTTGGGCATCAGCATGGGGACTGCGAACGGCGACAGCCGGCGAATCCCGGCGCGTTCGAAGACGTCGTCCTGCCCCAGCGTGGTGAGGACACCACCGGTCCCAGTACCGATGACGACGGCGAATCGTTCCGGCTCGACCTGCGGAGGACCGGCGTCCTGCCAGGCTTCGCGCGCGCTGAGGATGGCGGCCTGCTCACCGCGGTCCAGCTTCCTGGCCTCGGCCCTCGGAAGCAGGGAGGCAGGGTCCACCGTGAGCCCGGCCGCAACGTGCACGGGCAGGTCCGCGGCCCACTCCTCCTCCAGGAAACGCACCCCCGACTTACCGTCCAGCAGCCCCGACCACGACGACGGCGCATCGGCTCCCAGTGGCGTCATCGCACCGACGCCCGTCACCAGCACACGACTGTTACGGGTCACACGAGCCTCCTTGAATTGTCTAGATGTTACATAGTCCCTGACTTGCCCTCATGGGGATCATGCCAGCGTTCAGAAGGGAAATCGGGATAGGAGTCGACTGATTCGAAAGCGAGAGATTGTCCTGTTCCAACAATTAAGTAGCCAGCTTCACTCCAATCACCCCGCCGCGTCCCCGATCACCCCGAACCTCGAATGGGGTTGCCGTCGGTACATGACCGGGGCATGGGCCCTCTGGATCGGAGTCGGGGTTCTGATCTTCCGGGCGCCGTCCACGCGCTCGTACGCGATGTTCGCCGCTGCCGCATGGCGCCTCCCGACCGAAAGGCTGGGTGCGCGCGGAATCCGGGAGGGTTGACGCAGCTCGGCTAATTACATTAGCTTTATGGCTACATTCATTAGCTCCGGAGGGTGGACGTGACCGAGTTCGTGACGATTGACGGCGCACAGCTCGCGTACGAAGTGACCGGCGAGGGCCCGCTGATCGTGCTGGCCCACGGCATGGGCGACAACAGGGCGGCCTACCGAGATGTGGCCTCCCGGCTCGCGACGGCAGGATTGCGGGTCGCCGCCATGGACCAGCGCGGCCACGGTGAGTCCAGCACCGGTTGGGCGTCCTACACCCGTACCGACGCAGCGGCCGACCTCCTCGCCCTGATCAGGCATCTGGGTGGCCCCGCCGTCATCGTGGGCCACTCCTTCGCCGGCGGCGCCGCCACCATCGCCGCGGCCCAGGAGCCCGAACTGGTCAGCGCCATCGTCGAGATCAGCCCGTTCACCCGCGCACAGAAGATCAGCCCGAGTGCTCTGCTGTCCCACGCCCGCTACCGCAAGGGCATGAGCCTGCTCATGGGCGCCGGCCTGCTGCGCAGCGTCGGGCTGTGGAAGCGCTACCTCGACCATGCCTACCCGGGAGTCAGGCCCGCCGGTTACGCCGGCCATGTCGCCGCCCTCGACGCCGACCTGCGCAGGCCCGGCCGGATGGCCGTCGTCAGCAGGATGGGCATGTCCGCGCCCACGGACGCCGGCGCCCGCCTCGGCGCCATCCAGTGCCCCGCCCTGGTCATCGAGGGCACGCTCGACCCCGACTGGGTCGACCCCGGGGCCGAGGGGGAGGGCATCGTGGCCGACATGCCCGCAGGGCTCGGTCGGCTCGAGGTGATCGAGGGAGCCGGTCACTACGCGCATGTCCAGTTCCCGGACGAAGTCGCCACGGCCATCCTGGCCTTCCTCGAGGTCGGCGCGCGTGGCTAGGGCAGCGCTCACCACGGATGCCGTCGTCGATTTCGCGCTGCTGATCATCGACGAGAGCGGCCCCGCCGCCCTGACCTTGTCGGCGGTGGCCGGCCGGGCAGGCGTCGCCACCCCGTCCCTCTACAAGCACGTGCGCAATCTGGCCGAGCTGCGCGACCTCATGTCGGCGCGGATCATGAACGAGATCGCGGACCAGGTCGGTGAGGCCGTGCTGGGCCGCTCCGCCGACGAGGCGATCCGCGCGCTCATGATGGCCTGGCGGCACTACGCGCTGCAGCACCCGCACCGCTACTCGGCGCTGATCCAGACGCCCGAGCCGCGCACGGTCGAGGCCGGGACGCGACTGATCAACATCATGCTCGCCACTTTCCGTGCGTACGGAATGGCAGATTCCGCAGCGATCCACGCAGCCCGCTGCCTGCGTGCGGCCGTCCACGGCTTCGCAGTTCTGGAGGCCGAGGGCGCGTTCGGGCTCCCGGAGAAGCTGGACGAGAGCTACGACCTGCTGATCCACATGATGATCACAGGCCTGCACGCGCCTCGTTGATCAGGCCATGATGAGAGACCTCTGACCAAGCACATCACAGAACCACATCATCAACGACAACCGAGCTCGGCGGGAGTATCGGGGCAGATGGACCATATGGGGCAGGCAGTGTCCGAAGCGGTGCGTGGGGCTCCGGGGGCGGGCGCGGACGTCGCACGGCGGCGGGCCGTGGGGGTCGTGCCATGGGGAGTGGCGGCGGGTGCGGTTGCCTGGTGTCTCGCGGGAAGCCGGCGCGCCGCGCACATGGAGAACTACCCCTGGAACGTCTGGACTCCGATCGGTTACGGCGCGGTCAAGGGCGTGTTCCTGGGGCTGCTGGCCGGCTGGTGTGCCGTGCTGAGCCTCCGGGTCGGCCGGGCGGCCTGCCGGAAGGACAGCGGGGCAGCGCGTTTCGCGGGGCTGGTCTTCGGCGGCGGGCTGCTGGGCGGGGTGGTGCCCGGGTCGGTCCGGGACTTCATGGGTGCGCCGCAGCCGCGGACCCTGTACTACTTCGACGGGCCGAGGCCCGAATCAGAGTGGTACTGGCGGCCGTTGCTGTCCGAGTGGCTGACCTACACGGTGCTGCCTGCACTGGGCTGCGCGGTGCTTCTGACAGCGGGTGCTCTGGTGTCCGCCCGGTCCTCGCGCCGTGAAAGCGTCGGCTGGGCGTTGCCCGCCCTGGTGGGAGCGGGACTGCTGGTCCTCCCGCACTACGCGGCCGCCGGGCTGCCCACGCCACAGGGCAACGGCGACCATGTCAACGAGTCGGCCTCGGCCGGGCTCGTCGTTCTAGCCACGGGGCTCGGTCTGCTCGTGAGTGCCTGGGTGGCGTGGTCGAGGCGCAGACGCTCGATCGGGCGGTCCGGCCCGTATCCGTCGCACCGGGCGGGCGAACCGCCCCCAGTTCGAGGCGAACCGCCCTCAGCTCATTAGGAAGTGGAGAGCTATTACCGCCAGTCCCCCACTCCCGAGGCCACCAAGCCGATCCCGATCAGTCCCTGGTGGGCGAAGGAACGGAAGAACCCCCGCTCGGCCCGCAGGGACCAGCCCCCGGCCCCGTTCACGACCCGGCGCCGGTCTCCCCGTTCGTCGCCGACTCCTCCGCGATCCGTTCATGGTGGCGGATGACCTCCGCCACGATGAAGTTCAGCAGTTTCTCCGCGAAGGCCGGATCCAGATGCGCGCTCTCCGCCAGCTGCCTCAGCCGGGCGATCTGCCGGCTCTCGCGGGCCGGGTCGGCCGGGGGGAGCTGGTGGGCGGCCTTGAGGTGGCCGACCTGCTGGGTGCATTTGAAGCGCTCGGCGAGCATATGGACAACAGCGGCGTCAATGTTGTCGATGCTCTCGCGCAGCCGGTTCAGTTCCGCGTTCACGGACTCGTCGATGTCCCTCGTGGTCATGGTCAGCGAGCTTAGACGGCCGGGCCCAGGGGGGTGATCGTCGGTGGGTGTTCCGGGTCCGGGACCTGGTCGCTCCAGCCGCCCGGGACGCTGCGGCCCTGCTGATCGCGGAACCGGACCGGGGCGGTGCCGACCCGGCGGGCGAAGAGGCGGGAGAAGTACGCCGGGTCGTCGTAGCCGACGCGTCGGGCGACTGCGGCGACCGGCAGGTCGGTGGCGGCGAGGAGCTCCTTGGCGCGGCCGAGCCGGATGCCGAGGAGGTAGTCCTTCGGGCTGCAGCCCGCGCCCCGCCGTACCGCCGTGCGCAGTTCGGCGGGTGTCATTCCGTGCCGGGCCGCGTGCTCGGCGACGGAGAGCGGCTGGAAGGCGTCGCGGGCGAGGGCCTGCAGGACCGGGTCGCCGTCGGGGCTGACATCGGCGCGGGCCCGGCGCAGGGCGACGAGGAGTTCATGCACGGCGGCGCCGGTCTCGACCTCCAGCAGCGGGTTGCCGCGCCGTGCCGCGCGCACCATCCGCCCCACCGCTGCACGGGGGGCCGCCGTGTCGGCGAGCGGGACGAGCGGGCGGTCGGGTTCGATGTAGCCGAGCTCGGTGTACGTGGCGGTGGCGGGGCCGGTGAAGTCGACGAAGCTCTCGTCCCAGCCGGTGCCGGGATCGGCGCCGTAGTGGTGCGGGGTGCCGGGGGTCAGCCAGATCAGGCTGGGCGCGATGACGGGCACCCGGCGGCCGTCGGCTCCGATGAACCAGCCGCTGCCGGAGTTGATGACGACGGCCACATGGTGGTCCAGGGTGCGCGGGCCGACCGTCGGCAGGGCGCCGTGCTGCAGCCCCACGCCCAGGCAGACGAGGCCCAGCCGGTGGTGGAGCGGGCTGGGAGTGAAGAAGCGCATCCAGGTGTGGTACATCGGCCTTCCTTCCTCCCCTTTTCTTTGCGTCGGTCCGAGCATTTCCTGTCCGAACAATTGTGTCCAAACAGCAGTGATCTTTGTCCATGGACCGGCCGCACGCCAGGGGGCGAAGGTTGGTTGCAACATTCCTCCCGGGTTCGCCCGCTCCGTGGTGCGTGCCGTCGTGCGACCCCTGGGCGGCGCGGCTCCGGGGGACCGCACGCACAGGAGAGTACGAGCACGATGGCTGACTTCACCGTGGGGGACGACCACTTCCGGCTCGACGGGAAGCCCGTACGGCTGCTGTCGGGGGCCCTGCACTATTTCCGGGTCCATGAGGCGCAGTGGGACCACCGGCTGTCGATGCTGCGCGCCATGGGTCTCAACTGTGTCGAGACGTATGTGCCGTGGAATCTCCATGAGCCGCAGCCCGGCCGCTTCCGGGACGTGGCGGCGCTGGGCAGGTTCCTGGACGCGGCGCAGCGGGCCGGACTGTGGGCGATCGTCCGCCCGGGACCGTACATCTGTGCCGAGTGGGAGAACGGTGGTCTGCCGGCCTGGGTGACGGGGCGGTTCGGGCGACGGGTGCGGACCCGTGACGAGGAGTACCTGAGTGCCGTGGAGCGGTGGTTCACGGCGCTGCTGCCGCAGGTGGTGCAGCGGCAGATCGGGCTCGGCGGCCCGGTGATCATGGTTCAGGCGGAGAACGAGTACGGGAGCTACGGCACCGATCGGGTCTATCTGCAGCGGGTGGCCGGGATGCTGCGGGAGCGCGGGGTGACCGTGCCGTTGTTCACCTCCGACGGTCCGGAGGACCACATGCTCACCGGCGGCTCCGTGCCGGGGCTGCTCGCCACGGTGAACTTCGGGTCGGGTGCGCGGGAGGCGTTCGAGGTGCTGCGCCGCCATCAGCCGAAGGGGCCGCTGATGTGCATGGAGTTCTGGTGCGGGTGGTTCGAGCACTGGGGTGCTGCGCCGGCGGTGCGGGATCCGGCGGAGGCTGCACAGGCCCTGCGGGAGATTCTGGAGTGCGGGGCGTCGGTGAATGTCTACATGGCGCACGGGGGGACGAATTTTGCGGGCTGGGCGGGGGCGAACCGCTCGGGTCCGGTGCAGGACCAGGATCTTCAGCCGACGGTGACGTCGTACGACTACGATGCGCCGATCGACGAGTACGGGCGGCCGACGGAGAAGTTCTGGCTGTTCCGGAAGGTTCTGGCGGAGTTTGCGGACGGTCCGCTTCCGGAGCTGCCGCCGGAGCCGGTCGGGCCCCCGGCGCCGGTGCGGGCGGAGCTGACCGAGTGGGCGCCCCTGTCGGTGGCCCTGGAGGTACTGGGCGACCCGGAATGGGCGGAATCCGGTGTTCCGCCGACGTTCGAGGAACTGGGCGTGGACCGGGGCCTGGTGCGGTACGAGGTCACCGTTCCGGGTTTGCGACGCCCGTATGCACTGGGTGTGTCCGGGCTCCGGGACCGTGCGGTGGTGCATGTGAACGGCGTCCGGCAAGGTGTGCTGAGCGGCGAGAACGCCACCCTCGACGAGCCGGTGGCCGGGCCCGCGGAGGTCGAGCTGTGGGTGGAGTCGCTGGGCCGGGTCAATTACGGGCCGCGGCTGGGTGAGCCGAAGGGCATCACGGGCGGCATCCGGCACGAGCGGCAGTATCTGCACGGGGTACGGGCGCGGGGGCTGCGGCTGGCCGCTTTCGAGGAGCCGGGTGCGGTGGACGCGGTGCCTTTCGGCGGGGTCGCCGAGAGGGGCCGTGCCGGGTTGTACCGGGGTTCGTTCGAGTCGGCGGAGTCGGGACTCGCGGGTCTTCCCGATCACGCGGGGCTCGAACTGCCGGGCTGGACGCGCGGGTTCGTCTGGGTGAACGGTTTCTGTCTGGGACGGTACTGGTCGGCGGGTCCGCAGCGGACGCTGTATGTGCCGGGTCCGGTGCTGCGGGAGGGCGTCAACGAGGTATGGGTGCTGGAGGTGGAGGGCGCCGGGGATCCATGGGTGGAGCTGGGTCCGGGTGTGCCCGTCCGGACGGGCACACCCGGGGGTGCTCAGAGCTGATCGGTGGGACCGGCCGGGGCCTGGGTCAGAGCGTGGCCGCCGCGGAGGCGATGTTGGCGGCGAACGTCGAGACCTCGCTGTACACACCCGGGTAGCCGGGCTCGGCGCAGCCCTGGCCCCAGCTGACGATGCCCACCTGGATCCAGGCTCCGGCGTTGTCCTTGCGGAACATGGGGCCGCCGGAGTCGCCCTGGCAGGTGTCCACGCCGCCCGTGTCGATCAGTCCGGCGCAGATCTCGTCACCGGGGACGAGGTCGCTGCCGTATGCGCCCTGGCAGACGGCGTCGGAGACGAACGGCACGGTGGCCTTCAGCAGATACCGCTGCTGGCTTCCGCCCTCGGTGGCGGCGCCCCAGCCTGCGATGTTGAAGGTGCCTGTGTTGTACGTGGTGTTGGTGGCGATCTTCAGGGTGGGCAGGTCGATGGGCTTGGCGAGCTTGATCAGTGCCCAGTCCTTGCCCTTGCCGTTGTAGCCGGGGGCCTGGAGGACCTTGGTGGACTTGACCTTGACCGCGCTGGAGGACTGGAGGTCGACGACGCCCGCGGTGGCGGTGATGGAGGTGTTGTTGCCCGAACCGTCCACACAGTGCGCGGCGGTGAGGACGATGTCCTTGGCGTAGAGAGCGCCGCCACAGCCCATCGACAGCCGGACCATGAACGGGAATTCACCCTGGGCGGCGCGGGTTCCGCCGACGACCGGGGTGGGGGCCGCGGACGCTCCGGCGGGCTGGAGGCTGACGGCCGCGAGGACCACGGCGGCTATGACGGAGCATCTCTTCACGGCGCGCAGAAGCTGCTTCAACGGACTGCCTTCTTTCGTGGGGGGTTCTTGTGGGGGGTTGTACGTGGGGGTGCGTGCCCTCGCCCGGGGTCCTGGCCACGGGCAGCAAAGCCCCGTTGGTCATGCCCCCGACAAAGGCATGATTCGGATTATCGGGAAATGATCACGGCCCCCACAAGGTTCACTTTTCGGCCAAGATCACTCACGTCGCTGCGGCTACAGTGGAGGCCGGTCGAACGTCGCGGATGGGGGGCGGGGACGTGACGGACAACAGCCGGAACCACGGCCGGGGCGGCGGAAGTCCGGTCGTCCACGGCTTCCCTCATCTCGGCACCGTCCGGTCCGCGATCACGGCGCTGTACCGCAGGCTGTCGTACGACGGTGTCCGCGGTTACGCCACGAGCCTCGCCCCCGCCGACGCCGCCTTCTCCGACCAGGACGATCTGTACCTCGGCGCCCAGCGGGTGGCGCGGGCCATGGTCCAGCATCTGCACCTGCCGGACGCCCGCATGATCGTCGGCTTCCGGGCGATGGAACACGCCGCCGGTGTCGAACTCGCCGCGGGGCCCGAGTACTTCATCGAACTCAACGACCGCTTCCGCACCCATCGCAGGGACATCGGCGCCGCACTCTCGCACGAGGTCATGCATGTGCTGCTGCACCGCCTCGGCCTGGAGTTCCCCGGTACGCGCGACAACGAGATCCTCACCGACACCGCGACGACATATCTGGGCGCGGGCTGGCTGCTGCTGGACGCCTTCCGTGAGGACGCCGTCTCCAGCCAGAAGCTCGGCTATCTCACCCCGGAGGAGTTCGGATACGTCCTCGCCAAGCGGGCGTTCGCCTTCGACGAGGATCCCTCCCCGTGGTTCACGAGTCCGCAGGCGTACACGGCGTACACGAAGGGGCGCGCCCAGGCCCTCCACGACACCCGGCAGCCGCCCCTCGCGGCGGCCGGCTGGGCGGGCCGGCACCGCTACGCCAAGGACCGGCGGTACGCCCGGGACCATCCGGGTGCACAGGCGGCCCCGGGCCCCGACGCCCCGTACACGTTCGAGAACGGCCCGCAAGGACTCCGGGTCTCCTTCGCCTGCCCCACCTGCCATCAGCGCATCCGCGTTCCGGTACGCGGCCGGGTACGGGCCCGGTGCGGGTTGTGCCGGACGGTCCTGGACTGCAGCACCTGAAGCAACCGGGGGGTCCGCCCCGCACCTCGCACACCGGAGAGGATGAATAGTCAGCCTCGCCGACGGCTGGATTTCGCCCCGTACACCGGCTGCGCCGGCTCCGCCTCCGACAGCAGCTTCCGTGCCGCTTCCCCCGCCTCCGCCGGCGCCCACCGTGCCCCCCGGTCCGCGGTGGGACCGGGGCGCCAGCCCTCCATGACCGTGATCCGGCCGGCCTCCGTCTCGAAGATCCGCCCGGTCACCCCGTCGCTCGCGGCCGAGCCGAGCCACACCACCAGCGGGGACACGTTCTCGGGGGCCATCGCGTCGAACTCCCCCTCCCCCGGCGCCGCCATCGTCTCCGCGAACGTCTGCTCGGTCATCCGGGTCCGTGCCGCCGGGGCGATCGCGTTGACCTGGACCCCGTACCGTCCCATCTCCGCGGCCGCGACGAGCGTCAGCCCCACGATGCCCGCCTTCGCAGCGGAGTAATTGCCCTGTCCGACGCTCCCGAGCAGCCCCGCACCGGAGCTTGTGTTGACCACTCGGGCCACCGGCGCGCGGCCTGCCTTCGCCTCGGCCCGCCAGTGCGCGGCGGCGTGCTTCAGCGGCAGGAAGTGGCCCTTCAGATGGACCCGCATCACCGCGTCCCAGTCGTCCTCGTCCAGATTCACCAGCATCCGGTCGCGCAGGAATCCGGCGTTGTTGACCAGTGTGTCCAGCCGCCCGAAGGCCTCCAGCGCGGCAGTGACCAGCGACGCCGCCCCCTCCGTCGTGGCGATGTCGCCGCCGTGGGCGACCGCTTCGCCGCCCGCCGCCACGATCTCGTCGACCACCTGCCGGGCCGGACCGGCCGAGCCCCCGTCGCCGTCCGGGCCGACGCCGAGATCGTTGACCACGACCTTTGCCCCCTCGGCGGCGAAGGCGAGCGCGTGGGCACGGCCGAGCCCGCGCCCTGCACCCGTCACGATCACGACGCGCCCGTCGCACAGCCCACCGACGCTTCCTCCGCCGTCTCCCCCTTCGCTTCCCCTTTCACTTCCCCTGTCCCGTCCGTCGCTGCTTGCGGTCATCACACATCTCCTTGTTGGCGATGCGGGGGCAGGCTGCTACCTTCCACACCTAACAAATGTTTGGTGGAAAGGTAGCTGATTCGCCCATGGGTGTCTCCACCGCAAGTCCCGGCAAGGGCATCTCCCTCGTCACGGTCGACTACCCGCCCGTCAACGCGCTCCCCGTACAGGGCTGGTACGACCTCGCCGACGCCCTCCGTGCCGCGGGCCGCGATCCCGGGGTCCGCTGTGTCGTGCTGGCCGCCGCCGGGCGTGGATTCAACGCGGGCGTCGACATCAAGGAGATGCAGCGCGACACCGGTCACACCGCCCTGATCGGCGCCAACCGCGGCTGCTACGAGGCGTTTTCGGCCGTGTACGAGTGCGAGGTCCCGGTCGTCGCCGCGGTGAACGGCTTCTGCCTCGGCGGCGGCATCGGCCTCGTCGGCAATGCGGACGCGATCGTGGCGAGCGACGATGCGACATTCGGCCTGCCCGAGCTGGACCGGGGCGCGCTCGGCGCCGCAACCCATCTCGCCCGGCTCGTGCCGCAGCACCTGATGCGCGCGCTGTACTACACCTCGCGCACCGCCACCGCCGCGGAACTGCACGCCCACGGCTCGGTCTGGAGGGTTGTACCGCGCGATGGACTTCTGGATGCGGCAATGGAGCTGGCGGGCGAGATCGCATGCAAGGACGGGTATCTGATCCGGCTGGCCAAGGCCGCGATCAACGGCATCGACCCGGTGGACGTACGCCGCAGCTACCGCTTCGAGCAGGGCTTCACCTTCGAGGCCAATCTCAGCGGTGTCGCCGACCGCGTCCGCGACACCTTCGGCAAGGAGGCATGACCGTGACCGGAATCGGTACCGACATGAGGACCGACAAGACCATGACAGCGCAGGACGTCGTCTCCCGGCTCAGCAGCGGGATGACGATCGGCATCGGCGGCTGGGGCTCCCGCCGGAAGCCGATGGCACTGGTCCGGGCGCTGCTCCGCTCCGGGATCACCGACCTCACCGTGGTCTCGTACGGCGGCCCCGACGTCGGCCTGCTCGCCGCCGCCGGCAAGATCCGCAAACTGGTCGCGGCCTTCGCCACACTCGACTCGATCCCGCTCGAACCCCATTTCAGGGCGGCCCGCCAGCGCGGCGCGTTCGAGCTGATGGAGGTCGACGAGGCCATGTTCATGTGGGGGCTGCACGCCGCCGCGAACCGGCTGCCGTTCCTCCCCGTCCGTGCCGGAATCGGTTCGGACGTGATGCGGGTCAACCCGGGCCTGCGAACGGTCACTTCGCCGTACGAGGACGGTGAGGAGTTCGTCGCGATGCCCGCCCTGCGGATGGACGCGGCGCTGGTCCACATGAACCGCGCCGACCGGTTCGGCAACGGCCAGTACCTCGGCCCCGACCCGTACTTCGACGACCTGTTCTGCGAGGCCGCCGACAACGCGTACGTCTCCTGCGAACGCCTGGTGGAGACTGCAGAGTTGACCGAGAAGGCGGCCCCGCAGACCCTCCTCGTCAAGCGGCACTCCGTCACCGGTGTCGTCGAGACCCCGAACGGCGCGCACTTCACCTCCTGCGTCCCCGACCACCCGCGCGACGAAGCGTTCCAGAAGGCGTACGCGACCGCGGCCGCCGACCCCGACGCCTGGGCGGCCTTCAGCGACCGCTTCCTGCCCGCACAGGGCGACGAGAAGAGCTATCAGTCGGCCGTCCAGACCTGGCACGAGGAGCAGAAGTGAGCAACCGGACCGCGACCCGGGCCGAGTACTGCGTGATCGCCTGCGCCGATGCCTGGCGCGACAACGGGGAGGTGCTCGCCAGCCCGATGGGACTCGTCCCGTCCGTCGGCGCCCGGCTCGCCAAACGAACCTTCTCGCCCGATCTGCTGCTCACCGACGGCGAGGCGCTGATCGTCGGCCCCGACGGCACGACGGAGGGCTGGCTGCCGTACCGCCAACACCTCACCGTGGTCACGGGCGGCAGGCGTCACGTGATGATGGGGGCGAGCCAGATCGACCGGTTCGGCAACCAGAACATCTCCTGCATCGGCGACTGGGAACAGCCCGCCCGCCAGCTCCTCGGCGTACGCGGCGCCCCGGTCAACACCCTGAACAACCCGGTCAGTTACTGGGTGCCCAAGCACTCCACCCGGGTCTTCGTCGAGCGCGTCGACATGATCTGCGGGGTCGGTTACGACAGTGCCGCGGCGGCCGGTCCGTCCGCGACCCGCTACCACCGCATCCCGCGCGTCGTCACCGATCTCGGCGTCCTCGACTTCGCGACCCCGGACCGCTCGATGCGCCTCGCCTCGCTGCACCCCGGCGTCACCGCCGACGAGGTCCGCGAGGCCACCGGCTTCGCGCTCACGATCGCGGACGACGTCCCGTACACGCGGGAGCCGACCGCCGAGGAGCTGTGCCTGATCCGCGAGGTCATCGACCCGGAGGGCACCCGGAACCGCGAGGTCAGGGTCTGATGCGGACCGCGCTCACCGATCTTGTCGGCGTCCGCCACCCCATAGTCCAGACCGGCATGGGCTGGGTCGCGGGCCCCCGCCTGGTCTCCGCCACGGCCCGCGCGGGCGCACTCGGCATCCTGGCCTCCGCGACGATGACCGTGGAGCAGTTGCGGGCAGCGGTACGGGAGGTCAAGTCCCGTACGGACGAGCCGTTCGGCGTCAATCTGCGCGCCGACGCCGGTGACGCGCGCGAGCGGGTACGGATCATCGTCGACGAGGGCGTGAAGGTGGCGTCCTTCGCGCTGGCCCCTTCGAAGGAGCTCATCGCCGAGCTGAAGGACGCGGGTGTGGTCGTGATCCCGTCGATAGGTGCCCGGCGCCATGCCGAGAAGGTCGCGGCGTGGGGCGCGGACGCGGTGATCGTGCAGGGCGGCGAGGGCGGCGGCCACACCGGTGATGTGGCAACCACCGTGCTGCTGCCCCAGGTTGTCGACGCGGTGGACATCCCGGTGATCGCGGCGGGCGGCTTCCACGACGGCCGGGGCCTGGTCGCTGCGCTGGCGTACGGGGCGGCGGGCATAGCGATGGGTACGCGGTTCCTGCTGACGTCGGACTCGACCGTGCCGGACGCGGTGAAGGCCCGCTATTTGGCGGCGGGCGTCAAGGACGTAACGGTCACCACGGCGGTGGACGGGCTCCCGCACCGGATGCTGCGTACGGAGATGGTCGCCGCGCTGGAGAACGCGGGCCGGATCCGGGCGTTGGCCCAGGCGGTGCGCCGGGCGGCGGAATTCAAGCGGATCTCCGGGACCGGCTGGTCCCGGATGGTGCGCGACGGTCTCGCGATGAAGCACGGCAAGCACCTGTCCTGGAGCCAGGTCCTGCTGGCAGCCAACACCCCGATGCTCCTGAAGGCGTCCATGGTCGACGGCCGCACGGATCTGGGCGTGATGGCATCGGGCCAGGTGGCGGGGCTGATCGAGGACCTGCCCAGCTGTGCGGAGCTGGTGGAGCGGGTGATGGGGGAGGCCTGCGCGGCGCTGGGCGCGGTGTCGAGCGCCGTACGCCCGTCCGGCGATTGAGGACGGAGCGGCGACCGGACCGGATCCGGTCACCGCACGTCATCCGTACCGCTATGCGGCCCTGCGGCCACGCCCAGCCGCCGCACCACCGCGTCCGGCCCCGGCCCCGGAACGCCCGGCCCCGGCACCGCGTGCCTCGCCACGGCCACCACCGGCCCCGGAACCGGCGCCACGAGCCGAGCCGCCCGCACCGCCGCCGCGGGCGGAGGAACCCCCCGTGCCCCGGCCTTCACCGCTGCCGCCCTGCCCGGCACCACCGCGCCGGCCCCGGCCGCGGCTGCCCGAGCGGAAGCCCGCGCCACCGGCCGCGGCCCCGCCCGACCGCGTGCGCGGCTTCGGCGGGGTCGGCTGGGGAACCTCGATGACGATCGCGACGCCGGACGGCTCACGGGCGCCGGTGATCCGGGTGAGTTCCTCGTCGCTGGACTTGATCCGGGTGGTCCGCGGAGCGATGCCCGCATCGGCCATCAGCCGGGTCATCTCCCGCTTCTCCTCGGGCAGCACCAGGGTGACGACGCTGCCGGACTCCCCGGCACGCGCCGTGCGCCCGCCGCGGTGGAGGTAGTCCTTGTGATCGGTCGGCGGGTCCACGTTCACGACCAGGTCGAGGTCGTCGACATGAATGCCGCGCGCCGCCACATTCGTCGCGACGAGCGCGGTGACCTGACCGTTCTTGAACTGGTCCAGCGTCCGGTTGCGCTGCGGCTGCGAACGCCCGCCGTGCAGGGCGGCAGCCCGTACACCGCTGGCGAGCAGCCGCTTGGCGAAGCGGTCGGCGGCACGCTTGGTGTCCACGAACATGATCACCCGGCCGTCGCGGGCGGCGATCCTGGTGGCCACGGCCTTCTTGTCGGTCTCGTCGGCCACGTGCAGCACATGGTGCTCCATGGTGGTGACCGCGCCCGCGGACGGGTCGACCGAGTGCACGACCGGGTCGGTCAGGAACATCTTGACCAGCCGGTCGATGTTCTTGTCCAGGGTCGCGGAGAAGAGCATCCGCTGGCCGTCCGGCTCGACCTGCTTGAGCAGCGCGACGACTTGCGGCATGAAGCCCATGTCCGCCATCTGGTCGGCCTCGTCGAGGACGGTGATGGCGACCTGGTCGAGGCGGCAGTCGCCGCGCTCGATGAGGTCCTTCAGCCGTCCGGGCGTGGCGACGAGCACCTCGGCGCCGCGGCGCAGCGTGCCGGACTGCTTGCTGATCGACATGCCGCCGACGACGGTGGCCAGACGCAGGTTCACGGACGTCGCGTACGGCGTCAGCGCGTCGGTGACCTGCTGGGCGAGCTCACGGGTCGGGACGAGGACCAGCGCGAGCGGGGCGCGCGGCTCGGCGCGCCGTCCGCCGGTGCGGGCCAGCAGCGCGAGACCGAAGGCGAGGGTCTTGCCGGAGCCGGTGCGGCCGCGGCCGAGGATGTCCCGGCCGGCGAGCGAGTTCGGCAGGGTGGCGCCCTGGATCGGGAACGGATCGGTGACGCCCTGCGCGGCAAGGGTTTTCAGCAGGGCTGCGGGCATGTCCAGCTCGGCGAACGCCTCGACGGCGGGCAGTGCGGGGGTCATGGTTTCGGGCAGGGCGAATTCGCCCTGCGGCGGCGTGGCCCTGCGACGGGGCGACGCCTTGCCGGATCCCTTGCCGGAACCCTTAGCGGTTGCCATTGCCGGGGCCGTGCCGCGCCCCCTCGACGGGCGGTTGCGGGCGGGTCGGTCCTGGCGTTCGGAGCGGGTCATACGGAATTGCCCTCCTGGGGGATTCCTGAGGATTCCTAGGGATTCCTGGGAACTGCGTGGGACTGCTGGGGAAGCACTGCGGGAACGGCGCGCTTCTTCGCCATGTCCCGGGGACAGCACAAGCCGGGACCCGCACCTTCACGGTGCGGGCCCCGGCTGCGAGGTACGCGTCCGGCAATTAGGCCGGGACGATGTTCTCCGCCTGCGGGCCCTTCTGGCCCTGCGTGACGTCGAAGGAGACCTTCTGGCCCTCCTGGAGCTCACGGAAGCCCGAGGTGGCGATGTTGGAGTAGTGGGCGAAGACGTCGGCGCCGCCGCCGTCCTGCTCGATGAAGCCGAAGCCCTTTTCCGAGTTGAACCACTTCACGGTTCCAGTAGCCATGTCATTCTCCTAAAAGAGGTGCAGTGCCGGAAATCCGCACTTTACGAATTCCAAGTCGCCGCATTGAGCCCCATCCGGAGAAAGCCGGAAAACAATAATGCGCCTGAGGAAGCATTCCCGTCAGGCGCACATAAAGTTCATGGGTACCAAAACTGCAACTCGGCAACCGTAGCACGTTCTGCCGACCGGCGGCGGAACACGCCACGCCGCCGGCCGGCGGATTTCTGCCCGGGCCCTTGGGGCAACTGGCCCGGAGCGAGCTCCGAACTCCGCCGAAACTTGTTCCCGGAGCTCTGTCGGAGCGGTTCGTGGACCTGGTCAGTGGCCGGTCAGGGGCCGGGGCGGGGGTCAGAGCCGTTCGATGATGGTGACGTTCGCCTGGCCGCCGCCCTCGCACATGGTCTGCAGCCCGTAGCGGCCGCCGGTGCGCTCCAGCTCGTGCAGCAGCGTCGTCATCAATTTTGTACCGGTTGCGCCGAGCGGGTGACCCAGGGCGATCGCGCCGCCGTTGACGTTGACCTTGTCCGGGTCGGCTCCGGTTTCTTTCAGCCAGGCCAGGACGACCGGGGCGAATGCCTCGTTGATCTCGACCAGGTCGATGTCGTCGATGGTCATTCCGCTCTTTTTGAGCGCGTGCGCGGTGGCCGGGATCGGCGCCGAAAGCATGCGGATCGGGTCCTCGCCGCGCACCGACAGGTGGTGGATGCGGGCGCGCGGGGTGAGACCGTGCTCGGCCACGGCGCGTTCGGAGGCGATGAGCATGGCTGCGGCCCCGTCGGAGACCTGCGAGGAGCAGGCGGCGGTGATCGTGCCGCCGTCCAGGACCGGCTTGAGGGCCGCCATCTTCTCCAGGGTGGTGTCGCGGCGCGGCCCCTCGTCGGTGGCGACGTCGCCGTAGGCGACGGTCTCGCGCGCGAAGCGGCCCTCGTCGATGGCGCGGATCGCACGCCGGTGGGAGCGGAGGGCGAACTCCTCCATGTCCTGGCGGCTGATGCCCCACTTCTCGGCGATCAGCTGGGCGCCGTGGAACTGGTTGACCGGTGCGTCGCCGTACCGGGCGCGCCAGCCCTCGCTGCCCGCGTACGGGCCGTCCCTGAGGCCGAGGGGCTCGGCGGCCTGACGGGAGGCGAAGGCGATCGGGATCTGCGTCATGTTCTGCGTGCCGCCCGCGACGACGAGGTCCTGGGTGCCGGACAGGACGCCCTGGGCGGCGAAGTGCACGGCCTGCTGGGAGGAGCCGCACTGTCGGTCGACGGTGACGCCGGGGACCTCCTCGGGCAGTCCGGCCGCCAGCCAGCAGGTGCGGGCGATGTCACCGGCCTGCGGTCCGACGGTGTCGAGGCAGCCGAAGACCACGTCCTCGACGGCCGCCGGGTCGATTCCGGTCCGCTCGACGAGGGCCTTGAGGACATGGGCGCCGAGGTCGGCGGGGTGGACCGGGCCGAGTCCTCCCTTGCGCCGGCCGACCGGAGTGCGTACCGCTTCGACGATGTATGCCTCGGCCATGACTTCTGCTCCTCGGTGAGCTCGGGTGGGGTCAGGTTTCGAGGGCGATGCCGTCCAGAACCATCGAGAGGTACTGGCGGGCGATCTCCTCGGGGCTGTGCTGTCCGCCCGGCCGGTACCAGGACGCCGCGACCCAGACGGTGTCGCGGACGAAGCGGTAGGTGAGGCGGATGTCGAGGTCGGCGCGGAAGGTCTTGTCGGCGACGCCGCGTTCCAGCGTGCCGAGCCAGGCCTTCTCGAACTTCTGCTGGGAGTCGACGAGGTACTGGAAGCGCGGCTGGGTGGCCAGGTGCTTGGACTCCTTCTGGTAGATGGCGACGGCGGCGCGGTGCCGGTCGATCTCCCGGAAGGACTCGGTGACGAGGGCCTCGATGGTCTCCCGGGGTCCGAGTCCGGCGGCGAGCACCGCGTCGTACCCGTCCCAGAGTTCGGTGAGGAACGTCGAGAGGATCTCGTCGATCATCGATTCCTTGGAATCGAAGTGGTAGTAGAGGCTGCCCGCGAGCATCCCGGCCGCGTCCGCGATCTTGCGGACCGTGGTGGCGTTGTATCCCTGCGCAGCGAACACCTCGGCGGCGGTGGCGAGCAGTTCGCGGCGACGCTCGGGCGAGGGGGTCACCTGGGGCTTCTTCTTGGTAGGCACCCGCCCATTCTCCGCCCGGCGGTCCCCCCGTCAGGCATGCCGGTTGCTGACGGAGACGACCTCGCCCGTCATGTAGGAGGAGTAGCCGCTGGCGAGGAAGACAATGACGTTGGCGATCTCCCACGGCTCGGCGTAGCGGCCGAATGCCTCCTTCTCGGTCAGTTCGTCGAGGAGTTCGGCGGAGGTGACCTTCACCAGGTGCGGGTGCATGGCGAGGCTGGGGGCGACGGCGTTGACGCGCACGCCGTACTCGGCGGCCTCGATCGCGGCGCACCGGGTGAGCGCCATGACGCCCGCCTTGGCGGCGGCGTAGTGGGCCTGGCCGCTCTGGGCGCGCCAGCCGACGACGGAGGCGTTGTTGACGACGATGCCGCCGCGGCCCGCCGCCTTGAGCGAGCGCAGGGCGGCCCGGGTGCAGCGGAACGTGCCGTTCAGGGTGACGTCGAGGACCTTGGTCCACTGTTCGTCGGTCATCTCGGTGAGTTCGGCGGTGCCGCCGAGGCCGGCGTTGTTGACGACGATGTCGAGGCCGCCGTGAGTCTGTTCGGCGAGCGCGAAGAGTGCCTGGACCTGGGTCTCGTCGGTGACGTCGCAGGGCAGTGCCGCGACATGGTCCGCGCCGAACTCCTCGGCGAGCGCCTGCTCGGTCTCCTTCAGCCGGCGGGCGTGCGCGTCGCCGATGACGATGCGGGCGCCCTCCTCAAGGAATTTACGGGCGGTGGCGCCGCCGATTCCGGCGCCCGCGGCTGCGGTGACGACGGCGCTGCGGCCGGCCAGCAGGCCGTGTCCGGGTACGTACTGCGGTGCGCTCACGCCCGCGCCTCCTCGGTCTCGGCCCGCGGATCCTCGACGGTCCTCGTGCTCGTACGTTAACCTACCAAACACTTGTTAGGGAAGGATGAGCCGATGCTCGATGCCCACGACACATCCGCCGGTGACGCCGGCGACCTCCGGTCCGATCCCGTGCTGTACGAGCGCCGGGGCCCGGTCGCGTACGTGACGCTGAACCGCCCGCGCTACCGCAACGCCCAGAACTCGGCGATGACCTACGCCCTGGACGCCGCGTTCTACCGGGCCGCCGAGGAATCCGAGGTCAAGGTGGTCGTGCTGGCGGGCACCGGGGAGCACTTCTCGGCGGGCCATGACATCGGCACACCCGGGCGCGACGCGCATCTGCCCTTCGAGCGCAGGGCCGGTCTGTGGTGGGACCACTCCGACAAGACCGGCGCGGAGAGCCGCTTCGCCCGTGAGTCGGAGGTCTATCTCGGCATGTGCAGGCGCTGGCGCGAACTGCCGAAACCGGTCGTCGCCTCCGTCCAGGGCGCGTGTGTGGCCGGCGGGCTGATGCTCGCCTGGATCTGCGATCTCATCGTGGCGAGCGAGGACGCCTTCTTCGCCGATCCGGTGGTGCGGATGGGCATCCCCGGCGTCGAGTACTTCGCACACCCCTGGGCGATGCCGCCCCGGATCGCGAAGGAGTTCCTGTTCACCGGCGACCGGATGAGCGCCCGCCGGGCGTACGAGGTCGGCATGGTGAACAAGGTGGTGGAGCGCGGCGAACTCGCCGGGCGTACCCATGAATTGGCGTTGCGGATCGCCGGGATGCCACGTCTGGGACTGGCCCTCACCAAGCGTGCGGTCAACCAGGCCGAGGACCTTCAGGGGCTGCACACCGGCATCGACTCGGCCTTCGGGCTGCACCATCTCGCTCATGCGCACAACGCGGAGACGGCGGCGGACCCGCTCGGCGGCATGAACATCGCCTCGATGAAGAAGGCGGGTGCGTGATGGATCTGTCGTACACGGCCGAGGAGGAGGCGTTCCGGGCCGAGGCGCGGCAGTGGCTGCGGGCCAACGTACCCGCCGAGCCGCTGCCGTCCCTGGAGACCGCCGATGGCTTCGCCGCGCACCGGGAGTGGGAGGCGCGGCTGTACGCGGACCGCTGGTCGGTCGTCTCCTGGCCGGCCGAGTACGGCGGCCGGGGCGCCGGCATCTTCAAGTGGCTGATCTTCGAGGAGGAGTACTACGCGGCGGGCGGCCCCGGCCGGGTCTCGCAGAACGGCATCAACCTGCTCGCCCCGACACTCCTCGACCACGCGACGGACGAGCAGCGGGCCCGGGTCCTGCCGTCGATGGCGAGCGGGGAGGTGATCTGGGCACAGGCCTGGTCCGAGCCGGAGTCGGGCTCGGACCTGGCGTCACTGCGCTCGCGGGCGGTGCGCACGGACGGCGGCTGGCTGCTCTCGGGGCAGAAGACCTGGTCCTCGCGGGCCGCGTTCGCGGACCGGGCGTTCGGCATCTTCCGTACGGATCCCGAGGCCGCGAAGCCGCACCACGGGCTGACGTATCTGATGTTCGACCTGTCGGCGCCCGGGGTTTCGGTCCGGCCGATCGGGCGGCTCGACGGCAAGCCTGCCTTCGCCGAGCTGTTCCTGGACGAGGTGTTCGTACCGGACGAGGACATCATCGGGGAGCCCGGACAGGGCTGGCGTATCGCCATGTCGACAACGGGCAACGAGCGCGGACTGACGCTCCGCTCCCCCGGCCGCTTCCTGGCCGCCGCGGACCGGCTGGCCGGGCTGTGGCGCACTCACGGCGACCCGTCCGACACGGCGCTGCGGGACCGGGTGGCGGACGCGGTGATCGGGGCGCGCGCGTATCAGCTCTTCACCTGTACCAACGCCTCACGCTTCGCGGCGGGGGCGGACATCGGCGCGGAGTCCAGCCTGAACAAGGTGTTCTGGTCCGAGTACGACATCGCTCTGCACGAGACGGCGCTCGATCTGCTGGGCCCGGACGCGGAGCTGGCGGAGTCCGAGTGGGCCGAGGGGTACGTCTTCTCCCTCGCGGGCCCCATCTACGCCGGTACGAACGAGATCCAGCGCGACATCATCGCCGAGCGGCTGCTCGGCCTGCCGAAGGGACGGCGCTGATGCGTTTCCTCCTCGACGACGAGCAGCGGGAGTTCGCCCGCTCGCTGGACGCGATGCTGACCGCCTCGGACACCCCTGCGGCGGTACGCGCCTGGGCCGCCGGGAACCACGGACCGGGCAGGGCCCTGTGGGCGCGACTGGCACAGGCGGGGGTGTTCGCCCTGGCGATACCGGAAACGTACGAGGGCGTCGGACCGCTGCCGGTGGAACTCGCAGTCGCCTTCACCGAGTTGGGGCGGCACGCGGTGCCGGGGCCGGTCGTGGAGACGGTTGCGGCCGGGGTACTGCTCGGGGGTGTGGGCGGCGCGGCGGCCAAGGAGTGGCTGCCGCGGCTGGCGTCCGGTGCGGCATCGGCGACGCTCCGGATGGACGGGTACGGGCCGTATGCGCTGGACGCGGATGCCGTGGACGCCGTGTTCGCCGTGACCGGCGACGAGTTGCGGCTCGCACCCGGACCCGGCGCGCTCAGCGTGTCGTCCGACCCGGCCCGGCGGCTGTGGCGGCCCGGGCCGGGCGGGGAGCTGCTCGCATCCGGGCCCCGGGTGGCGCAGGCCGCGGGGCGGGCCGCTCGGTGGGCGGCGTTCGCCACGGCCGCGCAGGCACTCGGCACGGGCGAGGCGCTGCTGCGGGCCACGGTCGCGTATGTGAAGCAGCGCACCCAGTTCGGTACGGCGATCGGCTCCTTCCAGGCGGTCAAGCACCGGCTCGCGGACACGCTGATCGGCCTGGAGTTCGCCCGCCCGCTGCTGTACGGGGCGGCGTTCGCGCTCGCCGGACAGGCGCCGGACGCCGGTGCGGAGGTGGCGGCCGCCAAGGTGACGGCGGGCGAGGCGGGGTACGCGGCGGCGCGGGCGGCACTGCAGTTGCACGGTGCGGTGGGGTACACGCAGGAGCTGGATCTGTCGCTGTGGCTGCGGAAGGCGCGACCGCTGCGGGACGCATGGGGGACGCCGGGGGCTTGCCGGGCGCGGGTGCTCGCCCACGGGCCGGCCGCGTCTGCCGCCCGGCCCCCTGTGTCAGAAGTTCTCGCTCAGTGAGCCGTCGTCGTTGCCCCTTCGGAAGGTGCGCAGCGGGTGACCGGGGCGCCACACCTGGATGACCAGGGTGTCGCCGCCTTCGAGACCGGTGCGTACCACCTCGGCCAGCTCCACCCGGAAGAGATGGAAGGGTTCCGGCGGCTTCACCTCCTCGATGAAGCGGGCCAGCACGGCGGGGTCGGTCACCTCCACCGCGCGGCCGGAGACCCGGACGTCGCCGTCCGCCATCTCGGCGTCCGGTCCCGGATTGGCCTGCACCGCGAACCGTGGATCGCGCAGCAGGTCCAGCGCCTTGCGCGAGTTCGGCATCATGCCGAGGAACGGCTCACCCAGCCGGAAATCCACTTCGAGGCCGGTCACGCGCGGCGATCCGTCCTTGCGCAGGGTCGCCAGGACGTGGTGCTTGTACTGCTGGAAGCGGGTCCGGACGGTATCGGCGAAGGCCGGCTCCGCCGACTGGAACTCTTCCCAGGAACTCGATGTCATGCGTCCATGGAACCCTGGAATCCCGACATCTTCTGTCTGCTTTTCCCGGCCGCACCCGATCGGCCGCACAACTTCCGGGCTCCCGTCATCCGCCTTTTGCCCGTCATCCGTCCGACAGGGTGACCAGCAGGGCCCAGCCCTGGGTCCGGAGCACGCCCGGCGGTCCCTCCCGCATCAACAGCGCGTCGTAGCGGTCGAGTTCGATGTCCGAGCCGTCGACCACCGCACCGTCCTCCAGCGCGACGGCCAGAACCGCCCCGCCCCGAGGCACCGACAGCCGGACGGTGCCTCGTACCACCGCGACCTCCGCGCTCGTACGCTCCCTGCGGTACATCACATTGAAGTTCACGACCGGGCCACCGAGCAGCCGGCCCTCCGTCTCCAGGTCACCGGGGAAGTCGTGCGGCCAGTACTGCTCGTCGACGATGTGGTGCTCGCCGCCCACCATGAGGTCCATCCCGGCGCCCTCGACCACGGTCAGTGTGCGGTCGACCCCGGGGAACGAGGAGAACGGCCCGTCCCGGGACACATCGGCGAGGCTGACCCGCCAGTCGAAGGCGTCCAGCGGCGCGCCCTCGGGGGACGCCGCGATCTCGCGGGTGACTCCCCCGCCGTTCTTCCAGGGCGTGGCCGTGCGGTCGGCCGCCCGCAGCACCCGGGCCGTCACTTGACGATCCCCTGTGCCCGGGCCGCGGCCAGCCACTGCGGGAATTCGGCGACCAGCCGGTCGTACAGTTCGGCGTCCGGGACCTTGCGCGGGTCGAGTCCGGCGTGGAAGAAGCCGGCGTTGTCCACGGGGCGCCTGGCGGGTACGGCCAGTTCGTCGAGCTTGTGCAGGAAGTCGAACTGCGTGCTCTGCTTGTTACCGAAGCCGATGAACTGCCAGAACAGTGGCAGTTTCGCCGCCTTGCACAGATAGCGTTCGGCCGCGTGCTTGCTGATCGGGCCGCCGTCCGTCTGGAAGACGACCAGCGCGGGGGCGGTCGAGCCGCTGTCGATGTAGTGGTCGATGACGGCGTCCATGGCCAGGTGGTAGCTGGTCTTCCCCATGTGCCCGAGGCCCGCCACGATCGCGTCGACCCGGCCGCGGTGGTTGTCCAGGGCTATGTCGGTGACGGCGTCGACATCGGTGGAGAAGAAGACGACCGGTACGCGGCCGTCGTCGTCCAGATGTGCCGAAAGACCCAGCACCCGGTCCGCCAGGGCCTGGACGCTGCCGTCCTTGTAGTACTCCTTCATGGAGCCGGAGTAGTCGAGCACCAGATATACCGCCGCGCGCTCCCCGCCCAAGCCGTGCTTCGCCAGCGGGATGGAGGCGCTCTTGTAGAGGCTGACCAGCGCGGGTGCGGTCTCTTCGATCTTACGGAGGCTGATGGCCGGACCTGTTGCGGCGGACGAGCCGGCCATGCGGATTCTCCGATCCTCGACGTGTGAGAACCCTGAGCGTAAGGCACCCGGATATGTCCGGGGCGGCGGTGTTCGCTATCTTGATCGCCGCCGTCCCCACCGGCCGCTCGTGTCCGCCCACCCGTGAAGGAGCCTGCCGTGGAGGCCGCGGTCACCACCTGCTATCGCCATCCGTCGTACGAGACGTATGTGAGCTGCACTCGCTGTGAACGGTTCATCTGCCCCGACTGCATGCGTGAGGCCGCTGTCGGTCACCACTGCGTGGAGTGTGTGAAGGAGGGGCGGCGTTCGGTCCGGCAGGCGCGCACGGTGTTCGGCGGTGCGGTGCCGAGGAGCGCGGTGCCGCTCGTCACGTATGTGCTGATGGGCCTGAACATCCTGGCGTATCTGGGCGAGTTGGTCCGTCCGGGGATCGTCGACCGGTTCGAGATGCTCGGTGCGGGGCTGAACGGCCCGGACGGAGGCCGGTACGTCTACGAGGCCGGGGACTTCCCCGGCCTCGATGTGATCGGTGTGGTGGACGGCGAGTGGTACCGGCTGCTGACCGGGGCCTTCCTGCATCTCCCGCCGGGCGAATCGTCCTTCGGCTCGTTGCCGTTCGGGGTGCTGCACATCCTCTTCAACATGTACGCGCTGTGGAATCTGGGCCGGGTCGTCGAGGAGCAGCTGGGCCGTGCCCGCTACCTCGCGCTGTATCTGCTGTCCGCGCTGGGCGGTTCGGTCCTGGTGTATCTGATCGCACCGTTCGACGGCACGGTGGGTGCCTCGGGTGCGGTCTTCGGTCTCGGTGCGGCGTTCTATGTCATCAACCGGCGCCTCGGACGCGATATGGAGGCGGTGAACCGGTTCATGGCCGGGTTCCTGATCTGGATGCTGATCTCGGCCGGATTCACCTCGTGGCAGGGCCACCTGGGCGGGCTGCTGACGGGCGGCATCGTCACGGTCGCATACGCGTACGCCCCGGCGAAGCGGCGTACGACGATCCAGGCCGCCGCGGGCGTGGTGCTGCTCGCCGTGCTGGTGCTGCTGGTGGTGCTCAAGACGTCCGCGCTGACGGGCTGAGCCCGCGTCCGTCCCCGGAACGCGCCACGGCGCCTGCCGAGATCGTCCGGTCGGGGACGGGCAGGCGCCGCGTTCAGTTCCGTACGCCTTTGTACGGGACGTCCATGTGTGCCGTGATCAGACCATCAGGGAACGGTCCGTCGGGCGGATCGGGGCCGGCAGTGCGCTGGCTCCGGTCAGGAAGCGGTCCACACCGCGCGCCGCGGAGCGGCCCTCGGCGATGGCCCACACGATGAGGGACTGGCCGCGGCCCGCGTCACCGGCGACGAAGACTCCGTCGACGTTGGTGGCGTAGTCCGCGTCGCGCGCGACATTGCCACGCTCGTCGAGCTCCACACCGAACTGCTGGACGAGGCCGTTGGACTGGTCGGTACCGGTGAAGCCCATGGCGAGTGTGACCAGCTGCGCCGGGATCCGGCGCCCGGTGCCGGGCTTCTGCTCCAGCTTGCCGTCCTTGAACTCCACCTCGACGAGGTGCAGCGCCTGGACGTTGCCGTCCTCGTCGCCCTCGAAGTGGGTGGTGGAGACGGAGTAGACCCGCTCGCCGCCCTCCTCGTGCGCGGAGGTGACCTTGTACAGCATCGGGAAGGTCGGCCAGGGCTGGTTGGCGTTCCGGTCCTCGCCCGGCTTCGGCATGATCTCCAGCTGGGTGACGGAGGCCGCGCCCTGGCGGTGGGCGGTGCCGACGCAGTCGGCGCCGGTGTCGCCGCCGCCGATGACGACGACGTGCTTGCCCTCGGCGGTGATCGGGGAGACCGTCAGGTCGCCCTCCTGCACCTTGTTGGCGAGCGGCAGGTACTCCATGGCGAAGTGCACGCCGTTCAGCTCACGGCCCGGGACGGGCAGATCGCGGGAGACGGTGGCACCGGCGGCGATGACGACCGCGTCGTACCGGCGGCGGAGCTTGGCGGCGTCGAGGTCCTTGCCGATCTCCACCTCCGTACGGAACTTGGTGCCTTCCGCGCGCATCTGCTCGATGCGGCGGTTGATGTGCGACTTCTCCATCTTGAACTCGGGGATGCCGTACCGGAGAAGACCTCCGATGCGGTCCGCGCGCTCGAAGACGGCGACCGTGTGGCCGGCCCGGGTCAGCTGCTGGGCAGCGGCGAGACCCGCCGGGCCCGAGCCGATGACGGCGACGGTCTTGCCGGACAGCCGCTCGGGCGGCTGCGGGGTGACGTCGCCGCTGTCCCACGCCTTGTCGATGATCGAGACTTCGACGTTCTTGATGGTGACGGCCGGCTGGTTGATGCCGAGCACACACGCCGACTCGCACGGGGCCGGGCAGAGCCGCCCGGTGAACTCCGGGAAGTTGTTCGTCGCGTGCAGGCGCTCGGACGCGGCCGTCCAGTCCTCGCGGTAGGCGTAGTCGTTCCACTCGGGGATGAGGTTTCCGAGCGGGCAGCCGTTGTGGCAGAACGGGATGCCGCAGTCCATGCAGCGGCCGGCCTGCTTGCTGATGACCGGGAGCAGCGAGCCCGGAACGTAGACCTCGTTCCAGTCCTTGACGCGCTCGCCCACGGGGCGGGTCTCGGCGACCTCGCGCCCGGTGGTCAGGAAGCCCTTGGGGTCAGCCATTGGTCGCCGCCTCCATCATCTTCTCGGTGGTCTCCTGTTCGGAGAGACCGGCGAGCTCAGCGGCGTCCTTGGCGGCGAGCACTGCCTTGTAGGTGGACGGGATGATCTTGCTGAAGCGGGCCACCGCGGTGTCCCACTCGGCAAGAAGCTTCTCGGCGACCGTGGAACCGGTCTCCTCCTGGTGGCGGCGCACCACATCGTGCAGCCACTGCTTGTCGGTGTCCAAGAGGGCCTCGATCGCGTCGAGGTTGCCGACGTTGACGTTGTCGCGGTCCAGGTCGATGACGTACGCGACACCGCCCGACATACCTGCGGCGAAGTTGCGTCCGGTCTCGCCGAGCACGACGGCGTGACCGCCGGTCATGTACTCGCAGCCGTGGTCGCCCACGCCTTCCGAGACGACCGTCGCGCCGGAGTTGCGGACGCAGAACCGCTCGCCGGTCCGGCCGCGGAGGAACAGCTCGCCGCCGGTGGCGCCGTAGGCGATGGTGTTGCCCGCGATGGTGGAGTACTCGGCGAGGTGGTCTGCGCCACGGTCCGGGCGGACGATGACGCGGCCGCCGGAGAGGCCCTTGCCGACGTAGTCGTTGGCGTCGCCCTCCAGGCGCAGCGTCACACCGCTCGGCAGGAACGCGCCGAACGACTGGCCGGCGGAGCCGGTGAAGGTGATGTCGACGGTGTCCTCGGGCAGGCCCGCACCGCCGAACTTCTTCGTCACCTCGTGACCGAGCATGGTGCCGACGGTCCGGTTGATGTTCCGGATCGCGATCTGGGCCCGGACCGGCTGGGCGTCCTCGGCGCTGTCCGCGTTCAGGGCGTCGGCGGCGAGCTTGATCAGCTCGTTGTCGAGGGCCTTGGCCAGACCGTGGTCCTGCTCGATCTGCTGGTGCCGGACGGCACCTTCGGGCAGCTCCGGGACGTAGAACAGGGGCTCCAGGTCGAGGCCCTGCGCCTTCCAGTGCGTGATGGCACGGTCGGTGTCGAGCAGCTCGGCGTGGCCGACGGCCTCTTCGATCGTGCGGAAGCCCAGCTCGGCGAGGAGCTCACGGACTTCCTGGGCGATGAACTCGAAGAAGTTGACGACGTACTCGGCCTTGCCGGCGAACCTGCTCCGCAGGACCGGGTTCTGGGTGGC
The DNA here is from genome assembly GCF_042882185.1 of Streptomyces sp. NPDC058239. NCBI lineage: Bacteria > Bacillati > Actinomycetota > Actinomycetes > Kitasatosporales > Streptomycetaceae > Streptomyces > Streptomyces sp. NPDC058239. The sequence continues at coordinate 313,907 of NZ_JBHVWS010000001.1, forward strand.
GATGCCGACCGGGCAGGTGTCCAGGTGGCAGACACGCATCATGACGCAGCCGGAGACGACGAGCGGCGCGGTCGCGAAACCGAACTCCTCGGCGCCCAGCAGCGCGGCGATGACGACGTCGCGGCCGGTCTTCAGCTGGCCGTCGGTCTGCACGACGATGCGGTCGCGCAGACCGTTGAGCAGCAGGGTCTGCTGGGTCTCGGCGAGGCCGAGCTCCCAGGGGCCGCCCGCGTGCTTCAGCGAGGTGAGCGGTGAGGCGCCCGTTCCGCCGTCGTGGCCTGAGATCAGGACGACGTCCGCGTGCGCCTTGGAGACACCCGCGGCGACCGTGCCGACGCCGACCTCGGAGACCAGCTTCACGTGGATGCGGGCCGCCGGGTTGGCGTTCTTGAGGTCGTGGATCAGCTGAGCCAGGTCCTCGATGGAGTAGATGTCGTGGTGCGGCGGCGGCGAGATCAGACCGACACCCGGGGTGGAGTGCCGGGTCTTGGCGACCCACGGGTAGACCTTGTGGCCGGGCAGCTGGCCGCCCTCGCCGGGCTTGGCACCCTGCGCCATCTTGATCTGGATGTCGTCCGCGTTGACCAGGTACTCGCTGGTCACACCGAAGCGGCCGGAGGCGACCTGCTTGATGGACGAGCGGCGTGCCGGGTCGTAGAGCCGGTCGGCGTCCTCGCCGCCCTCACCGGTGTTGGACTTGCCGCCCAGCTGGTTCATGGCGATGGCGAGGGTCTCGTGCGCCTCGCGCGAGATCGAGCCGTACGACATGGCGCCGGTGGAGAAGCGCTTGACGATGTCGGAGACGGACTCGACCTCGTCGATCGAGATCGCCTCGCGGTCGCTCTTGAAGCCGAACAGACCACGCAGCGTCATCAGGCGCTCGGACTGCTCGTTCACCCGGTCCGTGTACTTCTTGAAGATGTCGTACCGCTTGTTGCGCGTGGCGTGCTGGAGGCGGAAGACCGTCTCCGGGTCGAACAGGTGCGGCTCGCCCTCGCGGCGCCACTGGTACTCGCCGCCGATCTCCAGCGCGCGGTGCGAGGCGGAGATGCCGGAGGCGGGGTAGCCCTTGGCGTGCCGGGCGGCGACCTCCTTGGCGACGACGTCGAGTCCGGCGCCGCCGATCTTGGTCGCGGTGCCGTTGAAGTACTTCGCGACGAAGTCCTCGTCCAGGCCGACGGCCTCGAAGACCTGGGCGCCGCGGTAGGAGGCCACGGTCGAGATGCCCATCTTGGACATGACCTTCAGGACGCCCTTGCCGAGCGCGTAGATCAGGTTCCGGATGGCCTTCTCGGGCTCGATGCCCTCGATGAACGTACCGGCGCGGACCAGGTCCTCGACGGACTCCATCGCCAGGTACGGGTTGACCGCGGCGGCGCCGTAACCGATCAGCAGCGCGACGTGGTGGACCTCGCGGACGTCCCCGGCCTCGACCAGCAGACCCACCTGGGTGCGCTGCTTGGTGCGGATGAGGTGGTGGTGGACGGCCGAGGTGAGCAGCAGCGACGGGATCGGCGCGTGCTCGGCGTCGGAGTGCCGGTCGGACAGGACGATCAGGCGGGCGCCGTCCTCTATGGCGGCGTCGACCTCGGTACAGATCTGCTCGATCCGCGCCGCGAGGGCATCGCCGCCACCGCCGACCCGGTAGAGACCGGAGAGCGTGGCGGCCTTCATGCCCGGCATGTCGCCGTCGGCATTGATGTGTATCAGCTTGGCCAGCTCGTCGTTGTCGATCACCGGGAACGGCAGCGTTACGCTGCGGCACGACGCGGCGGTCGGCTCCAGCAGGTTGCCCTGCGGGCCGAGCGTGGAGCGCAGCGAGGTGACGAGCTCCTCGCGGATGGCGTCCAGCGGCGGATTGGTGACCTGCGCGAACAGCTGGGTGAAGTAGTCGAAGAGCAGCCGCGGACGCTCGGAGAGGGCGGCGATCGGCGAGTCCGTGCCCATGGAGCCGAGCGGCTCGCCGGCGGTGCGGGCCATCGGCGCGAGGATGACGCGGAGCTCTTCCTCGGTGTAGCCGAAGGTCTGCTGGCGGCGGGTGACGGAGGCGTGCGTGTGCACGATGTGCTCCCGCTCGGGGAGGTCCTCCAGCTCGATCTCGCCGGTCTCCAGCCACTCCTGGTAGGGCTGCTCGGCGGCGAGGCCGGCCTTGATCTCGTCGTCCTCGATGATGCGGCCCTCGGCCGTGTCGACGAGGAACATCCTGCCGGGCTGGAGGCGGCCCTTGCGGACGACCTTCGCGGGGTCGATGTCCAGGACACCGACCTCGGAGGAGAGCACGACGAGGCCGTCGTCGGTGACCCAGTAGCGGCCCGGACGCAGACCGTTGCGGTCCAGGACCGCGCCGACCTGGGTGCCGTCGGTGAAGGTGACGCAGGCAGGGCCGTCCCAGGGCTCCATCATCGTGGAGTGGTACTGGTAGAAGGCGCGGCGGGCCGGGTCCATGGAGTCGTGGTTCTCCCACGCCTCGGGGACCATCATCAGCACCGAGTGGGGCAGCGAACGGCCGCCGAGGTGGAGCAGCTCCAGGACCTCGTCGAAGGAGGCGGAGTCGGAGGCGTCCGGGGTGCAGACGGGGAAGATCCGGTCCAGCTGCGCAGCCCCGAAGAGGCTGGAGGCGAGCTGGGACTCGCGGGCCTTCATCCAGTTGCGGTTGCCCTTGACCGTGTTGATCTCGCCGTTGTGCGCGACGAAGCGGTACGGGTGGGCGAGCGGCCAGCTCGGGAAGGTGTTCGTGGAGAAGCGCGAGTGGACCAGTGCGACGGTGGTGGCGAAGCGGCGGTCGGAGAGGTCCGGGAAGAACGGCTCCAGCTGCCCCGTGGTGAGCATGCCCTTGTAGACGATCGTGCGGGCGGACAGCGAGGGGAAGTACACCCCGGCCTCACGCTCGGCGCGCTTGCGCAGCACGAAGGCCTTGCGGTCGAGCACGATGCCGGCGCTCTCGCCGTCCGCGACGAAGAGCTGACGGAACTCGGGCATGGTGGCGCGGGCGCCGCTGCCGAGGAGGTCGGGGCTGACCGGGACTTCGCGCCAGCCGAGGACCTTCAGGCCCTCCTCGGCGGCGATCTTCTCCAGCTTCTGGACGGCCTCGGTGGAGTCGTCCGCGGGCAGGAAGGCGATTCCGACGGCGTAGCCACCGGCCTCCGGGAGGTCGAAGGGGACCTCTGCGCGGAGGAAGGCGTCCGGTACCTGGAGCAGGATTCCGGCGCCGTCGCCCGAGTCGGGCTCGGATCCGGTGGCGCCGCGGTGCTCGAGGTTGCGCAGTACGGTCAGCGCCTGCTCGACCAGCTCATGGCTGGCCACACCGGTAAGAGTGGCCACGAACCCGACACCACAGGCGTCGTGCTCGTTACGGGGGTCGTACATCCCCTGCTGGGCGGGGCGACCGTCCATGGGCGACCAGGCGTCGGAACGCATTGGCTCTCCCGTCGTCGTCGTGGCATATGCAGTGCCGAGGGACGACGTTGGCCCTCTGCGAAATTTCGTGCAGGTTACATGATGGGGCGCTTCTCAAGAAGCGGATAGCTCGTTCCAACATGCGGACACCGCATGAGGCGGTGAGGGTGGGTCGCAGTCGGAGGATCGGCGCCCGGGGGGACCGCAGAGAGCAGGCGTCGTTGCCTGCGGTGTCTACGGCTCATGCCCAGCGGCAAAGGAAACGAAACCGCCAGGTAACGGCTAATTATGCGTAGCCTTGTATAGGGACTCATTTTACGCCTGGTGAGGCCGTCCGCCCAGGGGCGGACGCCAAGACGTACGTCACACGAATGGCGGACGCGTTACGGAAATAAGCCCGTCCGGCATCCGGAGGAAGCCTTCGGCCGGACGGGCCCCTGTCACACTCCTGCCGAGGAGCCCTAGCTTCCGACGGCCACACCGAACAGTGTGCCCAGACCGTAGGTGATCGCCGCCGCGGCCCCGCCCAGCACCAGCTGACGCAGCCCGCTGTACAGCCAGCTGCGCGCCGTGACCCTGGCCACCACCGCACCGCAGGCGAACAGCCCGACCAGTGCGAGCAGCACGGCCGGCCACAGCGCACTCGCGCCGAGCAGATACGGCAGTACGGGCAGCAGAGCCCCCAGCGCGAACGCACCGAACGACGAAACGGCGGCGACGAGCGGCGAGGGAAGATCGCCCGGGTCGATGCCGAGCTCCTCGCGGGCGTGGATCTCCAGGGCCTGCTCCGGGTCGCGCGACAGCTGCCGTGCGACCTCGCGGGCGAGCCCGGGCTCGACGCCACGGGACTCGTAGAGCTCGGCGAGCTCCCGCTCCTCGTCCTTGGGATGCTTGTGCAACTCGCGTCGCTCGACGTCGAGTTCGGCCTCGACGAGCTCGCGCTGCGAGGCGACGGAGGTGTATTCGCCCGCCGCCATGGAGAACGCACCGGCTGCCAGGCCCGCCAGACCGGTGATCACAATCGTCTGCTGGGCAACGGCACCGCCCGCGACGCCGGTCATCAGCGCGAGGTTGGAGACCAGCCCGTCCATGGCGCCGAACACCGCCGGGCGCAGCCAGCCGCCGTTCACATCGCGGTGGCTGTGGTTGTCGCGGTGCGCCTCGTGCAGTACGGCGTCGGTCTCGATGATGGACACAGCTCTCCCCTTCTCCGGCAGCGGGTTTCACGCGCTCCGCCCCCGCTCAACACCATCGAAAGTACGCACGAAAAAGGCCCCCCGCCAGCAAGGCAGGCCGTACTTACCTGCCCCTGTGACCAGGTAAGTACGGCCTGACTTACTGCCTCTGAGCCGTCATCCGACTGGCCCTTTTGTTGCGATTATCGGCCTCTGTCGGGGCTCCGCGTGGCACAGATCGAGCAGGTACGAGAACTGGCTCGGTGTGAGCGAAGGGTCGACGCGATGGAGTTGATTGCAGGAAATCCGGCAGAGCCGCGGACGGGCGGTACGGAGGCGGCGGTACGAGGTGGCACGGACCGGGGCGAGGTGTCGCGGGGAAACCTGGGCGACCGGGCCCGGGGCTCCCTGCTCGGCCTCGCGGTCGGTGACGCGCTGGGCGCACCGGCGGAGAATCTGCGGCCGTCCGAGATCCGTCGTCGCTGGGGCCGGATCGAGGGCTTCGTGAGCGACGACCCCGCGGGTACGGACGACACGGAGTACGCGATCTTCTCCGGGCTGCTGCTAGCCCGGCACGGTTCGGCGCTGACCGTCACCCATGTGGAGCGGGCCTGGCATCTGTGGATCGCCGACCTGGACGAGGGGCCGTTCCGCGGCGCCGGGTTCAGTGAGCGGGGCACGCTGGAGAATCTGCGCCGGGGCCTCGCCGCCCCGATCTCCGCTCAGCACCGGCACGCCTGGAGCGACGGCCTGGCGATGCGGGCGGCGCCGTTCGGCGTCTTCGCGGCGGGCCGGCCGGACGAGGCGGCGCGGCTGGTCGCGGTGGACGGGCGGGTCAGCCATGACGGGGAGGGCATCTACGGCGGCCAGGCGGTGGCGGCCGGGGTGGCCGCTGCGATGGTGGGTGCCGGGGTCGCGTCGGTGATCGCCGCCGCGCTGTCCGTCGTCCCCATGGACTCCTGGACAGCGCGCTCGCTGCGGCGCGCGGTGGCGGCGGCACAGCGCACGTACCCCGACCGGCTCACCAGGGAACGCGCGGTGCGCTCCGCGGTTGTCGTCGGCGGCTATCCGTGGACGGACCTGGCGCCCGAGGCGGTCGGCCTGGCCTTCGGCGCGTTCGCGGCGGCGCGCGGCGACTTCCGTACGGCAGTGCTGACCGCGGTCAACATGGGCCGCGACGCGGACACGACGGCCGCGGTGGCGGGGGCCCTGGCCGGCGCCCTGCACGGGGCGTCCGCGATTCCGCGGCACTGGGGGGAGGCGATCGGCCCGGTCCGGGGCAGTTGCCTGCCGTCGATGCGGGGCTACCACGTCCTGGACATCGCGGAGTTGCTCACCCCGGACGACGCGGACGAGGTGTACAAGGGCGCGCGGAACGACGCCGGTACGCCGGAGGGCGCCCCGGCGCGGGACACCGGCACCGGGTACGCGCCGCCCGGCGCCCCGTCCGCCACCTCCCCCACCACGGGCGGAACGGTGGTGGAGTGATGACCACCGCGCGCGGCACTCGGAAGGACCCCCACCCAGACGCCCCGCACGATGCCCCCCGCACCGCCGCCTCCCGTATCCGTACCCGTCCCGCCCCCGGGCACAGGGCCCGGATCGAGGGGCTGTTGCTCGGGCTCGCCTCCGGGGACGCCGCCGGGTGGCCCGCCGCGCGGCACCGGGCCGCCAGGATGCCCGAGTGGACCCGGCGCCTCACCCGGGAACTCGACACCTTCGCCGAGCAGAACGCCACGACCACGCTGCCCGTGCCCATCGCGCTCAACCAGCCGCCCGAACCCCTGCGCCTCGGGCCCTCCGACGACGCCGAATGGGCGGCGTTCGCCGCCGGGACCGTGCTCACCTCGGCGGCCGGTCCGCTGCACGGGCTGTCCCCCGAACGCCGAGTGCGGGCCGCCATCGACGTCGCCTGGAACGCTCTGGCGGCCGAGGTCGCCGCGGCTGCCGCCCGTGCCCCCGAGGTCGAGTCCGCGGTGCTCCCCCTGCGCGCCCGGATCTCGGTGCGGGCCGGGCTCGGCAATCTCGCCGCCGGGTTGCGCCCGCCCGCCACCGGTCACGACAACCCGCACTACTTCGACGACGCGGCCTGCGTACGGGCCGCCGTGCTCGCCGTCGTCCACCCCGCGGACCCCGGGGCCGCCGCCGACCTCGCCGAGTTCGATGCCCGCTACACCCAGGACGGCGACGGTGTGCACGGTGCCCGCGCGATGGCGGCCGCGATCGCCGAGGCCCTGGGCGGTGCGGACGTGGACACCGCGGTGAACGCCGCGCTCGCCCAGCTCCCCGACGGCACGGAGATCGCCCGCAACGCCGCCCACGCCGTCCGGATCGCCCGCGACTTCGTCGGCGAGGCGGCCGGCGCGTTCGCCCTCGTACCGGTGCTGGAGCATCAGATCGTGGACCACGTCTACAGCTACGGGATCGCCGCTGCCGAGACCGTCCCGGTCGCCCTCGCCCTGGCCACCGCGGCCCGCGGCCAGATCGCCCAGGCCATTCCCGCGGCGGCATGCCTGTCACGGGTGGCCGACTCGGCGCCCGCGCTGGCCGGCGCTCTGACCGGTGCGCTCGGCGGCATCGGCGCCCTCCCGGACGGCTGGCGCGAGGCCTGCCGCACCCTGGCGGGGTGTGCGCTGCCCCGACTCGCGGGGACCGATCTCATCGAACTCGCCGGGCTGCTGGCAGACACGGAACCGAAGCCCGCGGGTGGACAATTCGGACATGACATCCACGACGCCCATGCGGTCCGAGGCGAAGACCACGGCACTCACACTTGATGAACGGATCACGGGAGCGCTCGTCGGCGCCGCGGTCGGCGACGCGCTCGGCGGTCCGGTCGAGGGCCGGCCCCCCGAGCAGATCGTGGCACGCCACGGCGGGCGGATCAGCGGCGTCGTCGGCCCGTGGGACGGCGACGACTGGCGTACCGCCCGCCCCATCGCCCCGTACCACAAGGGCGACGGACACGTCACCGACGACACCTTGATGACCCATGCGCTGGTGCGGGTGTACGGCGCCGTGCGCGACCATCTCGACGCGTACGCGGTCGCCGACCATCTCGTGCCGGAGCTGATCTCCACCCCCCGCTGGATCCCGGAGCTGGAGGCCCACGCGCTGCCGCTCCAGCGGATCTTCCTCGCCGAGAAGTGGATCGTCGCGCGGCTGCACTACGGGCATGTCGATCCGCGCGAGGCGGGCTCCGGAAACATCGTCAACTGCGGTGCGGCGATGTACATGGCACCGGTCGGCCTGGTCAACGCCGCCCACCCGCAGGCCGCGTACGCCGAGGCGCTGGATGTCGCCGGTGCCCATCAGTCCTCGTACGGCAGGGAGGCGGCCGGAGTCTTCGCGGCGGCCGTCGCCGCCGCCTGCGCCCCGGACGCGACGCCCGCCACCGTCGTCGACACCTGTCTGTCGCTCGCCAAGGACGGGACGCATGCCGCCATCGAGGCGGTGTGCGAAGTGGCCGTACGGCACCGCGACTTCGAGTCGGCGCTGACTCCGCTGCGTACCGCCGTCGCACCCTTCGACACCGTCGGCCCCGACTATCGCGCCCCGTCCCTCGGCGCCCGCCGGCCGTCCCGGCTGCACTCCATCGAGGAGCTCCCGATCGCGCTCGGCATGCTGCTGGTAGCGGACGGCGACTACCGGCACGCGGTCCTCGGCTCGGTCAACTACGGCCGGGACTGCGACTCGATCGCCACGATGAGCGGCGCGATCGCGGGCGCGCTCCACGGTGAGCGGGCGATCCCCGCCGCCTGGGCGAGAACGGTCGCCGAGGCCAGCCGGCTCGATCTGCACGCCCCCGCGCGGACCCTGGCCGACGTCTCCCGCGACGTGTTCGTACGGGACACGGCCCGGCGCCGCGCGCACGAGTCGGCGTTCGCCGCGCTGGTGGGTACGCCATGAAGGTACGGGTGACGTGGGTGCAGCCCGAGGACCTGGTCGGGCACGAGCTGCGCCAGGCGGCCGAGGACGGACGGGACGCGCGAGCCATCGCGCGCCGGTGGTACGAGGCGGGCGGCGCCCCCGCCCCGGAGCGCGCGGGCGCGTCGACGCCTGCGGCACCCGAGCTGCGCGCGCTCGCCGAACGGCTGCTCGACGAACTCGCCCTGCTGGAATCACCGTTGGAGGCCGACGAGCCGACGGAGCTGACCGCGATCCGGGCGGCCTGCCCGGACTGGCCGGTCCCCCGCACGGACCCGCCGCCGGTGAGTCAGGACCGCCTGCACACCGCCTGGCTGGGCCGGGCCGCCGGCTGTCTGCTCGGCAAACCCGTCGAGAAACTGCCGCTCACAGGAATCCGCGCACTGGCGCGCGCCAGTGGCAACTGGCCACTGTCCACCTGGTTCACCGCCAAGGGGCTGCCCGCCGAACTGGCCGCCACCTACCCCTGGAACCGACGCTCCGCACACACCTCCCTGGCCGAGAACATCGACGGCATGCCGGAGGATGACGATCTCAACTACCCCCTTCTCACTGTCTTGTTGCTCCAGCGGTACGGTCCCTCCTTCACCACCTGCGATCTCGCCCGGCTCTGGCTCGACGAACTCCCGGCCGGCCGGACGTTCACCGCCGAGCGAGTTGCGTACCGCAACCTGCTCGACGGGATCGAGCCCCCGCACACCGCCAGGTACCGCAACCCGTTCCGGGAGTGGATCGGTGCCCTGATCCGGGCCGATGTGCACGGCTGGACGCATCCGGGCGACCCGTCGGCCGCGGCGGAGCAGGCGCACCGGGACGCCGTCCTCACCCATACCGCCAACGGGGTGTACGGGGCGATGTTCACCGCCGCGGCGCTCGCCGAGGCGGCCGGCGGTGAGAGTGATGTGCACGACTGTCTGGCCGCCGGACTGCGTGTGGTCCCGCCGCGTTCACGGTTCGCGCACGCGGTGCGTTTCGGTGTCGGGGCGGCCCACGGCGAGAGCGGCTTCGACGCGGTGGCCGACCGGCTGCACGCCGAGTACGGCAGCTACCACTGGGTCCATGTGCTGCCCAATGCCGCACTGCTCGCCGCCGCCCTCACACACGCCGACGGAGACTTCTCCGACTCCATCTGCCGTGCCGTGTCGGGTGGCTGGGATACCGACTCGAACGGCGCGACTGCCGGTTCGCTCGCCGGTCTGCTGGCCGGGAGCCCCGACGCGCTGCCCGACCGCTGGACCACCCCGCTGAAGAACCGCCTCGCCACGTCCGTCCCCGGTTTCGACTCCATCGGCTTCGACGCACTCGCCGAACAGACCCACCGGCTCACCCACAAGGAGGCACTCCGCCCATGACCGGCATCGCGGTGCTCGGCAGCACCAATATGGACCTTGTCGCCTACGTCGCACGGGCTCCGGAGCGCGGAGAGACCGTCACCGGACGGGACTTCCGCACCATTCCCGGCGGCAAGGGCGCCAACCAGGCCGTCGCCGCCGCCCGTGCGGGCGGCGAGGTGACGATGATCGGCGCGGTCGGCGACGACGAGTACGGCACCCTGCTGCGGTCCAACCTGGAGCACGCCGGCGTCGACACCGATCTGCTGCACACCGCGGACGGCCCCAGCGGCACCGCGCACATCGTCGTCGACGACATGGGCTCCAACTCCATCGTGGTGATCCCCGGCGCCAACGGCACCGTCACCGCCCTCGGCCCCGGTGAAATGGCCGCCATCGCCGGAGCCGATCTGCTGCTCCTCCAGCTGGAGCTGCCGCTGCCCGCCGTGATGGAGGGCGCGCGGGTGGCCCACGCCCAGGGCGTACGGACCATCCTCACCCCCTCCCCCGTACAGCCCCTGCCTTCCGAACTCCTCGACTGCGTCGATCTGCTGATCCCCAACGAGCACGAGGCGGCCGAGCTCACCGGTTCCGCGGATCCCCGTGCGGCAGCGCAGATCCTGCTCAGCCAGGTCCCGGCGGTCGTCGTCACACTCGGCTCGAAGGGCTGCCTCTACGCGGCCCGGGGCGGCGAACCCATCCTCTTCCCCGCCATCGAGGTCACCGCCGTCGACACCACCGGGGCCGGGGACACCTTCGTCGGCACGCTCGCCGTGGCTCTCGGCGAGCGACGGCCCGTACCCGAGTCACTGGCCTGGGCATCGTCCGCCGCCGCGCTCTGCGTACAGAGGCCGGGCGCCTCGACCTCCATGCCGTACCGCAGCGAGATCGACGCCGCATGAACACGACTGCGCAGGCGCCTCTGACCGGACTGCGGGTCATCGACCTCGCCACGCTCTTCGCAGGCCCCCTCTCCGCCACCATGCTCGGCGACTTCGGCGCCGAGGTGATCAAGGTCGAGCATCCGCGCAAGCCCGATCCGTCGCGCGGGCACGGCCCCACGAAGGACGGCGTCGGCCTGTGGTGGAAGCTGCTCGGCCGCAACAAGCGCAATCTGACCCTCGATCTGTCCAGCCCCGACGGGCGCGACATCCTGCTCCGGCTGGCCGCCGGGACCGATGTGATCATCGAGAACTTCCGGCCCGGGACGCTGGAGCGCTGGGGTCTCGGCTGGGCGGAACTGCACGCCGTCAACCCGCGGCTGGTGCTGGCCAGGGTCACCGGCTTCGGCCAGTTCGGCCCGTATGCACACCGCCCCGGTTTCGGCACACTGGCCGAGGCGATGAGCGGATTCGCCGCGATCACCGGAGAACCGGACGGACCGCCCACGCTGCCGCCGTTCGGGCTCGCCGACTCGATCGCGGCGCTGGCCACCGCGTACGCCGTGATGGCCGCACTCGCCGGACGCGACAGGACCGGGGAGGGGCAGATCGTCGACATGGCGATCATCGAGCCGATCCTGACGGTGCTCGGCCCGCAGCCGGTCTGGTACGACCAGCTCGGCTACGTACAACCGCGCACCGGCAACCGCTCCCGGAACAACGCCCCGCGCAATACGTACCGCACATCGGACGGGCACTGGGTGGCCGTCTCCACGTCCGCGCAGTCGATCGCCGAACGGGTCATGCATCTGGTCGGCCGGGCCGAGCTGATCGACGAACCCTGGTTCGGCTCCGGCACCACCCGCGCCGAGCACTCCGACGAGCTCGACGAGGCGGTCGGCAACTGGATCGCCCGGCACACCCGTGAGGACGCGGTCTCCGCGTTCGACAAGGCGGAGGCGGCGATCGCGCCCATCCACGACATCCGGGACGTGATGGAGGATCCGCAGTACCGGGCCCTGGACTCCATCACCGAGGTCGACGATCCGGAGCTGGGGCCGCTGCGGATGCAGAACGTCCTGTTCCGTCTCTCGGGGACACCGGGCGCAATCCGCTGGGCGGGCCGGCCGCACGGTGCGGACACCGACGCGATCCTCACCGGACTGGGTCTGTCGGGCCCGGAGATCGCCGCGCTGCGGGCGGAGCACGTCCTGTGACGGCGACGGTCCCCCTCACCCTGCTGTACGTCCCCGGGGACCGGCCCGAGGTGGTACGCAAGGCGCGCGACTCGGGAGCGGACGTGGTGATCGTCGATCTGGAGGACGCGGTCGCGCCGGACCGTAAGGAGTACGCACGGTCCGCCACCGCCGAGCTCCTGTCCGAGGTGGTCGAGGAGACGGCCGTGCCGATCCATGTCCGGGTCCACACCGAGGCGGACGTCCTCGCCCTGGCCGGGCTGCCGGGCCTCGCCGAACTCCGGCTGCCGAAGATCACGCATGCGGCGTCCGTCCATCACATCGCCGCTGTGGCACCGGGGGTCGCGCTCTGTCCGCTGCTGGAATCGGCGCTCGGCATCGAGCACGCGTACACGGTCGCCGTCTCCCATCCCCAGGTCCGCTCCATCGCACTGGGCGAGGCGGACCTCCGGGCCGATCTGGGGGTACGGGAGGACGCCGGGCTGGACTGGTCGCGCAGCCGGGTCGTGGTCGCCGCCCGCGCGGCCGGGCTCGCGCCACCCACCCAGTCGGTGTTCCCGGACGTACGGGACCTGGACGGCCTCTGGGCGTCCTGCGCGCATGGCCGCGCGCTGGGCTTTCTGGGCCGGGCGGCGATCCATCCCCGCCAGCTCCCGGTCATCGAGCGGGCGTTCCACCCGACGGCACAGGAGGTCGAGGCGGCGAAGGAGATCGTGGCGGCGGCCGTGACGGACGAGGGCGCGCTGGCTCTCCCCGACGGCCGGTTCGTCGACGCGGCTGTAGTGGCATCGGCCCGCCGCACGCTGGCGCTGGCACAGAGGCTGGGCGACGGGTGAGGTGCTGGACGGGTTCCGGCGCGAGCCCCATCCGCCTGACGGTTCCGTCCTCGATCGCCGGACGGGCTCGGCCTTGCCCAGCCGGCGTTCGCGTACAGACGCGGGTTTGATCCATCCGCCCGGCGACCGCGAGCACCGACGGCGCGAGGCCGAAATCAGGCCCGCCGAGGGGCCCCGCCCATGCCCTTGAGGCTGTGGTGGAGATCGAGGACACACTCTCGGCCGCAGGCCGGCGTAAAGCGTGGGGGGGGGGGGGGGGCCCGGCGGGGGGGGGGGGCCCCCGGCGGGGAGTTAGAAAAAAGAACAAACAACCCCACACAAACAAAAATAAATTAAATAATTGCGAGCTGGTAGAGGA